>NZ_JAIUIS010000010.1:0-241090 GCF_020165765.1 Mesorhizobium sp. B264B1B
CCCAGCCTCCATCCGCTGGCGATAAAACCGGACAACTCACGTGCTACCTAATCCGGACAACTCATGTGCTTACGACAAGCCCGATGCCGAGCCTTGGCTTTCCACGCTCTTGCCTCTATGTTTCGGTCGCAGATCGCGCAACTGGTTTTGAAATGCCTCCCGACATCCCAGCTAATGACTTGAATAAATAGGGAAACATCCGGCTGCGGCCAGCTATGGATCCCGAAAACTCACAAGCCATTTTTACCAGGGACAGCGCGGCCGATCAGGGCTCGGGCACCTTCGAAACCAGAGGTTGGAAATTGGGCGATGCAATTGCGGACGTTCTGAGCTGGCTTGAGAGCCGAAACGACATCCAGAGCCTGAGGGCCGCGGTGTGCGACCTCAACGGCATCATGCGGGGAAAGCGCATCCCCGTCGAGCAGGCGCGCAAGGCACTGGAAGGCAAGCTGCGCATGCCCTATTCGCTGATCGGGCTGGACATCTGGGGCGAGGATATCGAAGGCAACGCGCTGGTGTTCTCGACCGGCGACGCAGACGGATTGTGCCAATGGACAGGCCGCGGCATCCTTCCGGTGAACTGGACGGCGCATCCGACCGCCCTCATCCCGCTCTGGCTCGCCGACGAAGGCGGCGCACCGTATCTCGGGGATCCCCGGCGGGCACTGGCCCGTATCCTCGACCGCTACAAGGCTTTGGGCCTGACGCCTGTGGCCGCCACCGAGCTCGAATTCTATCTTGTCGACCCGCAATCGCAGCGACCGGTCGGGCCTGTCTCGCCGGTCACCGGGCGGCGTCTGGATTCCGACGCGGCACTGTCAATCGACGAGATCGACGACTTCGAGGCCTTCATCCACGACATCTACGAAGCCTGCCGAGCACAAGGCATTCCCGTCGATACCGCCATTGCCGAGAACGGCGTCGGCCAGTTCGAGATCAATTTGAACCATGTCGCGGACGCGCTGCGGGCGGCCGACGACGCCGTCCTGTTCAAGCGCACGGTGAAGGGCATTGCCCGCAAGCACGGCTTTGCCGCCTGCTTCATGGCCAAGCCTTATGGCGACCGAGCCGGCAACGGCTTCCACGTCCATTTCAGCCTTGTCGACGCCAACGGGCGCAACGTCTTCGACGACGGCACCGACCAGGGCTCCGGCATTATGCGCCACGCTGTCGGCGGACTGCTGGCGGCGATGGCCGAGAGCACGCTGGTGTTCGCGCCGCATTTCAACTCCTACCGCAGGCTCCGGCCGAGATCCTACGCGCCGACCGCCGTCGCCTGGGGTTACGAGAACCGCATGGTCGCGATCCGCATTCCCGGCGGCCCGACTGGTGCGCGCCGGATCGAGCATCGCGTGTCGGGAGCGGACGCCAATCCCTATCTTGTGCTTGCCGCCATACTGGGCGCGGCACTGGTCGGCATCGAAAGGCAGATGTCACCGGGCGACCCAACCGGGAATGATGGGCAAGGCCTTGCCCCGGCCAAGTTGCCGCCGGACTGGGCATCCGCGATCGCGGCCTTTGAAAGCGGGACGCATGTGGCGGAGATCTTCCCGGCGATCCTGCGCCACTCTTTCATCGCCTGCAAACGCCAGGAACTGAATACGTTCGCGCTCAACGTCAGCGACTTCGAGATCGAGACCTATCTCGAAAGCGTCTGAGGCTGCGCTGACCGACAGCAGCGGCGTCGGTTCAGCACGACCTTCGAACGCAAGGGCTTGCGGTGCTGTCGCTGACCGGGCATAAACATGATCTTTTCTATCATGTTTATGCCCGGGATAAGCAGAATTGACCTTCGTCGCGCGCATGGAGAGCCGGATTCAGGGATTTGCCGTGATCGGCGAGCTGAAATGGCACGTCTGGGACGGCGTCGTCGCCGACCTCTGGGATGTCTCATGCGGTGACAATGCCGAGGGTTATTACGTCTCTCCCGACCCCCGGCTGTTCGTCGCTCTCGATATCGACGGCGACGGTGCCTTCGTCGTCGAAGGCGCCCAGGGCGAACCGCGCCGCCACAACCAGGCGTTTTCCATAGCCTATATACCGGCCGGGGTGCCGATCCGCGGCCGCGTCGAAGGACTCAAACGGATCAGGCATCTCGACCTTCATTTCGACGCGGCGACACTGACCCGCCGCTTCGGCCGCAGCCTCGATCGCGATGCCTTGCAGATATCGCGCCTCCAGTTTCGCGATGATCGGATCGCTACGCTTGCCGCGCTTATCGCCGCTGAATGCGGCAGCGAGTGGAACCTGCATGATCTTTATGGCGAAGGTCTGCTCAACGCCTTGTTCGCATCCCTTTTCCAGATAGACCGGCCAAGTGCCGCCAGGCGCCGGTCGCCCCTGCCCCGCCGCAAACTGCGCCTCGTCACGGATTACATCGACGCCCACTGCCTGGACAGGATCCGCCTTGCTGATCTTGCCGCGCTGACCGGCCTGTCCGAAACCGCGATGAGCCATGCCTTCAAGGCAGCAACGGGCGTGCCGCCGCATCGCTGGCAGATGCAGGCGCGGATCGACAGGGCAAAGGCGATGATGGCGCATGAGGCTGCCTCGCTTGGCGACATCGCCCAGGCCACCGGCTTCTTCGACCAGGCGCACCTTACCCGCGTGTTCAAGTCCGTGGTCGGATTGACCCCGGGTGCGTGGATGAAGAGCGCCGGCCGCCGGTGACATTTCCGCAACACGGCACCGCGATATCAGTGGTTTGGACAAGAATGGACAAGCCGCCCAAATCAGTCCAATGACCCGTTGATAAGTTGAGGTAAACCATCAAGTATCTCAACGACGACAGGCGGGGACTTTCCTGATGAGCAGAATTTACCGGATCAAGGCGCTTCTGGCGGCTGGCGTCGCCGCTGCCGCGACGATCCCGCCAATGCCGGCGTTCGCGCAGACGGCGCAATCCAGCACCCAGCTCGAACCGGTCGTGGTCGAGGGCGAGGCCGGAGACAGCGCGACCGGGCCGGTCGACGGCGTCGTCGCCAAGACAACCAGAACCGGCTCCAAGACAGCGACCGACATCAAGGAGGTCCCGCAATCCGTCTCAGTGGTCGGACGGCAGGAGATCGAGGATCAGGGTGCACAGAAAGCTGACGAGGCGCTGCGCTACACCGCCGGCGTCTTTGCCCAACCCTTCGGTCCCGACAGCGACACCAACTGGATGTACATTCGCGGCTTCGATGCAATGGCCACCGGCACCTACATGGATGGCCTCCAGCTGTTCAGTTATGGTTTCGGCGGTTTCTATGTCGACAGCTTCGGCCTTGAGCGCATCGAAGTGCTGAAGGGGCCGGCCTCGGTGCTTTATGGCGGCAGCAATCCGGGCGGCCTGGTCAACTATGTCAGCAAGCGCCCGGATTTCGAACGCACGCGCTATGTCGAAACCGGCATCAACGATGCCGGCAATGTCTATCTCGGCTTCGACATCGGCGATGTCGCCAGCAACGGCACGGTCAGCTACCGGATGACGGGCAAGGTCGCCGGCGGCGATACCTACAGCGACCTGCAGAACGGCTGGCGCGGCTTCATCTCGCCGAGCATTAGCTGGAAGCCAGACGAAGCGACCACGCTAACCATACTGGCCAATTACAGCCACATCGACGAGAACCATAATGGCGGCAGCTTCCTGCCCTATGATGGCACCGTGGTCGATCACATTGTCGGCGGCGTGAACTATGGCCGCATCGATCCCGATGCGAACTTCACGGAGCCGAGCATCGATCTCTACAAGCGCGAACAGGGCTCCCTCGGCTACGAGTTCGAGCACACGTTCGACAATGACTGGACCGTTCGCTCCAGCGCCCGTTTCACCGCCGCCGACATCAACGAGGTCAGCGTCTATCCGAACGGCTGGTCAACGATCGGAGGGCCGACCGAGCTGGCGCGGATCAATTTCGATCATGACACCACGGCCAAGACGTTCCTCGCCGACAACCAGATCGAAGGCAAGGTGGCGACCGGAGCGATCGAACATACGATCCTCGCTGGCGTCGATTTCAAATATTACAACATCGACCAGGTACAGTCGTCCGGCCTCTACGATCCCAATTATGACAATCCAATCGACGCTTTCGATCCGGTGTACGGTTCGCCGCTGACACCTCGCGTCAGCTATCTCAATCAGGACCTGACGCAGAAACAGCTTGGCTTCTATGCACAGGATCAAATGCGCTTCGGCGACGGCTGGCTGGTGACGCTGAACGGCCGCTACGACCGTGGCTGGCTCGAAGCCGACAACCGCCCGACCTATTACTCGGCGGGCTCCAGCACGCAGAGCAGCACGGTTGGCGATTTCTCCGGCCGCGCCGGCCTGGCCTATGAGTTTGCCAACGGCGTAACCCCCTATGCCAGCATCGCCACCTTCTTCAATCCGATCATCGGCACCGATGCGATGGGCAATCTGTTCAAGCCGGAAGAGGGCACGCAATACGAAGTCGGCGTGAAATACGTGCCGACTTTTATCGATGGCCTGTTCACCCTGTCGCTGTTCGACCTGACCCGCCAGAACGTGCCGTCGAATGTCACTCCCTTCACCCAGATGCAGACCGGCGAGGTGCGTTCACGCGGCGTCGAACTCGAAGGCAAGGTGAACGTGACGGAGGATTTCCGGGTTACCGGTGCATTCACAGCTTACGACATCGACATCACCAAGGACGCCAACCCGGCGCTCATCGGCAAGACGCCTTTCATCGTGCCGGAAGTGATGGCTTCCGCATCGGTCGATTACACCTTCCGTGGCGACTGGTATGACGGCATCTCGATTGGCGGCGGGTTGCGCTATATCGGCTCCTCATGGGCAGACAATGAGAATACGGCGAAGGTTCCGGCGGTGACGCTGGCCGACCTGAAGCTCGGCTACGAGAAGGAGAACTGGGGCGTCGACCTCAACATCACCAACCTTTTCGACAAGACCTATGTGTCGAGCTGCCAGACAACGCTCACCTGCTCCTACGGCGAAGGCCGCTCCTTCAAGCTGAAGGCGCACACGAGTTGGTAATCATGGACCGAACCCGCCGGCGATGATCCATCCGCCCAACAGACGGCAGGTGCTTGCGCTAACGGCCGCGGCCTTGCTGCCGCCGGTTGCCGGCAGGACTACGACGACAAATGTTGCCGCGATCGATTGGGGCATGCTGGAAACGCTTCTGGCGCTCGGCATCGAGCCGGCGGCGGCGGCCGAACTGATCCAGTTCCGCAGGATTGCGGTCGAGCCTGCAATTCCCCAATCCGTGACCGATCTCGGACTGCGCGGCACGCCCAACTACGAGCTGTTGCGCATCGTCGCGCCGGACCTGATCGTCATCTCCAATTTCTACGAGTACCAACGCCCGATTCTGGAGCGCATCGCGCCGGTGTTCGCGCAAACCGTCTACGAGGCCGGAGTGCCGCCCTACGCACTCGCCGAGGCAGCGACGCTGGCCCTGGGCGAAAAGCTCGGACGACCGGCCGAAGCGAAGCGTTACGTCGACGAAACCGCCGACGACATAGCGCGGCGTCGCGCCGCCATGCCAACCAGGTCCGCACGGCCGGTCTTTGTCATCAGCCTCGGCGACTCCAGGCACTTCCGCGCCTTCGGCCGGGACTCCATGTTCGGTGACGTGCTCACGCGGCTCGGCCTGGTCAATGCCTGGTCCGAAGAGACAAGTTACAGCGCGGCAGCACCCGTTGGCCTGGAGGCGCTGGCGCGGGTGCCCGAGGCCTCCATCCTGATCGTCTCGCCCTTGCCGGCGGATGTCGGGCGCTCGCTTCCCACCAATGCGTTGTGGAACGCGCTGCCGGCCGTGAGCAAAGGCCGCGTCGCGGTGCTCGAAGCGATCAACCATTTCGGCTGCCTGCCGTCGGCGCGCCGCTTCGCGCGGCTGGCGACGGCGGCGCTTGCGGGTCATGCTTCGTGACGGAGCGCGCTGTGGCCCGAAGCGAGATACCTCACCGCACCATCGGCGGCGCGCTGTCGCCCATTATCCTGTGGGGCCTGCTCGCGGGGCTGGCCGCACTCTTGTTCGCATGGCGCGTCGGCATGCAGCAGCCGGCATCGGTGCCGGACGATCTCCGCCATGTCATCCTGTTCTACAGCTCGCTGCCGCGCGCCTTCGTCGCGGTGCTGGCGGGGGCCGTGCTCGGCCTGTCCGGCCTGCTGTTGCAGCATGTGCTGCGCAATCCGCTGGCGGAACCATCGACGCTCGGCATTTCGGGCGGCGCGCAACTGGCCATGACGCTCGCCTCGCTTTACGCGCCGTTGCTGATGGAGCGGTCGCAAGGGCTGGTCGCCTTTGCCGGCGGCACCGCCGCTGTGCTGCTCGTGCTCGCGTTGACCTGGCGGCGCGGGCTGGAGCCGGTGTCGGTCGTGCTCGCCGGAATGATGGTGGCGCTGACCGCGAGTTCCGTCAGCGCCGCGCTGATCCTCGCCAATGGCGACTACCTGTTCTCGCTGTTCATCTGGGGCGGCGGGTCGCTGGTGCAGCAGGATTGGCAACCGGCTATCGCCCTGACGATCAGGCTGGCGGCCGGCGCCGCCGCGGCGCTGATGCTGCTGCGGCCGCTGACCATCCTTGGCCTCGACGACGCCTCGGCGCGCGGCCTTGGCGTTGCCCGCCACACCAGCCGCTTTCTCATCATCGCGCTTGCGGTGTGGATGGCAACGACGGTCGCGGCGCAGATCGGCGTCATTGGTTTCGTCGGCCTTGCCGCGCCGGCGCTCGCCACGCTTTCGGGCGCGCGCACCCTGCGGCAGAAGCTGGTCGCCGCGCCGCTGATCGGCGCAGTACTGCTGTGGCTGACGGACGGGCTGGTCCAGCTCGCCGCCGGAGCCGGCGGCGAGCGCATTCCGACCGGCGCGGGAACCGCGCTTCTGGGCGGCCCACTGCTGCTGTGGCTGTTGCCGAGGCTGCGCATGTTCGAATGGCCGCATCTCGGTTCCAATGGCGCGGCACCGCGCAAGGCTCGCCGGCCATGGCTCATCATCTTCGTCCTGCTTGCGCTCACATTTGCCGCCGCCGCCTTGGCTCTCGTCGTCGGGCGTGGACCGGCAGGGTGGTCGATCGCCGGCTGCGACCTGCTGGCCGATCTCGTCTCCTGGCGCGCGCCGCGTGTCGGCGTGGCCGCGGCCGCCGGCGCGATGCTCGCGGCGGCGGGCGTGGTCATCCAGCGCGTTACCGGCAACCCTCTGGCGAGCCCCGAAGTGCTTGGCGTCGGCACCGGCGCGGGCGCCGGCCTGACCGCCGTGCTGACGGTCAGCGCAACGGCCGGGCTTGGCTGGCAGCTCGCCGGCTCGGCCGCGGGCTCACTGGCGGCACTGGCCGCCATGCTGGCCATCGCCGCCAAGGCAAAGTTCGGCGCCGACCGATTGCTGCTTGCCGGCATTGCCATGAGCGCGCTGTGTAGCGCGCTGATCACCGCGACGATCGCGATGGGCAATGCACAGTCCTATATGCTGTTGCGCTGGCTGAGCGGCTCGACCGGCCAGGCGACCGCCCTGGACGCATCCGTTGCACTGGCCTGCCTGTTGCCACTGACGCCGCCGCTTTTTCTTGCCGCGCGCTGGCTGGACATCCTGCCGCTCGGGGCCGACAGTGCGCGCGGACTTGGCGTGCCCGTAGCCGGCGGGCGGCTGATGCTGGTCGTCGTCAGCGCGCTCCTGACCGCGCTGGCCGCTTTGATCGTCGGCCCGTTGAGCTTCGTCGGCCTGATCGCGCCACACCTTGCCCGGTTCCTCGGCTTTTGGCGCGCACGCATTCATCTTGCCGGGGCGATGCTTCTGGGCGCCTTGCTGATGACCATATCGGACTGGCTGTCGCGCATGGCGGCATTCCCGTACGAACTGCCTGTCGGCCTGTTCGCCTCACTGCTTGGCGGGCCGTATCTCGTCTACCTGCTTGCCAAGGGCGTGCCGCGCCACGGCTGACGCGGTCCGGGCATGTTAGGAAGACCGTTCGGCCTTCAGCACCGAGACCGCCGCCTCACTGTTGTGGACGTAGTCATTGGCGTCCGGCTGCTTTTGCACCATGAGGATGAACAGAAGGTCGGTCAGCGTCAGCTGCGCATCGCGCGCGGTGATGGACGATGAGCGCGCACGCTCCTCGTCGGCGATGGTGTAGAGGCAGATATCGGCAACGCGGCCCAGTGGGTTGTCGTGCAGGCCGGTGACGGCGATCACCATGGCGCCGCGCTTGCGGGCGAGCTCGGCGATGCGCAAGGTTTCGATGCTGGCGCCCGAATGGGAGAGCGCGAACAGCACATCGTCAGGCCCGAGCGTCGAGGCATTGGCCATCTGGATATGGCTGTCGCTGTCATGCAGCACATTGCGGCCAAGCTTCATCAGCTTGTAGGAGAAATCACGCGCCACCAGCGAGGAGGCGCCGACGCCGGCCAGATGTATGCGGCGCGCACCATCCAGCAATTCCAGCGCCCTGGAGATGATCCGCTCGCTGTTGGCGGCGACGGTCCGCTCCATCGACAGAAGCTTGCTGCCGATCAGCTTCTTCAGGATGACCTGGTAGCCGTCGCCGACCTCGATCGAACCGTGGATCATACCGGCCGGCACCTGCCATTCCCGCGCCTTGGCTTCGCTGACGGCGAGCTTGAGCTCCTGGTAGCTGGCATAGCCGAGCTTCTGGCTGAATTTGACGACGCTCGACTGGCTGCGCCCGATCTCAGCCGCAAGAGCAGCCGTCGACAGCCGCAGCATCTCCTCGGGATTTTCGACGATGTACTGGCCGATCTCACGATCGCCGGGCGCCATGCCGTCGAGCTTGGCATTGATCCTGTTCAGAACGGACATGATCCCCCTTGCGCTTTGGCGTCCAGCCGCACGGCCAAGGAATAATTTATTCCAATTTCGATTGACAGCCAAGAACGCGGAATTAATTCTCAAGCGGGCCGGATTGAGCTCGGGAACAGCTTTCGAGAGCGCCGCGCCCGGACGCGGCCCGGCGCACAAGGTTTCAGCCATGGACAGACTGCGCATCGTCGGCGGGCAAAGACTGCAAGGCGCGGTCACCATATCGGGCGCCAAGAACGCCGCTCTGCCGCAGATCGCGGCGGCGCTGCTAAGCCCCTACCCGCTCGAACTGACCAACCTGCCCGATGTGACCGACGTCGAGAACATGCTCGGCGTGGTGCGGCTGCACGGCGCCGAGGTGACGCGATCGGCCCATGCCGCGACGATCGACACCCGTGCCGCCGTTTCCAGGGAGACGTCCTACGACACCGTCAGAAAGATGCGCGCGACGGTGCTGGTGCTGGCGCCGCTGCTCGCCCGTTTCGGCCATGCGCGGGTTTCGCTGCCTGGCGGCTGCGCTATCGGCGCGCGGCCGGTCGACATGCATGTCGCCGCACTCGCGGCGCTGGGCGCCCGCATCGCCATCGAGAACGGGCTGATCGTCGCCTCGGCGCCGAACGGGCTCACCGGCACGCGCATCGTCCTGAGCTCGCCGTCGGTCGGGGCGACGGAAACCGCCATGATGGCGGCGACCACGGCCAAGGGCGAAACCGAAATCCTCAACGCGGCGCGCGAGCCCGAAGTGGCCGACCTCGCGGCTTGCCTCAACGCGATGGGCGCGCGTGTCGAAGGTGCCGGCACACATCGCATCCTGATCGCCGGCGACACGGACTGGCGCGCGGCCAGGCACGACATCATTCCGGACCGGATAGAGGCCGGCACCTATGCCATCGCCGCGGCGATCACCGGCGGGCAACTGGAACTGACGCATGCCCGGCTCGAGCACATGGCCTCGGTGGTGCAACTGCTGGAGGCGACCGGCGTCGGCGTCTGGCCGGGCGACCGCGGGCTCATCGTGTCGCGCGAGCGGCCGCTCAAGGCCGCCGACGTCACGACGGAACCCTATCCGGGCTTTCCGACCGATCTCCAGGCGCAGTTCATGGCGCTGATGTGCTGCGCGCAGGGCGCGTCGCTGCTGCGCGAAACCATTTTCGAGAACCGCTTCATGCATGTTCCCGAACTGATGCGGCTCGGCGCCAACATCAAGCTGCAAGGCACCACCGCGCTGGTGCGCGGCGGCGAGAAACTGCATGGCGCGCAAGTCATGGCCACCGATTTGCGCGCCTCGGTGTCGCTGGTGCTGGCGGCCTTGGTCGCCGAGGGCGAGACGACCATCAACCGGGTCTATCATCTCGACCGTGGCTATGAGCAACTGGACCGCAAGCTGCGTCTGTGCGGCGCCGACATCGAGCGGCTGAGCGCATGAACAACGGCCGCTCCGATTATTTTCTCGGCGTCGACGGCGGCGGAACCGGCTGTCGCGCCCGCGTCGAGGATGCCGAGGGAACCGTGCTGGGACAAGGCCTCTCCGGTCCGGCGTCGACGCGGCTCGGCATCGATACGGCCTGGGCGTCGGTTGCCAAGGCTTTTGGCGCGGCGATCGAGGAGGCAGGGTTCGGCGCGGCGGAAAGCGCCCGGATTCACGCCGGCATCGGCCTTGCCGGGATCGGCCGCAAGGGCGCGCTGGAGGCGCTGCGGGCGATCGCGCATCCCTTTGCCAGCATCGATTTCGTCAGCGATGGCGTCGCCGCCTGCCTCGGCGCGCATTCGGGCCAGGACGGCGCCATCGTCATCGCCGGCACCGGTTCGATCGGCCTCGGCTTCGTCGAGGGCCGCGACCTGCGCGCCGGAGGCTATGGCTTTCCGATCTCCGACGAAGGCAGCGGCGCCGATCTCGGGCTGAAGGCCGTGCAGCTGGCGTTGCGCGCCCATGACGGCCGGCATGAGCGCACGGCACTGCTGGCGGAAGTCATGCAGCGTTTCGAGAACGACCCGATGCAAGCCGTGGCCTGGATGGACCGCGCCAGCGCCACCGACTATGCGGCCCTGGCGCCGATGGTGATGCGCCACGCCGACCAAGGCGATCCGGCAGGGCGGCGCATCGTGCAAAAGGCCGCCGAACAGATCGACACGCTGGTGCGGGTTCTGTTCGAAAAAGGCGCGCCGCGCGTGGCCCTGCTGGGCGGGCTCGCCAGTCCACTCGAACCATGGCTCGCACCCGACGTTCGCCGGCGCCTGAAAGCCGCCGATGGCGACGCGGTTTCCGGGGCGATCATTCTTGCCCGCAGGTCGCTCGGCAAGCGTTAGCGCGGCAGGAATAATTTATTCCATCTTTCCGTTGACGGAACGAATATTGAATTCTAAGACGTTAACGAAACGGGGTAGCATAACGAAATACGCGTGTGCCGGAGCCAAAGAGGAACCACTTCCGAACAGGCTGAGCGGCCTGATTTTTGAAAGCACTGATTTGAAAGCACTGGACTGATTTGAAAGCACTGGGATGAGCGAGCAAGGTTTGATGTCCGAGCTGGACCGGCTGGTTTCCGAAGGCCGGAATCCGCGGACCATGGACATCGACCTGCTGCCGACGATCGATGTGCTGCGCAAGATCAACGACGAGGACCGGGTGGTTCCGGCAGCGGTCGAAAAGGTGCTGCCGGACATCGCGGCCGCGGTCGACCGCATCGTCCTCGCCTTCCAGAAAGGCGCTCGGCTTATCTATATGGGCGCCGGCACCAGCGGCCGGCTGGGCGTGCTCGACGCCTCGGAATGTCCGCCCACTTTCGGCGTGCCGAAAGGCATGGTCGTTGGCCTGATCGCCGGCGGGCCCGACGCGCTGGTGCGCTCGACCGAAGGGGCCGAGGATGATCCCAAGAGGGGCGCCAGGGCCTTGCAGGACATCAAGCTCACTCCGGACGACGTGGTGGTCGGCATCGCGGTCAGTGGGCGCACGCCCTATGTGATCGGCGGGCTGAACTATGCCAAGCAGGTGGGAGCAACGACGGTCGCCCTGTCCTGCAATCCGGCATCGACCATAGCGGGCATTGCCGACATCGCCATCTCGCCTGTCGTCGGTCCCGAGGTGCTGACCGGCTCAACGCGGCTGAAATCCGGAACGGCGCAGAAGCTGGTGCTCAACATGCTGAGCACGGCCTCGATGATCCGCATCGGCAAGAGCTACCAGAACCTGATGGTGGACCTTAATCCGTCCAACAGGAAACTGGCCGCCAGGGCAACCAGGATCGTGATGCAGACCACAGGCTGCACGGCGGCGCAGGCGCGCCAGGCGCTCGGCCGGACCGACAACGACGTGAAGCTGGCGATCCTGCTGACCATCACCGGGCTTGAGGTCGAGGAGGCGCGCGCAGCCCTCGCCAAGGCAAGGGGTTTCCTGCGAAAGGCAATCAGCGACGAGACGCATGAAGGCGCTTGAGACCAGACGGCGTGAAGCTGCTTTACACAAGTCGGCGCGAAGCCGCATAGACTGGGCCGATGCTCCAAAGCGCGTGTGCCTTGGAAGCGGTCCGCAGAAACTGCAAGGGCATCGGGTTCAAGCAAAGATGGGAGACGAGAATGGTTCACCTCACAAGAAAGCTGCTGTCGGGCATCACGCTGGCAGCCATGCTCGGCATCGCCACGGTCTCGACGCAGGCGGCGACGCTGCACATGGCCTGGTCGCAGGACGCAACGGGACTTGATCCGCACAAGCAGACGGCCTTTTCCTCGCTGCGGCTCCTGGAGCTGATCTATGAGCCGCTGGTGCGGGTCGATGCCAGCCTGCAGATCGTCCCGGCCATCGCCACCTCCTGGGAATTCTCCAAGGACGGCAAGGAGCTGACCTTCAAGCTCGATCCCAAGGCGAAATTCCAGGACGGCGCTGCCGTAACTCCGGCCGACGTCAAGGCGTCTTTCGAGCGCATCCTGGACGAGAAGACAGGCGCCGCCGCCCGCGCCAACTTCCTGTCGATCGCCAGCATCGACACGCCGGACGTTGGAACCGTCGTGTTCCATTTATCGCAGCCCGACGCGCCGATCCTGACGGCGATGAGCGACATCAACGCGGCCATCGTGCCGGCGGCCGAGGTCAAGGCCGGCTCGATCGGCACCAAAACGGTCGGCTCCGGCCCGTTCAAGCTCGATAAATGGGACCCCAACGCCAAGGAAGTCTTGAGCGCCAACAGGGAATGGGCCGGCGGCGCGACCGGCGTCGACGGTATCGAAATCAGCGTGCTGCCCGATGAAGCGGCGATCCTCGCCGCCATGCGCACCAAGCAGGTCGATTTCGCGCTGCTCAACGATCCGCTCGTCGCCACGCTGGTGCCGAAGGAGGCTAGCCTGCAACTGAACCGCGCGCCGGTGCTGGCCTATAACGTGCTGCAGCTCAATCCGTCACGCAAGCCGATGACCGAACTCAAGGTGCGCCAGGCGATCTCCTGCGCCATCGACCGGCAGGAGGTTCTGGACACCGCCGCGCTCGGTGAAGGCAAGGTCACCGGACCGCTGACCATCCCAGCACTTGCGACCGATCCAAGCCAGCTCTTCTGCTACAAGCGTGATGTCGAGAAGGCCAAGAAGTTGATGGCGGAGGCAGGCTTTGCCGACGGCTTTTCGGCGACCGTGATCGGCGCCACCGGCGAGCCGCCGACGGCGGCGGCAGAAGCCCAGGTCATCCAATCGCAGCTCGCCGAGATCGGCGTCAAGCTCGACATCAAGATGATGGAGCTCAACGTCTATGTCGACGCCTGGCTGAAGGGCGATTTCGACATGGCGATCGCGCTCAATGGCGGCCGCGCCGACCCCTACACCATGTACAACCGCTACTGGACCAAATCAGGCAATCTGCAGAAGGTGGCCAACTACATCGACGATACGCTGGACAGCCTGATGCAGAAAGGCCGCGCCGAGACCGATCCGGCCAAGCGCAAGGCGATCTTCACCGAGTTCGAGAAGCACCTCGCCGAAGTCTCGCCCTGGATCTGGCTCTACACGTCCTACAGCTATACCGCCCAGCAGAAGAACGTCGCCGGGTTCGTGCCGACGCCGACGGGCACGCTGTTCAGCCTCAGCAAGGTTACCATCCAGCAGTAGCCGTGGGCGGCCCTGGAGACGGATGATTTCAGGTTGAATCGACCTGAAATTTGAATCCGCCTCCAGATCAAAGGGATAGAGCATGATGTCGTCCGAAAACCGCTTCACACTTTTCGGCATCATGCTCTAGACGAGAGGTCTTCTTCGCGTGAATTATCTGATGCGACGACTTGCGGCGTTTCCTCTCGTCCTGCTTGGCGTGTCGATCCTGGTCTTCGTGGCGATCCGGATGGTGCCGGGCGATTCGATCACCGCGATGCTGGGCACCGAAGCCGGCCTGCTGACGCCGGCACAGCGCGATGCGCTCGCCGCCTATTTCGGCATCGACCAGCCCTGGTTCGTCCAGTACTGGCGCTGGATCGGCGGCATCCTGCACGGCAATTTCGGCATCTCCGTCACCTATGGTAGGCCGGTATTGGACGTCATCCTCGAGCGCTTCCCGCGGACGCTGGAACTGGCCGTGCTGTCGATGATCATCGCACTCGCCGCCGGCATGCCGGCGGGCATCTACGCCGCCACGCATAGTGAGAAACTGTCCGACCTCGGTGTGCGCGTCGTCGCTATGATCGGCCAGTCGACGCCGAGCTTCGTGCTCGGCCTTTTGATCATCTACGCGCTGTCGGCCGGCTTCGGCGTGCTGCCGGCCATGGGCGAATTCGCGCCGCTCTGGCAGGATCCCTTGCGCAATCTCAGCCAATTGATCCTGCCTGCCATCACGCTCGGCTTCGCCTTCGCCGCATCGGTCACCCGCATCTCGCGCTCGGCCATGCTCGACGTGTTGAGCGACGACTATGTGCGCACCGCCCGCAGCAAGGGCGCCTCGGCGCGCAGCGTCATCTGGCGGCATGCGCTGCCCAACGCGCTGATCCCCGTGGTGACGCTGAGCGGCATTGAATTCGGCTATCTCCTGGGCGGCGCGGTCATCGTCGAGCAGATCTATGCCCTGCCCGGCCTCGGCCGCATGGTGCTCGACGCCATCCTCCAGCGCGACTACGCGCTGGTGCAGGGCAGCGTGCTGTTCATCGCCTTCAACTTCATGATCGTCAATCTCCTGGTCGACCTCGCCTATGTCGCGCTCGATCCGCGCATCCGGCTGGGCGAGCAGTGATGCGCATGCTGCGCGCCATCCTCGGGCACGGCAGCGGTCGTATCGGCGGCGTGATCGTCGGCGTCTATCTCCTGGTCGCCATCCTCGGTTTGCTTGGACTGACGCCGCACAATCCGATCACGCAATACCGGATCGACCGGCTGCACGCGCCCAGTGCCGCCTACTGGATGGGCACCGACCTGTTCGGCCGCGACGTGGCGAGCCGGCTGATGGCGGGCGTCGGCCAGTCCTTCACCGTTGCCTTTCTTTCGGTCGCCTTCGCCGCGCTTGCCGGCACCGTGCTTGGGCTCGCCGCCGCTTGGCTCGGGCGTCGCTGGGACGGCGTGCTGATGCGGATCATGGATGTGCTGCTGGCTTTTCCTGCCATTCTTCTGGCGCTGCTGATCGTCACCGTTGCCGGACCGGGCACATGGACCAGCGTGGTCGCCATCGGCATCGTCTATACGCCGATCTTCACACGAGTGGTGCGCGGCCCTGCTTTGTCGCTCAAAGCGCGCGAATTCGTCGACGCCGCGCGCACCTTCGGCAGCAGCTCCAGCTACATCGTCACGCGGCACCTGCTGCTCAATCTGGTCGCGCCGCTGACCGTCCAGGTGACGCTGGCGCTCGCCTGGGCATTGCTGACCGAGGCCGGCCTGAGCTTCCTCGGTCTCGGCACGCAGCCGCCGGCCGCTTCGCTCGGCCTGATGCTGAGCGACAGCCGCAATCTGATGGAAACCGCCCCATGGCTGATGATCTTCCCCGGCCTGGCGATCATGATCAGCATTCTGGGCTTCAACCTCTTGGGCGACGCCTTGCGCGACATCCTCGATCCGAGGATGCGGAGAGCGCTCGCATGATCCCGCTTCTGTCGGTCCGCGACCTGAACGTCGGCTTCGGCCGCGACCCGAAAGCCAATGAGGTGGTGCGCGGCGTCAGCTTCGACCTCGCCGACGGCGAAACGCTGGCCATCGTCGGCGAAAGCGGCTCGGGCAAGTCGGTCACCGCGCTGTCGATCAACCGTCTCATCGATTTCGGCGGCGGCCGCATCACCGGCGGCGCCATGACGCTGAAACGGGCCGACGGCAGTCTCTTCGACCTGACGACCGCGACCGAGCCGCAACTGGCCGGCGTTCGCGGCGCGGAGATCGGCATGATCTTCCAGGAGCCGATGACCTCGCTCAATCCTGTGCTGACGATCGGCACGCAGATCGAGGAATCCTTCCGGCTGCATCGCGGCCTGACCGGCCGGCAGGCCACGGCGGCGGCCAGGGACGCGCTCGACCGAGTGCGCATCCCCGATGCGGCAAGGCGGCTGAAATACACACCCAACCAGCTGTCGGGCGGCATGCTGCAAAGGGTGATGATCGCCATTGCGCTCGCCTGCAATCCGCGTCTGCTGATCGCCGACGAACCGACCACGGCGCTCGATGTGACGGTACAGGCGCAGATCATGGCGCTGCTTGCGGAGCTCAAGCAGGAAAGCGGCATGTCGATGATCTTCATCACCCACGACATCGGCCTTGTCGCCGGGATCGCCGACACGGTGATGGTGATGCAGAACGGGCAGGCCGTAGAACAGGGCGAACTGAACCAGGTCCTCGACAGGCCGCAGCACGCCTACACGCAGCATCTGTTGCAGGATGTGCCGCATTTCGCCCACGGCCGCGCGACACGCACGGACGGGCAGCGCGACAAGAACGCAAGGAAGGACCCGGCCCTTGAGGTCAACGGCCTCGTGGTGCGGTTTCCGCTCAAGAGCAGTTTCTTCAGCCATGCCAGCGGCGCGGTGCACGCCGTGGATGGCATCGACTTCGACCTGATGCCGGGAGAGACACTGGCCATTGTCGGCGAGAGCGGCTCGGGCAAATCAACCACCGCGAAAGCAGTCCTTGGGCTGGTGCGCTCGACGCGCGGCAGCTTCTCGGTGGGCGCCCGGACGGCCTCGGCAAAGCACAACGCCAAGCCCGTGCAGATGGTTTTCCAGAATCCCTACGCTTCGCTCAACCCGCGGCTGAGCATCGAGAGCATCCTGGCGGAGCCGGTGATCGCCAATGGCGGCCGGGCGGACGCCGAAACGCGAGCCAGGATGGCGAGCCTGCTGGAGCGCGTCGGCCTGCCGCAGAACAGTTTGCAGCGCTATCCGCACGAATTCTCCGGAGGCCAGCGGCAAAGGCTGTGCATCGCCCGCGCGCTGATGCTCAACCCGTCGGTCGTCGTTCTGGATGAAGCGGTTTCCGCCCTCGATGTTTCAGTGCAGGCCAAGGTGCTGGAGCTGCTGGTCGACCTGCAGCGCGAGTTCGGGCTGGCCTATCTGTTCATCTCGCACGATATGGCTGTCGTCGAGCGGATCGCTCATCGCATCGCCGTCATCTATGCCGGCCAGATCGTCGAGATCGGAGACGCGGCCTCGGTGCTGTCGGCGCCGAAACATTCCTACACGAAAAAGCTCATATCAGCGGTTCCGGCCATCGACCGGCGGCATGAGCGTTTCGAGGTCGACACACGCCAGGTGCCTTCCCTGGTGCGCCCGCAAGGGTTTGAGCCGGCGCCGGCGAGATGGGAGGAATTTGGGGTAGATCATATGGCGAGGGTGGAAGGGTGATGCATGGTGCCCTGGGCTCGGTTAGGTCGGCGGGACAGCACCCCCCTCTGTCCTGCCGGGCATCTCCCCCGCAAGGGGGGAGATCGGATGTCGCCTCGGCTTTCGCCAATCTCCGATGTTGGAAGGCTGGCGGGACATCAACTCTGCCAATCTCCCCCCTTGCGGGGGAGATGCCCGGCAGGGCAGAGGGGGGTGTGACGGAACTCGGCCTTTCAGGAGGCCCGCATTGACCAACCTCGCCCAGATCTTCGACCGCGCGTTCCAACCACTCGCAGCGGCAGTTGCCGCCAAGCGCATCCCCGGTGGCGTGCTCGGCATCGTTGACAGGAATGGCGACCGCATCACCAGGGCGATCGGCTCAGCCCAACTCGTGCCTAAGCAGCGACCGATGCGTGAGGAGACCTGGTTCGACCTGGCATCCCTGACCAAGGTGATCTTCACCACGCCGCGCATTCTGGCGCTGGCTCAGGACGGTGCCATCGATCTCGACGCACCACTCGTCTCGGTGCTGCCGGACCTTCGCCAATATGACGCGAGTGCCTGGGAGCGGAAGGTGACGTTTCGCCAGTGCCTCGGGCACCAGACGCCCTTCCCGGCCGTCGAACCGATCTACACTTACGGGCGCGACCCCGACTTGCTGCGCGCCTTCATCCTGCAACGGGAATGGCGGGCCCGCGATCCGGTCTATTCCGACATCAATTTCATCCTGCTCGGTTTTGCGCTCGAGCGGCTGTCGGGCAAAACCATCCGCGACATGGAGCCCGGTCCGGGCTTTGCGTGGTCCGCCGAGCCAGATCTCGCCGCTGCAACAGAAGACTGCACCTGGCGCCATCGGGTTCTGTCCGGCGAGGTTCACGACGACAATTGCGCGGCGCTGCAAGGGGCCGGCCATGCCGGCCTGTTCGGCACGGCGGCCTCGGTGCTCGATTTCGCCCAAGGGCTGCTGACCGGCGCATCCGAACGGTCGATCGCGCCGATGCGCACGCCCTTGTCCGCCACCCGCACCCATGGTTGGGAGCGTCCTTATGACGGCTGGTCCGGCGGCGCCTTGTGCAGCCCGCAAACGATAGGCCACACCGGCTTTACCGGTACGGGGCTGTGGATCGACTTCGACAAGGGAAAGGCCTGGACCTTGCTTACCAACCGGATCCATCCGACACGTCACTTCGACAGCGGAATCGTCGCGCTTCGCCAAGCGGTCGGCGATCTCATCAATGGAGTTCGATAATGGAATCCATCTGGGCCGTCGGCCTGATGACCGGCACCGTGCTGGACGGCAACATCGATGTCGCCCTGATCAAGACAGATGGCGAGCGCATCGACGATTTCGGCACCTACCGGCTGATGCCCTACCCCCCGTCGATCCGCTCGCTGCTGGAAGAGACGCTTAAGCAGGCGCGGGGCTGGAATTTTGCCGGACCGGAGCCGGCGATCTTCCGCGAGGCCGAGGAGGCGCTGACGCGCGCGCAATCGGCGGCGGTCAGGGAGCTCGTCGAAGGCCATGGGATGACAATGGCGGATATCGGCGTCGTCGGCTTCCACGGCCAGACCGTGCTGCATCGCGCGCCGCAAATCGGCCGGCTCGGACAGACCCGGCAGCTCGGCGACGGCGAGTTGATGCATGCGATCCTCGGCACCAAGGTCGCCTATGATTTCCGCTCTGCCGACATGCGCGCCGGAGGACAGGGCGCGCCGTTGGCGGCCGCCTATCACACCGCGCTGATGCGCAGCGCCGGCGCCAGTGGCGAGGTAGCCGTGCTCAACCTAGGCGGCGTCGCCAACATCACCTGGTGGGACGGCGGCGACAATGTCGTTGCCTTCGACACCGGCCCCGCCAACGCGCCGCTCAACGACTTCATCAAGTCAAAGGGGCTCGGCGAAATGGACCGCGACGGCGCGCTTGGCCGGGGGGGAACGGTCGACGAAGCCCGGCTCGCCAAGCTGCTGCAACACCCCTATTTGACCAAACCCTATCCGAAATCGCTGGACCGTTTCGACTTCGGCGCCACCATGGCGGATGGCCTGAGCGCCGAGGACGGCGCCGCGCTTTTGACCGCCTTCACCGCCGCCGCGGTCGGCAAGGCACTCGATCTTCTGCCGAGCCGGCCGAAAAGACTGGTGGTCAGCGGCGGCGGCCGCCACAACCCGACGATGATGGCAATGATCGCCAGCCGCGCCGGTGTCGAGGTGGTGCAGGCCGAAAGCCTCGGCTGGAGCGGCGACGCGGTGGAGGCGGAGTGTTTTGCCTTTTTGGCGGTGCGCGTGCTGCGCGGCCTGCCGATCAGTTTCCCCAGCACGACGGGCGCGCCGCAGCCGATGCGCGGCGGACGGCTGGCCGGTTGATCAGCCCGCCGACAGTTTTTTCTGCAGGAAGACGCGGCTGCGGCCGACGGGGAAATCGGCGAGTGTTCCGAAGGGCTGATAGCCCTGGCGCCGATAGACCCTGGCGGCGTTGGGGTTGAAGGTGTCGATCCAGGCGTTCTGGCAGCCGCGCGCCATCGCCTCCTTCTCAGCCGCGTCCAGCATCGTGCCGGCCATGTGCCGACCGCGCAGCCTTTCGTCGACCCACAGCCATTGCACGTAGAGCCAGCCCCAGGCGGTGTAGCCCGAAGTGCCCGCGACAATCGCGCCGGCTTCATCACGCACGAACACCGCAAGGGCCTTCCTTTCGGAAGCGCCGACATCGCCGTCGTTGAACGCCATCAAACGTTCGCCGAGAAAGGCGAGCTCCTCGGGCAACGGGGTTGCCGTCGTTTCAAGTGTCGTGATCATGGCTCATCCGAAATGCGCAACGGGAGACGAACAGAGTTACGAAGGCCGGAGCGCCTGCGCAACGCCTATGTCCGTCCCCGAACAGGGTGCCGGTCCGGGGTGCCACCATTGCGGAATTCGGAGGCGGAAATGCC
Source organism: Mesorhizobium sp. B264B1B (assembly GCF_020165765.1). Classification (NCBI taxonomy): domain Bacteria; kingdom Pseudomonadati; phylum Pseudomonadota; class Alphaproteobacteria; order Hyphomicrobiales; family Phyllobacteriaceae; genus Mesorhizobium; species Mesorhizobium sp. B264B1B. The sequence goes on from NZ_JAIUIS010000010.1 coordinate 20,463, forward strand.
GTAGCGCTTGAGCTTGTCGTAGAAAGTCTTGCGCGGCACGCCGAGTGCGTCGATGGCCCCGCGCACGTCGCCGGCATGATCGCGCAAGGCCTCGCGGATGAGTTGCGCCTCGTAGCGGCCGACCCGTTCGGGCAGCGCCGCCGAGGGCTCCGGCAAGCGCGCGGACGTTGCCCTGGCCTCCTCGTCGGGCCCGAGGCCAAGCGCGACCCGGTCGGCAAAATGCGCGAGCTCGCGCACATTGCCCGGCCAGTCATGCGACTGGAGATGGTCGCTCACCGCGGCATTCACGGCCGCGACAGGACGGCCGAAACGCTGCGAGGCGTTACCTAGGAAATGCCCGAACAGCATCGGGATGTCGCCGCGCCGCTCGCGCAGCGGCGGGATGCGTAGCGTCACGACGTTGAGGCGGAAATAGAGATCCTCGCGGAAATCGCCGCGCTGGTCCGGCCGGCCTAGATCGACCTTCGTTGCCGCGACGACCCGCAGATCGAGGCGGCGCGTTTCGTTGGAGCCGAGCGGGGTGAGGCTGCGCGTTTCCAGCACCCGCAGCAGCTTGACCTGTAGCGGCGGCGGCATGGATTCGATTTCGTCGAGGAACAGCGTGCCGCCGCTCGAATGCTCGATGCGACCGATCCGCCGCCGCTGCGCCCCGGTGAACGCGCCCGGCTCGTGGCCGAACAGTTCGCTCTCGATGACGGTCTCCGGCAGAGCGCCGCAATTCAGCGCCACGAAAGGCTTTGCGCGGCGCCGGCCCCATCGGTGCAGGAGATCCGCCACCACCTCCTTGCCGGTGCCGGTCTCGCCTTCCACCAGCACGTCGACATCCATGTCGGCGATCTGACGCAAGGTCTCGCGCAGGCGGCGGATGGCGGGCGCCTCGCCGATCAGCGGCAGGCCGTCGGCGGCCTGCGCGGCGGCCTCGTGCAGCCTCCGGTTCTCCATCACCAGCCGCCGCTTTTCGCCGGCCCGATTCAGCGCCTCGACAAGGCGTTCGCCCGCATAGGGTTTCGGGATGAAATCGTAGACGCCGTCCTTGAGCGCCGCCACCGCGAGATCGACATCGCCATGCCCGGTGACCAGGATCACCGGTATGTCGATGTCGATCGCCCTGATACGATCGAACAGCTGCAAGCCGTTCATGCCGGGCATGCGGATATCGCTGACAACCACGCCCTGGAAATCCCGGTCGACGGCGGCAAGCGCTGCCTCCGCGGCCTTGAACGCGATGACGCCGAAGCCGGCAAGCTCGAGCAATTGCGTGGTGGCGTGAAGCATATCCGCGTCGTCTTCGACGAGCGCGACCAGCCCTGATCCCTCAGTCATTCAATTCGCCTCAGGTCGATGGTGAAGGATGCGCCTTTCGTGCTGTCGGGGTCGAGGCGCAGCGTGCCGCCCAGTTCCTGGGCGATCTCCTGCGAGATCACCAGACCGAGGCCAAGCCCCTTTTCCTTGGTGGTCTGGAACGGCATGAACAAATTGCCGGCCGCTTCCGGCCCGAGGCCAGGTCCATTGTCGCGCACCGAAACCAGCACCCTGTCGTCGCGCTCGGCAAGCTCGATCTCGATGCGCGGATCGGGCCGGTCCTTCAGGGCATCCAGCGCATTCTGCAAGAGATTGACCAGGATCTGCTCCAGCCGGATGCGGCTGGCCATGACCGCCGGCGAGGCGGTGCCGCGCGGCTTGACGACGGTCACGCCGGAATCGCGGATGCGGCCGGACAGGAGCGACAGCGCGCCGTCGATCGCTTCGCGCACCGGCAGCGGCGAGGCGGCGACGCCTGGCCGCCGCGCGAAACTGCGCAGCGTGCTGGTGATGGCGCCGATGCGCTCGGTCATCGACACGATCGATGTCAGGTTGCCCGAGACGGATTCGACTTTGTCGCCATGCAGGAAGCGGCCGGCATTCTCGGCGTAGGTGCGTATCGCCGCCACCGGCTGGTTGATCTCATGCGCGACGCCGGCGGCGATCTGGCCGAGGATGGAAAGCCGGTTGGCCTGGGCGAGGTCGTCGCGCAGTCGGCGGACCTTGGCCTCGGCGTTTTCGCGCTCGGCGATCTCGCCGGCAAGGGCGGTGTTGGAGCGGGTCAGTTCCGCCGTTCGCGTGCTTACCCTGCTCTCCAGTTCAGCATTCATGCGCGCCAGCGCTTCCTGCCTCACGCGGCGCGCACGGCGGCGCCTGAGAAGCACGTAGGCAAGTAAACCCGTGAACAGCAGCGCCAGCAGCGTGGTCAGGCGTGCCGTGTTGGCGGCCGACGTCAAAGCGGCATCGGCAGGCGTGAGCAGCCACAGACGCCAACCGGGAACGGCGCCGGGCAGGTCCTGCGCCACTTCGACGAACTGGCGCGATTTTCCGGCATTGTCGATTGTCGCCAGGCCGTCACCGGCACCGCGTCGTATCGGCAGCGGTTCGAAGCCGGTTTCGGCAAGTTGAAGCTGCGCGTGAGCTGTCGCGGCATCCGCGGCCGAGAGCGGCGCAAGCGCGTGGAACCGCCACTCGGGCCGGCTGGTCGCCAGCACGACACCGCGCTCGTCGGTGACGAAGACGACAAAGCCGCTGGAGCGCCAATTGGCTTCGACGCCGTCGAGTTCGACCTTCAGTACGGCAACGCCGAGCGGCGTCTTGCCGTCATCGACGCGGCTGGCGAGATAAAGTCCCGGCCTGCCGCTGATCGTGCCGAGGCCATACTGGCTGGCGGCGCCCTTGGTCATGGCGTCGGTGAAATAGTGGCGGAAATTGTAGTCGATGCCGACGAAGCTGCCCGGCTCGCCGGCGTTGCTGGCCGATATCGCGATGCCTGCCGTGTCGATGACATAGATGGCGGATGCCGAGGCATCGGCGGCAATGGCCCGGAGCTTGTCGTCGAGCGCCGTCTCTTGCGTTTTGCCGGCCCGGCGCAACGCGTCGCGCACGGCATCGTCGCGTGCCAGCACCAAGGGAACGAGACGCTGCTTTTCGATTTCGCCGGTCAAGGTGCCCGCCGCCAGCGGCAAGGCTGCCAGTGCTCCGTCGCGCAGATCGCCGGCAGCCTGGTTGGCGGCAAGGCGCCCGGCAATCGCGACCGCTCCCCCCAGCATTGCCAGGCCGATCAGGAGAATGAGCCAGCGGCCGTCACGCAGCCTGGCCATCGCTTCACGCAGCAGGTCGCGGCCGGCGAACTCCGGGGATGCGCTATCGGTGTCTGCCTGCGGCGTCTGCCCTCTCCACCGTTCGCTGTTCAGCAGCCACTGTAATGCGAAACTCCGCCCAGGCAAACAAGGGTGAGTGCGGAAATCCGCACAGGCCTCCATCGAAGCGGGGACAAAACCGCCGGAAACCCAGGGTTCCGGCCTTTTCTCGATCTGGCACGGCGCTTGCAAAACTCCCGACAGCGGCGAGCGACCGGAGCGCCGCGATGGGAGAAGTCTTGCGGGGCGGCGCGTGCCGTTCCCTCCGGCCAGGGAGATAGCAGATGCACATGGCAGACCAATCACGCGCGCCCGCCGCGCAGCGCAAGCCGCTCTATGCCCAACTCTACGTGCAAGTGCTGGTGGCGATCACCGTCGGCATCCTGCTCGGCCATTTCTATCCGTCGCTCGGCGAGAGCATGAAGCCGCTTGGCGACGCCTTCATCAAGCTGGTCAAGATGATCATCGCCCCGGTCATCTTCCTGACGGTCGCCACCGGCATTGCCGGCATGAGCGACCTGCAGAAGGTCGGCCGCGTCGCCGGCAAGGCGATGCTCTACTTCCTCACCTTCTCGACGCTGGCGCTCATCATCGGCCTGATCGTGGCCAATGTCGTGCAGCCCGGGGCCGGCTTCAACATCGACCCGGCGACGCTCGACGCCGCGACCGTCAACAGCTACGCCGCCAAGGCGCACGACCAGTCGGTCACCGGCTTCCTGATGAACATCATCCCTGCCACCATCGTCGGCGCCTTCGCCGACGGCGACATATTGCAGGTGCTGTTCTTTTCAGTGCTGTTCGGCATTGCGCTGGCGCTGGTCGGCGACAAGGGCGCGCCGGTGCTCAATTTCCTGCAGGCGCTGATGGCGCCGATGTTCAAGCTGGTCAGCGTGCTGATGAAGGCAGCCCCTATCGGCGCCTTCGGCGCCATGGCCTTCACCATCGGCAAGTACGGCATCGGCTCGGTCATCAACCTCGCCATGCTGGTCGGCACCTTCTACATGACCGCTTTCCTGTTCGTGTTCATCGTGCTGGGCGCCGTCTGCCGCTACAACGGCTTCTCCATCCTGTCACTGATCCGCTACATCAAGGAGGAGCTGCTTCTGGTGCTGGGCACCTCGTCTTCGGAAGCGGCACTGCCCTCGCTGATGGAGAAAATGGAGAAGGCCGGCGCGAAGCGCTCGGTGGTCGGCCTGGTCATCCCGACCGGCTATTCCTTCAACCTCGACGGCACCAACATCTACATGACGCTGGCCGCGCTGTTCATCGCGCAGGCGACGAACATCCACCTCTCCTTCGGCGACCAGATCCTGCTGCTCCTGGTGGCGATGCTTTCCTCCAAGGGGGCGGCCGGCATCACCGGCGCCGGCTTCATCACCCTTGCCGCCACGCTTTCGGTGGTGCCGGCCGTGCCTGTCGCCGGCATGGCGCTGATCCTCGGCGTCGATCGCTTCATGTCGGAATGCCGGGCGCTGACAAACTTCGTCGGCAACGCGGTAGCGACGCTGGTGGTGGCGCGCTGGGAAGGCGAACTCGACGAGGCCAAGCTGGCCAGAGCGCTGGCGGGAACGGCCGACGACAGGCTGCCGGCGGACATCGTTCCAGCCGAGTAGTCCGCACGGTCGCACAGCGATAGCAAATGGCCGGAGGCATCGCCGCCTCCGGCCGTTTTTCGTGTGCTCACCGTGTGAGGCAGCAGGACGCGCACGCCGCGCAGCTTGAGCTCGGCCATCAGTGTCCGCCCTCGTGTCCGGGATATCTGCTTGGCCCTTCGACAGGCACGCGGGCCGTGCCGTCGTCGAACAGGACAAGGCTCGCCGCGCCGATCAGCCCGGCGTGGCGGCCGAGCTGGGCCTGAACCACCGGCACGTCGCGATAGGCGCGCATGGCGCGCTGGCGGATGGTCGCCTCTATTGCCGGAGCCATCAGATCGAGGCCATTGGCGATGCCGCCGCCGACGACCAGCACGTCGGGCGAATAAAGATGCAGGAGGTTAGTGAAGCCGACGCCGAGCCAGCGCGCTTCCTCCTCGAGCAGGGCCAGGGCGAGATCGTCCTGCAGCCGCGCCGCATCGACGACATGGCGGCCCGTCACCTCGCCGTTGGCCGAGAGGCGGCGCAGCGTCGAGCCGTCGAAGGCCGACGTCGCGGCATTGGCGCGGCGGCCGAGCGCGGTGCCCGAAGCGATGGCCTCGAAACAGCCGACGACACCGCACATGCAGCGCTCGCCTTCATCGGTGATGGTCATATGGCCGATCTCGGCGGCAAGGCCGCGGCGGCCGTGCAGGATGCGCCCGTCGACGACGACGCCGCCGCCTATGCCGGTCGAGACGGTGACGAAGACGAGCGAACGGGCGCCGTGGCCGGCGCCGAAGCGCCACTCGCCGAGCGCTGCCGCATTGGCGTCGTTCTCCAGCCGCACCGGCAGGCCGAGCCGCCGCTCGAGAATGTCGGCGAGCGGCACGTCCAGCCAGCCGGCAAGCGTCGGCGGCCCGACGGCGATGCCGGCCAGCGGATCGAGCGGTCCCGGCGCGCCGACGCCGACGCCAAGGATGGCGAGCGCCGGCGCCTCGGCATGGATGGTCGCGGCGAGAGCCTCGATCTGGCCGATCACCACTTCGGGACCGGCCTGCGCCTGCGTCGGCACCGCCGCGAATGCCAGTATCTTGCCATCACGGTCGACCAGGGCGGCACGAAGCTCGGTGCCGCCCAGATCGATCGCGAGAGCGGCCTCGTTGCTCATGCCGCGACTTTCAGCCCGTGCAGCCAGCCGATGCGGCCGGCCAGATCCTTGTCACCGAAGGCGAGCGAACCAAGAACCACGGTCTCGGCACCCGCGGCACGCAGCAGCGGCACCGTCTCGTGGCGGATGCCGCCGTCGGCGGCAAGAACCACGTCCGCCTCGCGGCCGGCTTTCCTCAGGATGGCGCGGGCAGCGCCCAGCCTGTCACAGGCTTTCTCCGAAAGGCCTTGCCCCTTGACGCCGATCGCGGTTCCCAGAAGCGTGACGAACGCGACTTCGGACACGAAGGGCCTCACCGCTTCGACGGACGTTTCCAGCCGCAGCACGACGCCGGCTTCGGCGCCAAGTTCGCGCGCCAGCCGCACGGCGCGCAATCCTGCTTCGCCATTCTCGGCATGGACGCTGATCATGTCGGCGCCGGCCTCGATGAATTGGCGCGTCTGTTCCTCGACGATTGTCCCGTCGACCATCAGATGGACATGGATGGGCTTGGCCGTCAGTTTGGCAATACGGGCGACCAGATCGGGAAAGAACAGGAAGGACGGCGCGAAGTAGCCGTCAGCGACATCGATGTGGTGAAGATCGACATAGGGTTCGATGCGCCTGAGGTCGCTCTCGAAATTGGCGAGATCGGCCGACCACAGCGAGAACTCGGCGATCAGACGATCGCGCGGCAATGCGGCGATGGCGGCCGGGCCTGAAAGGGGTTTCGAGATCATGACTGGTCCTGGTTGTTGAAATTTTTATCGAGAAAGCCGCCGATCGCGGCACGGATTTCGGCGAAGTGGCGATCCCTGTCGGTGGCCTTCGGTGTCACCTCGGTGAAGATCGCGTTGAGGATTGTCTTCACCAGTTCGCCGGCAGTCGCCAAGGGATGGACGAGGTCGACGCCGCTTCCGACGACGAGTGTGGGGATTGAGAGCGCAGAGGCTGCGGCCCGCGAAACGCCGGGCCCATCGCCGGCGATTGCCCGCATCATTTCGGCGAAGTCCGCTGCATTGTCGCGTTCGAAGAAACCGAGCAAGGACGCCAGATTGTCGGGTGCCTCGGCGCGGAACCGGGCCGCCGTGGCCGAAGCGGCAAAGATGGCGCGCGCCTCGTTCGGCGGGCGGTTTCGGATGAGCTCGGCCACTTCCGCATAGGGACGCATGTTTTCAGGGGCAGCGTCGAAGGCCCAGGCCGGACGGACCAGCACCAGGCCGGTGACGCGCTCGGGATGCCGGACGGCCAGGCGCAGCGCGATCGCCGCACCCATCGAGATGCCGCCGGCGACGAAGCGTTCGATGCCGGCCGCATCGGCGGCGGCCAGCACGTCGTCGGCGAACATGGCGATCGAAAGGGGGCGCTTGTGGCCGGCGCCGGAGCCGCCTTGCGCCCGGCATTCGACGGTGAGCCGGCGTCGCGACGGGCTGTCGGGAAAATTCTGCGCCACCTGGGCGGCGTCACCGCCGAGACCGTGCTGGAAGACGACGGAAAGCCTGCCTTGCTCCGTGTCGAAGATACGAAGCGCAGCATCGTCGCGAAGCATTATTGTCGGTGCGACGCTCATCGGAGCAGCCCGCGCAGAAAGGCGGCGACGGCGGGAGCTTCGTCGGCCGACAATCCGTGCGTGACAAGCGGGCCATCGAATTTCACAGCGTTCAGCCGCGCGACGAAATCCGGAAAATCGACAATGCCCTCCCCTGTTGTGGCAAAGCGGCCGTCGGCATGCCGGTCCTTGGCATGCGCCATGGCTATATGGGCAGCGGCCTCGTCGATCGCCGCCGCGACGATGGCGCGCGCCTCCTCCGGCGTCGTATGCTCGAACAGGTTCGCCGGATCGAGCACGATCTTCAGATGCTTCGAGCCCATGTCGGCGATCAAGCGGGTGGCATCCTTCGCCGAGGTGACGATGTTGGCCTGTTCGGGCTCGATGCCGAGATCGACGCCTGCGCCTTCGGCCAGCGCCAGCGCCTTTTCCATCTCAGTGGCCATGTCGGACCAGGCGGTCGGTGTGGCGTTGTCGGGATGATAGGCCCATTGGTCGGCTGCATTGCGCGAGCCGGTGCAGAGCGTGACCAGCGGAATGTCGAGGGCGGCGGCTGTATCGATGACGACGGCAAGGCGGCGAAGACCATCGTCGCGCACCGCCTTGTCTGGATGCGCCATGTTGTAGGTGCCCGACAGGGCGGCGAGCGATACGCCTGTTGATCGGGCGGCGGCGCGAATGGCCGAAATGGCTGCGTCCGGCACCGCATCGGGCATCGACGGCAGGCCGGCGCAAGCGAGATTGAATTGCGTCGTCTCATAGCCCGCCTGCCGCACTGCTTCCAGCACAACAGCCGGCTCGGTGCCCGCGAAGGTCTTGGCGAAGACGCCGAGACGCATCAGACCGCACCCGAGACGGAAGCGAGCTCGATCCGCTCGCTGGTCTCGACGGAGCGGGCAATGGCGACCATGGCGCGGATCGAGGCAATGCCGTCCTCGACATTGGCACCGCGCATCGGCGCGCCGTTCAGCACCGTGTCGGCGAGACCTTCCAGCTGGCGACGGAAGAAATGGCCGTCGGCGCCGAGCGGTTTTCGCGAGGTCGCGTCCTTCTCATGGAAGATGTCGACCTCGCTGGCGCGGAAGTACCAGGGATTGAACGTCTTGGCGATGACGGAGCCGTTCTCGCCATAGAGCTGGAAACCCTCGTGCCAGTCCATGCGTACGGCGACGGTGAGATCGAGATGGCCGAGCGCGCCGCTGGCGAACTCGGTCTCGACGAACCAGCAATAGGCGCCGAAGCGTTCGTTGAGACGGGCGCGTACGGCCGTGATCTCGCCGCAGAGGAAGCGGGCCGTATCGACCAGATGCGAGCCGTGCGCCAGCATGAAATACTGCCGGAGATCCGCCTTCGGATTGCCGGATGGTTTCTTCGCCAGCTTGCTGGTGACAGGCAGCGGCTGCACCGCATCCGTATTGGTGTAGCGGTGGGTGGAATCGCAATACCAGGCCTTCAGCGCCAGCACCTCGCCCATTTCGTCGCGCACGAAGTCGCGCGCCGCCTCCAGCGCCGGATCGAAGCGTTTCATGTGGCCGACCTGCAGGATCCTGCCGGAGCGTTTCACCGCCGCCGCCAGCGCCTCGCCTTCCTCGACCGAAGTTCCGATCGGCTTTTCGCACAGCACATGCTTGCCGGCGTCGAGCGCCTTGATCGACATCGGCACGTGATAGGCGTCCGAGGTGGCGACGATGACCGCTTCCAGCTCCGGATCGGCGAGCATCTCGTCATAGTCGGCATACATCTTCCGCGGCTCGTAGGTGGCGCCCATGCGGGCGAGCAGGTCGGGTGCGGCGTCGCAGATGGCGTAGAGGTCGGCATTGCCGGCCTTTGCACAGGATTCCAGATGCGCGAACTGCGCGATGGGGCCGCACCCGAGCACGCCGACCCTGAGGCGCCTGTCCTGTTTCCCAATCACCGTCTCAGGCCCCGTAGCCGCGCATCGTCTGGCGGTTGGTCTTGACCGCGCCGGCAGGATCGGCCGCGGCCGTGTCGGATTCTTCTTCAAGCACCAGCCAGCCGTTGAAGCGCGGCGCCGCACCGACGATCTCGATCACTTCAGGCGTGTCGCAGACGCCTTTACCCAGCATCGCCCAATCGCCCTTGGCGTCGACGTCCTTCAGATGGATGTAGCGGATGCGGTCGCGGTAGGTGGTAAGCGTATCGGCCATGTCCTTGTGGCCGCGCAATATGTGGCCGGTATCGGGCACCCAGCCGACCAGGTCGGGTTCGAGCAAGGCAAAGATCGCGTCGTAGTCGGCGCGGTCGAACAGCAGCGTGTTGTGGTGCGAACTCGGATGCACTGCGACCTGGACGCCGGCCTTTCGCCCGAGCTCGCCGGCCCTGTTGTAGACCTCCGCGGCGATAGCGAATTTGTCGTCGCGCGAGCCGTTGGAGACGACGGTCGCCGAGCCCATCGAGACAAGCGCACCTGGGAACGCGGCAGCGAAATCGATCCAGCGCCTCGCGGTTTCGAGATCGGCGCCGATCTCGTCCTTCAGCGTGAAGCCGCTTTTCGAACCGAAGGCGAAGGAGACCAGCGTCAGGCCGGATGACCCCAGCGCCGCGGCGAACTCCGTCGGCTTGCCTGCATAGCGGCCGATCATGGTGTCGGTGATCTCGATGCCGGCATAGCCGCCATCGGCGATCGCCTTCAGGAGATCGTCGGGGCCGCCGGTCCAGGCCTTGCCGAGCATTTCCCAGGTGAAGGTCTGGCAGCCGACCTTGAGCTTCGTCTTCGTCATGTTGTTCATTCCTTGACGCCGCCCTGGGTTTCCTTGGCGCCCCTGGGTTTCGCATGGTCTATAAAAATTTTACGCGCGTCAATATTCAAAATGTTGTATAGCGGCTTGCGGGGAGTGATCCGTTGCCGGCGCAATGGATCCGGCAGAGCGTGGCCGCATCGGAGGAATGACACAGAAAATGCACGGACGATCGAAGACGAAGCTTGGGATCGGCGTCGTCGGATGCGGCAACATCTCGATGACCTACCTGCGCAATGCCGCCCTCTTCGGCAGCATCGAGCTGCGCGCCTGCGCAGACATCTCGGCCGACATGGCGGCGCTGCGGGCGAAGGAATATGGCATCCGCGCGCTCGGCGTCGACGCCATGCTGGCCGATCCCGAGATCGATCTCGTCCTCAACCTGACCATCCCGGCGGCACATTTCGACGTCTCGTTTTCGGCGCTTTCGGCGGGCAAGCATGTGTTTACCGAAAAGCCGCTGGCGACCTCGGCCAGCGACGGGCGCCGCCTGGTGTCGGAGGCGGCCAAGCGAGGGCTGCTGCTCGGCTCGGCCCCCGATACTTTCCTCGGCGCCGCCGGCCGGCGGGCGCGCCGCCTGATGGATGAAGGCGCCATCGGCCGCGCCGTGACCGGCACAGCCTTCATGATGGGCCGCGGCATGGAGCACTGGCACCCCAACCCACAATTCTACTACCAGCCGGGCGGCGGCCCGGTGTTCGACATGGGCCCCTACTATCTGACCATGCTGGTCAATTTGCTCGGTCCCGTCCAACGCGTCATGGCAATGGCGACGCGGGGCCAGCAGGAGCGGCTGATATCAGCCGAGGGACCGTTCAAGAACACGACCTTCAAGGTCGGCACGCCGACCAACGTGCTGTCGCTGCTCGAATTCCGGTCAGGCGCGACAGTCACCTTCGGCGCCTCATGGGACGTCTTCAAGCACTCCAACCATCCGATCGAACTGCACGGCACGGAGGGCTCGCTGCGCCTGCCCGACCCCGACACGTTCGGCGGCACCGTGTCCTTGTCCGAGCGCGGCGCCGAGTGGAAGGATTTCCCCAGCGAGGGCGAACTCTACGGCGCCCGCAACTGGCCCTATGCCGCGCCCGACCGCGCCAATTATCGCATGCTCGGCGTCGCCGACCTCGTGCGTTCGCTCGCGACAGGTGCCACGCCCCGCGCGTCCGGCACTCTGGCGCTGCATGTGCTGGAGATCATGGAGGCGATCCTGCACTCCGGCGAAACGAAAAGCCCGGTCGCCATTGCTGGCGACGTCGTCCAGCCGGCCCTGCTCTCGGAGGACGAGGCGCGCGGCCTGCTCGCCTAGATGCAATCATGACGGAGATTGCGATGACGCTCGATCCTGATGCTCTGCGTGCCCTGGAAATCGGCCGCGCGGCCGGTGGTGAGCCGTTCGAGAACGGCAGCGTAGCGGCGGCGCGGGCCGCCTACAACGCTTCGTTCCCGGCGCAGCAGGGCGAACATGAGCCGGTCGCGGCGACGTCGCAGCGGCAGATCGACGGACCGAACGGCCCGGTTCCGATCCGCATCCATCGCGGCATCGGCGCGCCGCGAACCGGCGCACGCGCCCTGCTCTATCTGCATGGCGGCGGCTGGGTCATCGGCAATCTCGATTCGCATGACGAGATCTGCCGCTGGCTGGCCAATCTGGCCAATGCCGTCGTCGTCTGCCCCGATTATCGACTGGCACCAGAGCACAAGTTCCCCGCCGGACTCGAGGACTGCGCGGCGGCGCTTCGCTTCATGGCGCAAGACGCCGGGGAGCGCGGCATCGATCCGGCCCGTATCGCCGTTGCCGGCGACAGCGCCGGTGGAAACCTTGCCGCCGTGCTGGCACTCCTCGCCCGCGACGGGCAAGCACCGCCGCTTGCCGCCCAGATCCTGATCTATCCCAACACCGATGCCCGCCAGACGGCGGACAGCTACCGCCGTTTCGGTAACGGGTTTGGACTGACCGCCGCCACCATGGCCTGGTTCCGCGACCACTATGTGCGCACCCCGGACGACATCAAGGACTGGCGCGTTTCGCCGCTGCTGGCACCGAGCCTTGCAGGCGCAGCGCCGGCGTTTGTCGTGACCGCCGGTCACGATATCCTGGCCGACGAAGGGACCGCCTATGGCGAACGCCTGCTTGCTGAAGGGGTGCCGCTGGTCCTGCGGCACTGGCCGGGCCAGATCCACGGCTTCGTCTCGATGGGCCGCTACATTCTCGCCGCGCGGCAAGCGATGAGCGAGGCCGCGGCCTGGCTCCAATTGCAGACGCGCGCTCAGGCCGACTGACGCATCACCAGGGTCGCGCCGAGCTTGACGTTTCGCACGAGGTCATGCGCGGGCGGGCGGGCCTCGTCGAGCAAGGCCAGCAGGATCTCGACGCTGCGGCCGGCCATTGCGGCGAAGTCCTGCGCCATGGTGGTGAGCGGCGGACAGGTGTAGCGGCTCAACGGGTGGTCGTCATGGGCGGCGACACGGAAGTCGCAATCGGGCTTGCGGCCGATCTTCAGCCCGCGCGTGAAGGCGGCCGACATGATGCCGAAGGCGAGACGGTCATTGGCGCACAGAATGGTGCGGCCAGGCAGGCCTCCCTTCTCGAGCGTCCTTTCCATCCATTCATGGCCGATCCGCTCGAAGTCCCAGGTGTAGTCGCGCGCCGCGTTGATGACGACAGACTCAAGGCCGGCGGCCCGCATCGTCTCGATATAGCTTTGCAGTCGCTCGCCCGAATTGTGGTTGACGTGCGGGATGTCGACATACACCGGCGGCTCGCCGGACCGGCAGAGATAATCGACCATGATCGACGTGCTCTGGTGGTTGTCGTTGCCGACGAAGGGCGTGTCACCCTCGATATAGGTGTCGAAATAGACGATCGGGATGTCTTTGCCCATCCGTTCGAAGACGCCCGGCTCGGAAACCGATCCCAGCGGGGCCACGATGGCGCCGGCCACCTTCAGCGAGGTGAGCGTCTTGACCGATTCCGACTCAAGCCTGGGCGAACCGTGCGAGGAGATGACGATCGGCCAAAAACCTTCGTCGCGGCAGCGCAGTTCAATGCGGCTGACCATCTCGGCATAGAACGGATCGGTGATCGCCGGCACGACGATGCCGACATTGCGGGTGCGCTTGCGGTTGAGATTGCGGGCGAAGAGGTTCGGCTGATAATCCGAGGAGCGAAGCGCGGCCTCGATGCGGGCGCGCGTCGCCGGCTTGACGCTTGCCGGATCATCGAAATATTTCGACAGGGTCGGCCGTGACACGCCGCACGCCCGGGCGAAGTCATCCATCGTGCGGTGCGTCTTTTCCGCCATCGATATTCAGGGTCCCTTGCCCTCGCCGCCCCGGCCGACACCAGTCACGCGGCCGTTGCCTGGAAGCAGCAATGCTCGACCGAACTTGTCCAGTCAAGTTTTAACGGTTCCCAATGGATCGCAGAGTCATTACGCGCGTCAAATTATTTATTGACGCTTTCAAAGCGGCACTGGAGCTTCAGAAGGAAGCCAAGGGGATAGGCCCGGTCTTGCATCGACGATGATAAGCTCGCATTGGGCGCATCCATGGGCGGGGGGGGGGCCCGCCCCCGCCCCCCCCCCCCCCCCCCCCCCCCCCCCCCCGAACATCATTCGCCCCGCATCGTCGCCTGGAAGGCCGGCAGGTGCTTTTTCTGCGCTTCCAGCATGCGTTCGCGGTAGACGCCGTAGATGACATCGGTGTCGTGCAGGGTCACGCCCGCGATCGTCGGCGAGGCGAAGACCGGCAGTTCGATGCCGCGCTTGGCGAGCTGCTCGGCGGTACGCGCGACCAGCTCATGCGCCAGGATCATGGCGAGCACGGTCGACGAGCCCGACACCGGACGGCTCCAGCCCTCGACCGGCACGATCGCATCCTCGATCGGAGAGCAGGTGTCGATGACGAGATCGGCCGCGTCGGCCAGTCGCTTGCCGGAGGAGTGCGTCGCGGGCTTGTCGAGATTGTTCTTGCTGGTGACCGCAACGACGAAGATGCCGCGCTTCCTGGCATAGAGCGCCGTATCGATGCCGGAAGAGTTGCGGCCGCTGTGGCCGAAGATGATGATGGAGTCACCCTTGTTGAGCGGCTGATGATCCAGGAATTTTTCGGCGTATTTCTCGGTGCGCTCCAGCCACAGCAGCTCACGCACGCCGCCGGCGCCGAGCACATTGTGCCACATCACGCGCGGGTCCGTCAGCGGGTTGAAACCGACATAGCTGCCGTAACGCGGAAACACTTCCTGCACCGGCAGCACCGAATGGCCTGAACCGTAGAGATGGATCAGACCGCCGCCTTCAAGCGAGTCGGCAAAGCGGCTGGCTGCCTGGCCAAAGGCCGCTTCATTGGTTTTCGCTGCCTGGTCGATGAGGGCGGCGAGACGGTGAATGTAGAGGTCGGACACGTGGGTACTCCTGTTAAGTGTCTGCTTGGGTGATGATGGATCAGCTTCGCGGATTTGACGGGACGCGCCCGGCGCGCAGCGTCGAGCGTATCTCGTAGCGGTCGCCGCGCATGATGGAGACGGTGAACTCGAACGGACCGCGCTCGTCGGTGGCGATACGCTCGACCACGAAAGCCGGACTGCCGACCGGCAGATCGAGCAGCTCGGCATCCGCCGCGCCAACCGCGCCGACGCGATAATTCTCGCGCGCCGCCACCGGCACGATGCCGTAGTGGCGCTCCAGCGCCTCGTACAGCGATCCCTGCAGCAGGCCGGCGTCGAGGAAGCCCGGCACACGTGCGGCTGAGAGCTGCGCCGTCTGGATGCCGATCGGTTCGTTGTTGCCGAGCCGCAGCCGCCGGATGCGCACCACCGGGTCACCCTCCTCAATCTCCAGCGCGCCGGCCGCCGCCGCATTGGCGATGGTGAGGCTGCAATCGAGCAGGCGCGAGCCGGCAACGACGCCGATATTGCCCATCTCCTGGGTGAAGCTCGTCAGTTCGCGGGTGCCGGCGACGAGCGTGGTGGAGCGCACGAAGGTGCCGCGTCCGTGTTCGCGGCGCAGCAATCCGCTTTCCTCCAGATTGCGCAAAGCGTGGCGCAGCGTGATGCGGCTGACCCCGAAAAGCGCGCCCAGCCGGTCTTCGGCCGGGATCTGGTCGCCCGTCGCCCATTCGCCGCTCTTGACGATGGCGCGGATGGCCTCCTCGACCTGATACCAGAGCGGCTCGGGCCTTCTGCGATCCGGCTGCTGAAAACTGGCTTCACTCATCGGATCTGTCTCCACCCGCTTCCGGCCTGTCCGGCCACTGCCGCACCGACCAGGCCGGCGCCGGGGCCGAACGCGCCAGCCTTGAGAGAAATGCCGCGGAGATGCGGCGGCAGTTGGCGCCGCAGCGCGGCAAGCAGCGGCGGTCCGATGACGTCAAGCGCATCGGCAAGGCCGCCGGAAACCAGGATCACCTGGGGGTCGAGCAGCGCGACGGCGCCGGCAAGCGCGGTGCCCAGCCGGCGCGCCGGCAACTCGAGCAGGGTCTGTGCCGCGAGTTCGCCCGCCTGGGCAGCCGCGATCAGCTGGCGGCCGCTGGCAAGGCCGACCTGGCCGGCAAGCGCATCAAGCGCGCGGCCCGATGCAACGCGCTCCAGCCAGCCGCTGCGCTCCTCGCCATGGTCCTTGATGTCGGCGCAGGCCCAGCCGAACGAGCAGGCGCCGCCATGCGTGCCGGCGACGATGCGGTGGTTGGCGAGCACCGCCGAGCCTATGCCCGTGCCGATTGCCAGCAGGATCGCATCCGACATGCCTTTCGCGCTGCCTTCAACGGCTTCCGCCAGCAGGGCGATCTGCGCGTCGTTGCCAACGGCGACGCGCAACCGCGGGAACAGCGCCGCGATGTCGACACCGTCGAGCCAAGGGAGATTCGGGATCCAGCGGCAGACTGACCCCTCGACGAGACCTGGCACCGCCAGGCCCAACGCCTTGACCGCGCCAGCCTCGGCGCAAAGCGCCGTGATACGGGCGACGAAGGCATCAAGGCTTGCCGGCGCCGGTTCGCGGCTCGGCCTCTCCAGCGCGCTGACATTGCCGGACTGGACGGCGGCGCGCAGATTGGTGCCGCCGAGATCGATGGCCAGAACCCGCGTCATCGGCGCCCTCCGGCAGCCGGTGGCGCGAACAGACCGCTGCCGGCGTTCCAGGAATGCGAGGCCGCCGCGAAGGCCTGCGCATGGCGCGTGCCGCGCAGGCAGCCGCGCAGACGGTAGAGCGCGCTGTAGTAATCGACATAGGGGAAGCTGCTCAGACCCCGCGCCAGCTCGTATTCATGCACCGCCTCGCTCCACGCCTCGAAGCCGTCGCTGACGTCGACCAGGTGCTCGGGGCGGAAACCGTCATCGTCCTCCCAGTTCTCGCCGAACAGCAGCAAGCCCGGCGTAAAGGCGGCATGGTCGCGCGCAACAGTCGGAAGGGCGGCGAAGAAGATGCCGGTCTGCGTCAGCTTGGCTGCGGCGCGATGGTCCTTGTGCCAGCTGCCGTGCCAATGGGTTATGACCACTTCCGGCTTCAGCTCGCGAATGACATCGCACAGTTTCAGCGCCGTCTCGTCGTCGGAAGGCAGGAAGGCGTCATGCAGGCCAAGATTGCGTATGGCGACGCCGAGGCGAGCGGCGGCCCTGCCCGCTTCCTCTTCCTTCTGGGCGCAATAATGCTCGGGGATCAGGCACGGATGGCCCTGCTCGCCCATGCTCAGGTGCAGGAACGTCACCGTGGCGCCCCTCATTACGGCGGCCGCCGCCAGCGGTCCGGCGATCACCTCGGCATCGAAGGCATGCGCACCGACGACGAGGATGGATTTGGCGTCATAGATCCTGTCCTCGATCATTTCATGCCTCCCCCGGCGCCTACGCCCTCTCGAATCTGGCGGGCGAGCAGACAATACATGATCAGGATCGGCGCCATGGAGATCGCCAGCGAGGCGAACACCAGGCCCCAATCGGTGCGGTACTGGCCGACGAAGACGCTGATGGCCAGCGGCACGGTCTTGTAGCGGTCGTCGAAGATGAAGATCAGCGGGAAGAAGAAGTCGTTCCACACGGCGATTGCCGTGAAGATGGCGACGATCGACACCGCTGGCTTCACCATCGGCAGGATGATCTGGAACAGGATGCGGACCTCGCCGGCGCCGTCCATGCGTGCCGCCTCGTCGAGTTCGGAGGGCAGAACGCGCATGAAATTGGCGAAGATGAAGACGGCGAAGGGAATGCGGATCGCCGAATAGACGAGGATCAGTCCGGTCAGGGAATCCAGCAGGCCGAGATTGCGCATCAGCGTGAACAGCTCGACCGAGGCGAGCCTTATCGGCAGCATGATGCCGGACAGGAACAGGCCGAGCATGATGGCGTTCCAGCCCAGCCGATAGCGGCTGAGCGGATAGGCGGCCATGGCCGAGACGACGATGGTGAGGATGACCGCGCCGGCGGTGACGATCAGGCTGTTGATGAAATTGTGGCCGAGGTCGGCGCGCGTCCAGGCGTTGACGAAATTGTCGAAGGCCCAGCTTGCCGGCAGGCCGAGCCGGTTGTCGTAGATTTCGGCCGTCGACTTGAAGCAGGAGACGACGAGGATGTAGAGCGGCAGCAGCACGGCCGCCGTCCACAGGGCAAGCACCGTCCAGCCGGGCAGCCGCGAAAGCCGGCGCGAGATCACGGGATTGCCTGACATGGCCAGCGTGCTCATAGCTGCACCGTGCGGCGGTCGAAGAAGCGCAGCATCAACAGCGTGCCGACGCTGAGGATGAGGAACAGCATGGTGCCCAATGCCAAAGCAAGCCCGATGTCGGTGATGCCGACGGCGCCCTCCGCGCCGAAGGCCAGCCTGTAGAAATAGGTCACCAGCGTGTCGGTCGAATAGCTCGGATTGCCCTGCACGCCTTGCATCACATAGACGATGTCGAACTGGTTGAAGGTGTTGATGAAGGACAAAGTCGTCAGCGTGCCCAGCGCCGGCATCAGCAAGGGCAGCGCGACGGAGAACAGCATGCGCGCATTGCCGGCGCCGTCGAGTTTCGCCGCCTCGAAGATCTGGCCCGAAATCTGCCGCAGGCCCGCCGTGTAGATCAGCACCGGCAGGCCCATCCAGTTCCAGGCGTCGACGGCGACCAGCATGGCCAGCGCGGTGTGGCTGTTGCCAAGCACGGTTAGGCTGCCCTGATGCAGGCCAAGCCCGTTCAGCGCCCATTCGACCACGCCGCCCGGCGCCAACAGCAGGCGCCACAGCGCACCGACGATGACCGGGCTCAGCACCGCGGGGAAGAAAAAAACCGACTGGAAGAAGGCAGCACCCCTGTCGCGCAGGAACAGCAGCCAGGCAAACAGCAGCCCGATGCCGTTCTGGAAGACCATGATGCCGAAGAACCAGGCGGTGTTGTGCCAGAGGGCGCCGTAGAGCCTGGCACTACTGGGGAAGACGAACAGGCGCGAAAAATTCGACAGGCCGGCGAACTCGGTGATGCGCAGCCCCTTCCAGATGAAGAAGCTGCCCCACAGCGACATCGCCAGGGGATAGAGGACGAACAGGGCGTAGACGGCCAGCGCCGGCAGGATGAAAAGCACGGCCATGCGCTGCTGCGTTCGCTTCAGGCTGCTTTTGCGGCGACGATCGATCATGCGTGGCTTGCCCGGTGGGAGGCCGGCCGCATTGCGGCCCCCCCGGCTCCTTACTGCTTCGGCTTGAACCAGGTGGCGACGGCGGCCTGCATGTCGGCCGCCAGCTTCTCCGGTGCGATGTTGCCTTCGACCATGTCGATGATCTCCGCTTGCAGGACGGAAGAGGCGGTCGGCGACTGCCAGCGGAAGCCGACCAGCGTCAGGTAGGGCGTCGAGTTCTTCGACATCTCCATCATCTCGGCCAATACCGGGTCCTTCACCGTGACATCGGTGCGGGCCGGCGGCCAGCCGAGTTCGTCGGCGAACATCTGCGCGAATTCGGCCGAGGCCATGAAGTCCAGCACCTTGATCGCGGCTTCCTTGTTCGCGCTTTCGGAGACGAGGCCGTAGGAGCCGTCCGAGAAGGCCGAGGTGTAGAGCTTTGCCCCCGCATCGTCGGCGGGGAACGGGAAGATCGAGAATTTCAGCTTCGGGTTCTGCGATTTGAAGCTGCCATTCTCGAACGAACCGCCAAGAAACATCGCGGCCTTGCCACCAATGAACTGCTGGGTGGCGGTGGTGTAGTCGATCCCGGCGAAGCCGTCGGGGAAATAAGGCTTCAGCTCGGCGAAGCGCTTCAGCGCCGCGACATAGCGCGGATCCTCGAAGGTCGCCTTGCCGGTCATCATCTCGTCGTAAAAGCCGGGGCCGTAGACGGTCGGGCCGATGACGCCGACGCCGATCTCCAGCTCCCACGCCGAGCCGTTGGCGCCGCCGGTGGCGATCGGCGTGATGCCGGCCGCCTTCAGCTTGTCGCAGGCGGCGACGAAATCCTTGTAGGTCTTGGGGACCTCGATGCCCTGCGCGGCAAAGATATCCTTGTTGTAGAAGACGCCCATCATCGGCACCGAATAGGGCACGCCGTAGAGCTTGCCGTCGGAGCGCCCACGCGCGCCGCCAAGGGCTGCGTCCGGCATGCTCTTCAGTTCCGGCACGCTCTCGTCGAGCGCGTCGAGATAGCCCGCCTCGACGAAAGGCTGCAATTCGCCATAGGCCTTGAGCTGGGCGATGTCGGGCCCGCGCCCGCCACGCAACGCCGTGCTCAGGCGGTTCTGGTAGTCGGCATCCGGCGTGAACTGGATGTTGACCTTGATGCCTGGGTTCTTGGCCTCGAAGGCATCGAAGATGCGGCGCATCGCGGCTTCGTCCTCGGTGCGCCAGCTCCACAGCGTCACCGTGCTGTCGGCCCGCGCCGGCAGGCTGGTGAACAGGCCAGCGCAGGCGGCAAGGCCGCCGATCAGGCCAAGGGCTGCGCGTCGGTGAATTGAAAGCATGCTCATTGCCAGTCTCCCATTTTTATCTGTCCTTGGCGTCCCACGGCCCTATCGACGCCGCGGAGAGTCATTCCTCAGGAAAGTCATTATAACGACATAGCAGCCTCCGCAAGAGGTCTGACACTCCCTCCGGGAACGGCTGGGCTAAGCCAATCAACCATGATTCCTTCACAGCTAACTGTATTTCCACCGTAAATTTCGTATGTGAACGGACAGCAGAGAAATCAGGGACAGCGCCATGCGCAGCTTTTTCGCAATCGGGCCCTTGCGCCAATGCTTCATGTTGTCATAACGTCATCGTGATCGCTAGCCTGAGGGAGGATGAGGATGTCTCTTGCCTGGACTTCGAAACTGGCTCTGGCCGCGAGCCTGGCCATCCTGCCCGCCAGCGGCTGGGCGCAGTCGGTCAACATCTCCTATCTCACCCATTGGTCGCCGGAGACGGTCGCATTGCTGGAAGCGGCGGCCAAGGACTATGCGAAGACAAATCCAGATGTCAGCGTCACCGTGCGCGCCGTTCCCTTCGGCGATCTGCTGACCACGCTGCGCTCCCAGGGCGGCGGCGCGGACGGTCCCACGATCGGCGGCATCTACGATCTCTGGTTGCCTGAGCTCGCCCGCGACAAGCTCGTCGCGCCCGCCCCCGACCCCGTCGCCGAAGAGGTCAAGGGAGCATGGCCCGCTGGCGTGGTGAGCGCCGCGTCGGTCGGCGGCAAGCTCTACGGCATTCCCAACGAGATCGACGTCTACGCGCTGAACTACAACAAGGCACTGTTCAAGCAGGCCGGCATTACTGCTGCGCCGAAGACCTGGGACGAGTTCAAGGAGGCGGCGAAGAAGCTGACCAACAAGGATGCCGGCCAGCAGGGTTTCGGCATGATCAATTCCTGGGCGGCGGGCGTCGTCCACCCCTTCGCCTCGCTGCTGGTCTCCAATGGCGGCGACCTGGTCAAGGACGGCAAGCCGGCGCTGGACACTCCGCAGGCCGCGCAGACCTTCCAGCTCTATGAGGAGCTCATCAAATCGGGCGCCAGCGTGCCGGCCATGGCGACGGCAGACGCCAACACCACCGGCCCCTTCCTCGACAATTTCGTCTCCGGTAAGACCGGCATGATCATCATGGCCAATTGGTGGGAAAGCGCGCTGAAGGCAGGCATGGGCGACAGGTTCGCGGATATCGCCACCGCACCAATCCCCGTCGGCCCGAGCGGCGACAAGCCGCATTCGATCTCCTATTCCTGGATGACGGTGGTCAACGGCAATGCCGGCCAGGCCGAGCAGAAGGCCGCATGGGAATTCCTGGCCTGGCTCAACAATCCGAAATCCGGCAAGAACGGCGCCTCGGCGATGTCCGACATATTGATGTCGATGGGCATCCTGCCCTCGCGCAGCTCCGATATCGAGGCCCACAAGGACAAGCTCGGCTCGGAATTCCTGTCGGGCTATGTCAGCGTGCTGGCCGACGCCAAGCCCTTCCCGGTCGTGCCGGGCGGACAGGAGTTCTCGGAATCTCTGCAGCAGACGCTGGAGGCGTTGCAGTACGGCCAGGTCTCGGCCAAGGATGCGCAGGCGACGGCGCAAGCGGACGCCGCCTCGATCCTGGAGCGCGCCGCCAAGTAGACTGAACCATGATCAACAGGTACCGTGCCTCGGCGGGCATCATGCTGGCGCCCGCCGTGACGCTGATCGGCATCTTCATCCTGTTGCCGATGCTGCTCACGCTCTGGCTGTCCTTCCAGGACTGGTCGACGCAGACGCCCTTTTCCAGCGCCAGCTTCATCGGCCTCGACAATTTTCGCGAGATTTTCGGGCCGACCTCGGTCGGACGCGACTTCAAGGGCGCGTTGATCAACACCTCCATCTACACCGCGCTTTCCGTCATCCTCATCCTGCCGCTCTCGGTCGCCTTCGGACTGATGGTCCACCAGCACGATGTTGGCGGCGGCACAGCGCTGCGGACCGTGCTGTTTTCCACCTACATGGTGCCGATGATCGCGGTGGCGCTGGTGTGGTCGAAGCTCTATTCGCCTGGTGAAGGGCCGCTGAACCAGATGCTCGGCCTGCTCGGCATCGGCCCGCAACCCTTTCTGTCGTCGCCGCGCTCGGCGCTGATCTCGATCGTCCTGCTCAATGTGTGGCAGCAGGTCGGTTATTTCACGGTGCTGGCGATTGCGGGGCTGACCCAGATTTCCGGGAGCCTTTACGAGGCGGCAAAACTCGACGGCGCCAACCGCTTCGAGCAGTTCCGCTTCATCACCTTGCCGCTGCTGCGGCGCACGCTCCTGTTCAGCGCGGTCATCGCCATCATCAACGCCGTGCAGGTGTTCGAGCCGGTGGCGCTGATCACGCAGGGCGGGCCGGTCGGCTCGACCAATGTCTTGACCTACCACATCCGCCGTGTCGGCATCGAGCGCGCGCAGGGCGGACTGGGTTCGGCCATGGCCGTCATGCTGATGCTGTCGCTGATCGTCGTGGTCTGCGCTCTGTTCGCCTTTGCCAACCGGAAGGATCAGGAATGAGCGCGGGATCGTCGAGCCGGTTGCCGCGCAGACGCCCCGCCGGCCGCAAGGCGCTGCTGGCCACGCTCATGCTGCTCGTGGCCGTGGCGTCGGCCTTTCCGCTGGTTTGGATGGTTCTGTCCAGTCTCAAGACTCCGGCCGAGAGCATGCAGGTGCCGCCGGTGTGGATCCCGCACACGCCGAGCCTCGACGCCTATGAGAAAGTTTCGGGCGTGGTCAATGTCGGCCGTTCTATGTGGAATTCCCTGGTCATCGCCTCGATCACCACAGCCGGTATCCTCATCACCAGCATGATGGCCGGCTACGCCTTCGCCAAATACCACTTCCCCGGCCGCTCGCTTTTGTTCTCGGTGCTGATCGCGACCATGTTCCTGCCGCCGATCGTGACGCTGATCCCGCTCTATCGCCTCGTCGGCTCGATCGGCCTCAATGCCAGCCTCGCCGGCATCATCGTGCCCAACCTCGCCAATGCCTTCGGTATCTTCCTGATGCGCCAGTTCATTGCAAGCGTGCCTGACGATCTGATCGACGCTGCGCGCATGGACGGCGCCTCCGAACTGCTGATCCTGTTCAAGATCGTGGCGCCCAGCGTGGCGCCGGCGATCGCGGCATTGGCGCTGTTTGCCTTCGTCTATCACTGGAACAGCTATCTGTGGCCGCTGACCGTGCTACAAGGCAACGCCGACGCCTATCCGATCGT
This sequence comes from Mesorhizobium sp. B264B1B, assembly GCF_020165765.1. NCBI lineage: Bacteria > Pseudomonadati > Pseudomonadota > Alphaproteobacteria > Hyphomicrobiales > Phyllobacteriaceae > Mesorhizobium > Mesorhizobium sp. B264B1B. The sequence continues at coordinate 43,793 of NZ_JAIUIS010000010.1, forward strand.
CATCAGCCTCAGCCGGCTGTTGAGTTACAACAGAGGCGCCGTCAACACCGGGTTGGTGATGGCCGGCGCGACGCTTGCCGTGCTGCCGCCGCTCATCCTCTTCGTCCTGCTGCAGCGCTTTTTCGTCGATTCCATCGTCGGCTCGGCGATCAAGGGGTAGCCGCGCTCAAAGGTTTCTGCCCCGGAGGAGGCGACGCGACAAAATCGCGGATCAGCGCGACCACCGCCTCCGGCTGTTCGATGCAGGGAATATGGCCGGCATTAGGAATGATTTCGAAGCGGGCGCCGGGGATCAGCGCTGCCAGCGAGCGGACGAGATCGGGCGGTGTCGAGCCGTCCTGGTCGCCGACCATGCAAAGTGTCGGCACCGCGATACGCCGCGCGGCCTCGGTGAGGTCGGCGTCGCGGACCGCCATGCATGTCCCGATGTAACCCGGCAGCGCCTGCCTAGTCAGCATATTGCGGCAACCGGCAAGGTCGGCCGCACGCGCGGCATGGAAGCCGGGCGTGAACCATGCTTCCATCACACCGTCGGCTATCGCCTCGATCCCGTCGCGCTCGACGGTGGCGATACGCTTATTCCAGCTCTCGTCCGTGCCGATCTTGTGCGCCGTGTCGGACAGGATCAGAGCCTCAACGCAGCTGGGATGACGGGTATAGAGCCGCTGCGCGATCAAGCCACCGACCGACAGGCCGAACAGCACGACCCTGCCGAGATCGAAATGATCGATGAGGCCCAGGAGATCGTCGACATGATCATCGATCGACCGGATGCCGCTGCCGATATCGGAAAGTCCGTGGCCGCGCTTGTCGTAGACCAGCAGAGGCATGTCACCGCTTAATTGCGAGATGACATCGTCCCAGATGCGCAAATCGGTACCCAGCGAATTGATGAAGATCACCGGCCGCGCGGTGCCGGTCGCCTCGATATAGCGGTGGTGCAGCGCAAGGCCGCCAATGGTGACGAACGGCACGATTTGGACCCTCCCGGCTCTCACAGTGCATGAGGCATCTGGTTGGGTAAAATGATATTTTGAGGCATCGTTGTAGGACATCGGCCGTTCTGGCACACCGGTCTTGCGCGAACCACAATGACGGACGACCAATGACAGACCGCCGCAACGTCCTTTTCATCATGTGCGACCAGCTGCGCTTCGACTATTTGAGCTGCGCCGGACACCAGACCCTGCACACGCCGAATATCGACCGGCTGGCCAGCCGCGGCGTGCGCTTCACCAACGCCTATGTGCAATCGACCGTGTGCGGGCCCTCGCGCATGAGTGCCTATACAGGCCGCTATGTCCGCTCGCACGGATCGACGCTTAACGGCGTGCCGCTCAGGATCGGCGAGCCTACGCTCGGCGAGCATCTGCGCGAGATCGGCGTGCGCTGCGCGCTGATCGGCAAGACGCATATGAGGGCCGACGAGGAAGGCATGGAGCGCCTCGGCATCGACAAGACGTCCATCATCGGCGTGCGCGTCGCCGAATGCGGCTTCGAACCGTTCGAGCGCGACGACGGGTTGCATCCGTCGTCCGCCTACGATCCCGACCCGGCCTACGACCAATATCTGCGCGAGCACGGCTTCGACGCCGCCAATCCGTGGGAGCACTGGGCCAATTCCGGTGAAGGCGAGAACGGCGAGAATTTCAACGGCTGGCTGCTCGTCCATGCCGACAAGCCGGCGCGCATTCCCGAGGAGCATTCGGAAACGCCCTACATGACGCGCCGCGCCATGCGCTTCATCGAGGAGGCCGAGGCAAAGGGCGAAGCCTGGTGCGCGCATCTCTCCTACATCAAGCCGCACTGGCCCTACATCGTGCCGGCGCCCTATCACGACATGTACGGCAAGGCCGACATAAAGCCGGTCGTGCGCAGCGAAGCAGAACGCGTCTCGCCTCACCCGATCTTCGAAGCCTTCCAGCAGGAGCGCTATTCCAGGAACTTCTCCCGCGACGAGGTCCGCGAAAGGGTCGTTCCCTGCTATATGGGCCTGATCAGGCAGATCGACGATCAGTTGGGCGGATTGTTCGAGTTCATGGAGGAGCGCGGTCTGTTCGACAACACGCTGATCGTGTTCACCTCCGACCACGGCGATTATCTCGGCGACCATTGGCTGGGCGAAAAATACCTGTTCCACGATGTCGCGGCCAAGGTGCCGATGATCGTCTACGATCCGCGCCGGCAGGCCGACGCGACGCGCGGCACGACGTCGGAGGCGCTGGTGGAGATGATCGACCTCGCGCCCACCTTCCTCGACTTCTTCGGCGGCAAGGCGAAGCCGCACGTTCTCGAGGGCCGGTCGCTGGCGCCGCTGCTGGCCGGCCAGGACGTGAACTGGCGGCGCCACGCGGTGAGCGAGTACGACTATGGCGGCGATGCCGCGCGGCTGAAGCTCGTTATGCCGGTCGCCGACTGCAAGCTCTACATGATCACCGACGGCCGCTTCAAACTGGTCCATGGCGAGGGCCTGGCGCCGATGTTCTTCGATCTGAACGGCGATCCGGACGAACTGCGCGATCTCGGCACCGAAGCATCGGCGGCGGCCGACATCGAACGACTACGGCAGGCGCTGTTCCGCTGGCTGGCGCTGCCCAACAACCGCATCACCGCCGCCGAGGAATGGTTGACGGGAAACGACGACAAGATGCGGCACTTCGATCCGTTGATCGAGTCCGGCGTGCTGATCGGCTACTGGGACGAGGCCGAGCTGGCCGAACAGCGCGAAAGACGCAGGCGCTGGCTGTCACGCGAGTCGGGAGAATGAAACCCGCAACCGTTGTTGTGGACGGCATGTTTCAGAGCGCAGTGCCGGAGCGGGTTGCTCGCAGTCCGGCATCGAGCGAGCGGTGCCGGACTGCCTGATGTGGCGGCCTATTGGAGCTTCGCCTGCAGGGCGTTGACGTCGTCGGTGGTCATTTCACCGTCGGTCGTCACCTTGCCGTCGACGATCTTCCACAAGCGGAACGGACCGGTGATGTCGCCATATTTGTCAAAGGCGACCGGGCCGATGACACCTTCGTAGCGGATCGGCTTGCCGTCTTTGATCAATCCGAGCGCCTTGGCGAATTCTTCCTTGCCAGCAAAGATGGGCGCGCCAGCCGGATCGACCGCCTTGTACATGGCGTCCTTGATCTTGGCCGGATCCTCTGAGCCGGCGATGGCGATTGCCAGGCCGACAATGGCGCCGGCATCATAGGAACGGTCGGCCGCGGGATTGGACGGTTCGATGCCCGAAAACGCCTTGTAGTTCTTGGTGAAGTAGTCGGTGGAGGCGGTCGGGCTGGTGCCGGACGAGGTGCCATAGGCCTCCTTGAGATAGTCGGCGCCGACGGACTCGATGAAGTCCGGGCTGTTCATGCCGTCATTGAGCAGGAATTTCTGCACGCCCCCTTGCGAAATCCAGGTGCGGGCGACGGTGGCGCCGTCAACCGGCGTGCTGACGAGATAAAGCCCGTCAGGCTCGCCGGCCATGGCCGCCGTGACTTCCGAGGCATAGCTCGACTGCTTCTCATTGTAGGGCGTGTCGGAGACGACGGTGCCGCCGAGCGCTTTGTAGGCGCGGGAGAATTCGGCCACCATGTTGACCCCGAAATCATTGTTGACATGGATGATCGACAGCTTCTTGAAGCCCTTGTCGATGGCGTATTTCGCGGCGGCCACGCCTTGCAGCGCATCGGAGGTGATGGTGCGGAAGAAGATGCCGTTGGTCTTGCCATCGCGCCCGAGTGCGGTCAGCGTCGGCGAGGACGAAGCCGGCGAGACCTGCACGATCTTGGCCGGGGCGGTGACCGAGGTCAGGATCGGGATCGACACAGAGGAGATGATGCCGCCGATGATCACCGGCACCTTCTTGACCTGAACCAACTGGGTCGCCGCATCGACGGCGATATTGCCCTGGCTCTGACTATCACGCGTGTCGGTCACCAGATCGCAGCCGCGAACGCCGCCGGCGTCGTTAATGTCGCGGAAGGCCATCTCGACCGATTTTGCGCCGGCCTGGCCGTATTCACCGGCCGGTCCGGTCAATTCCATGACTAGGCCGACCGTGATCTTGCAGTCGGCGGCATGTGCCGCGCTGGCAATCATCACGAGAGCGAGCGCGGTGGTGAGTTGGAGTATCGTCTTTCTCATTGTTGTTCCCCTTGAGCTACACGAATCGAGTTACACGAACCAAATTTCACGCCTGGAGCCTGTTCAGCTTTCCGGCATCTGCAGCCAGGTTTCATGCAGATGTCGCCATTCGACGCCGTTGGGCGCCGATGGATTGGTGGTGAAGAGCGCACTCGACTGACGGCGGCTATGCTTGCCGCCTCGCAACTGCGCCTCGACATAGAGCACGACGATCGCGCCGCCGGTTTGCCAGCCCGGCCGGATGTCCTCGATCGAGATGGCGAAGGCTTCGTCGCAGGAAGCGCAGCTTGCGCGGACATGGTCGACCACCGCATCGCGATCGAGGACCGTGCCGTCAGGCGTGACCATGGCCAGGCCTTCGCCCATGACGCGTTCGAAGCGGCTGAAATCGGCCTTGCCGGCGCGCGATGCGACGAACCAGTCGACGAAGAAGCGATGCAACTCGACGATTTCGGTGCTGGCCCGCGAAAACAGGCTTTCGGTGGTGGCGCTCATGGCCGGGCCGCGTTGAGATTGTAGTGCATGATCGAGCCGTGGCGGCCGTGACGGTCGCGCTCCAGCGTGTAGACGTCGCCGAGGGGACCCCGGCTCTGGGCGATCACGGCGCCGATCTCCGCCCGGTCCTCGGCCCCGAGCGCGACATCCATGATCTTCGCATTGGCCAGCGCATGCGCCTGGTTGCGGGCGCCGACGATGACGGCCGCCACTTGCGGCTGCTCGAGCACCCAGGCGCTGGCGACAGTGGCGATGTCGACGCCGTGGCGGTCGCCGATCCGCTTCAGCACCCTGAGCAGGGCCTGGAAGAGCTCCCAGCCGCCGAAATCGTCTATGATCAGCTTGTATTTGACCAGCGAGCGGTTTTCGAGCGGCATGTCCGGCTCGGCGACGCCGAGCCATCTGTCGCCGAGAAAGCCGCCGGCCACCGAACCGTAGCAGAGAAAGCTGACGCCGTTGCGTGCCGCGAGCGCGGCGAGGCTCGCCGCCGGACGCTGGTCGAGGACGGAGTATTGCAGTTGCTGGCTGACGACTGGCACGCCGGCCGACAGGATCTCGCCAAGGCGCTGCGTATCGAAATTGGTGGTGCCGACATTGCGCACCTTGCCTTCCAGCCGTAGCTCGTCGAGCCAACCCATCGCGTCGACATAGCGAGGCACTGAATAGTCCCACCAGTGGAACTGCACGAGGTCGAGCCGTTCGGTCTTCAGCCGGCGCAGAGACTGGTCGACGATGCCTCTGATGTAGTCGCGGCTGATGCCGGCGAGCCGCTCGAGGTCCGGCACCAGCTTGGTGTGCACCCTCATCCTGGCGGCGGCATCGAGACCGCGTTCGTTGGCCAGACGCAGCCGCGCCGCTCCGATCAGCTCCTCGACGCCGGTGTAGATATCGGCGCAGTCATAGGTCCAGATGCCGGCGTCGAACGTGGCGATCAGGTCGGACACCGCCTGCTGACGGTCGACCGCGCCGTGGCCGCCGGCCAACTGCCAGCCACCGCGAATGACGCGCGAGATTGTGTAGCCGGGGCTGAGTTCGAAAGTCTTGGCGGTCATCTCTGCTCACTCTCCTTCGGCAGCGGCACCGCCGTGGTCTCGGCGTGGCTGAACCGCCGTTTGCCGGTCCTGACGATCCTGAGCCTGCTGGCGCAATTGGGATCGGGACAGGCGATCTCGGCATCCGAGGTCATCCAGTCATTGGCATGGGTGGGGCGCTGCTTCGCCGCCAGCAGCGGCAGCACGGCCGCTATGGAATAGATCGAAAATCCCTGGCCCGCCGGCATCGACAGCATCTCGCCCTTCAGCTCGAAATAGTCGCCGGGCTTGGCGCCGCAATACACCGGCTTGCCCTCGGGGACGACAGCCTCGACGCGGAGGTCGAAAAGTTCGAAGCTGTCGTCGCGTTCAGCCATTTCAGCTCTCCAGCCGCGCGAAGGTGACGTCGCAGGCGCCATTGCGGCGAATGATGCCGCAGGCAGATGCGAACTGATCGCGTTGCTCAGGCAGCACCTGCGCAACGACGCTCCCCGCCAGCCAGCCGATCGGAAACAGCAGGCGCGCGCCTTGCCCGTAGAACAGGCCGATGTCGAAGATCGCATGCGGGTTGCCGCCCCACATGCGCGGCGGCACATAGGAAAGCACGATGTCGCCGGGCTGCGGCGTCAGCGTCGCGTTCTCCGCCGGCAAGGCCTGGGCAAAGGCCTCGCCGTCCAGATGCGCCGCGGGGATCGGACAGGAGATTTCCGGGCCGGTCCACATGGCATGAATGCCCGCGACGACGCGCGGCTCGGCCAGGTAAGACCACAGGAACGTTGCGTTCTCTGGCGCTTTTTCCGGCAGCAACTGCGCCGTCACCGACAGCTCGGAATGCGGCTCGGTGATCCTGATGATGCGTCTGGTCATATCAGGCATTCACTCCGCTTTTGCCGTCAACTTCAGCTTGTCGCGCAGGAAAGCGAAAGGGCGGCTGATGTCGGCCACCAGCGCCTCGCGTGCGGCCTGGGCATCCTGCGCCGCAAGCGCGGCGACGATGCTGCGATGATAATGGGCGGTGTCGACTTCGCCGGCCTCGGAAAAGGCATAGATTGCAACTCGGATGCATGGTCCCGATTGCAGCCAGAGGCTCTCGATCATCGGGATCAGCACGGCGGAACCGCAGGCGCGATAGATTTCGAAATGAAAGCTCTGATTGAGCGTCACCTCGCGGTCGACATCCTTCTTGTGCTTCAGCGCCCGCATCTCGTCCCATTCACCGAGAATAGTTTCGATGGTGGCGATCTGACGCGGATCCATGCGCGCGGCGGCAAGCGCGATTGCCTCGCCTTCGATCAGGGCACGGGCGCGCAGGAGGTCGTCGATGCGTTCCAGCGTGATCGGCGGCACCCGCACCGAGCGGTTTGGAAGCGCTTCCAGCGCCTTTTCCGTGATCAGCCGCCCAAGCGCCTCGCGCACCGGCATGGTAGACGTGACCAGCGCATCGGCAAGGCCGCGTATGGTCAGAACCTGGCTCGGCTCGAAGAGACCGCCAATCAGCGCCCTGCGCAATTCGGAATAGACGCGGTCCTGCACCGTCTCGCGGCCGACCGGCGCGAGTTGCGCGGCGATGACCTCGTTGGTGCGCTCGACAGCAGCCCTTTGCATGGCGTTCCCGATCTTGGCCTTTTCGACGGCCTGGCCTGTTTTCGGCTTGCGGAGAAAATTAAAGCTGATTAGCGTGATCAAAGCAAGTGTGATCACAAATCAAAAAATCAGAAAGCGGCAAAGATCGCTTCGGCCAGAGGGCTTGATGAACGACACGGCGAAACGGCATGGGACGGAGACCCAGGCGCCGGTTCTGGCAGCAAAGAACGTCGTGCGGCGTTTCGGCGGCCTTGTCGCCGTCAACGATGTTTCGTTCGAGGTCCGCCCGGGCGAGATCCTCGGCCTGATCGGCCCCAACGGCGCCGGCAAGACGACGATGTTCGACCTGCTCGCCGGCAGCATCCTGCCTACAAGCGGCGAGATACGTCTCAACGGGGCGCTCGTCTCCGGCGAAGCAGCGCACCTGCGCATTGGCCGCGGTCTTGGGCGCACCTTTCAGATTCCCCGGCCCTTGCCCAATCTCACGCTGATCGAAAACGTCATGCTCGCCGCGCAACGTCAGGCAGGGGAGCGGCTGCTCGCCAATTTCCTGATCCCGTGGCGGGTCGCCGCCGAAGAGAAGGCAGCCGCCGAGAAGGCTGCCGAACTGCTTGAACTCGTCTCGCTCACCCGGCTGGCGCACGAACCGGCGCGGGTGCTTTCGGGCGGCCAGCGCAAACTGCTCGAACTTGCCCGTGTGATGATGGCCGACCCGGCGATCATCCTGCTCGACGAGCCCGCGGCCGGCGTCAACGCCACGCTGCTCGAAGTCATCATCGACCGCATCCGCGACATCAACAGAAGCGGCATCACCTTTCTTCTGATCGAGCACAACATCGACATGGTGACGCGGCTTTGCCATCGCGTCCTGGTGATGGCGGGCGGCGAGCTTCTGTGCGAAGGCACGGCCGACGAGGTGGCGCGCGATCCGCGCGTGATAGAGGCTTATCTCGGGGGCGCGGCGTGACCGGCACCGTGCTTGACGTCCGCAACCTCGAAGCCGGCTACGAACCCGGCGTGCCGATCGTGCGCGGCGCCTCGATCACCGTGAAGAAGGGCGAAATCGTCGTCGTTCTCGGCCCCAACGGCGCCGGCAAGTCGAGCCTGATCAAGGCAATTGCCGGTCTCGTCCCGGTCACCGGCGGCACCGTTCTCCTCGACGGCAAGGATATCACCACCGCACCGGCCCACACCATGGTGCGGCTTGGGCTCGCCTTCGTGCCTCAGACCGAGAACGTGTTTCCACTGATGTCGGTCGACGACAATCTCAGGGTTGCCTGCGGCATTATCGAGCGCCGCGAGGTTCCCGCCCGCATCGACGAGATGTACGCGACCTTCCCGGACCTGGCGCGCCAGCGCCGTATCGCCGCCGGCAATCTGTCGGGCGGGCAGCGCCAGATGCTGGCCGTGGCGCGGGCGCTGATCGTCCATCCCAAGGTGCTGGTGCTGGACGAGCCGTCGGCCGGCCTGTCGCCGAAATTCGTCTCGATGGTGTTCGAGATGCTGGCCGGCATCCGCAAGTCCGGCGTCACCATCCTTCTCGTCGAACAGAACGCCAAGGCGGCGCTCGCCATCGGCGACCGCGCCTATGTGCTGGTCGAAGGCAAGGACCGGCACGAGGGCATCGCCGCTGAATTGTGGAGCGATCCGGTGGTCGCCGAGCTCTATCTTGGCCAGCGCCCGGACAGCGCCGGCAAGGCCGCGCCTTCAGGCAAGGGAAGTGCGGCATGAACCTGCAATTCATCGTCGACGGATTGCTGACGGGCTCGATGATCGGCCTCGGCGCCATCGGCGTGACGCTGACCTATTCGATCCTGCGCTTCTCGAACTTCGCCCATGGCGACTTCATGGCCTGGGGCACCTATGCGACGCTGGCCGTCGTAGGCGCCATCGGCGCGACGATCGGCAAGGTGGCGCCGATCGCCCCGCTTTCCTTCGGCTGGCCGCTCATCGTCGCGCTGGTCGTCGGCATGGCATTCACCGCCCTGCTGGCGCTGCTGCTCGACAAGGTGCTGTTCGCGCGGCTGCGCTCTCAGGGCCAGGCCATCATCGTGGTGATGGCAAGTTTCGGCGCCTCGATGGCGCTGCGAAGCCTGCTCGAGTTCACCTTCACCTCACGCCCGACCTATTTCAGCCGCGCCATCCAGATCGCCATGCCGGTCGGCTTCGGCATCCGCATCACGCCGGACCAGATCGCGCTGTTGCTGCTGACAGCAATTCTGGTGTTGGGCGTACACCTGTTGATGACGCGCACGCAGACCGGCCGGTCCATGCAGGCCCTGAGCCAGAATGCAGCACTTGCCCGCGTCGTCGGCATCGATGTCGCCAAGGTGGTGCGCGTCACCTGGATCCTCGGCGCAGCGCTTGCCTGCGTCGCCGGCGTGATGATCGGCATCCTGGTGCAGATCCGCCCATTCATGGGCTTCGACATGCTGCTGCCGATGTTCGCGGCCGCCATTCTGGGCGGTATCGGCAGCATCCCGGGCGCCGTGCTCGGCGGGTTGATCATCGGGCTCGCCGAAGCGGGCGCCGTGCAACTGATCGGCGCCGAATGGCGCGCGGCGGTCTCCTTCATCATCCTGATGGCGGTGCTGTTCGTGCGGCCGATCGGCCTTTTTGGTGTGAGGGAACGCTGATGGACCTGCTCGGCTATGGCGCTTTCTTCCTGACCACGGCGCTGATCTTTTCGCTCGTCACGCTGGGGCTCAATCTGCAATGGGGGCTGACCGGGCTCTTCAATGTCGGGCTCGCCGGCTTCGTCGCCATCGGCGCCTATACGTCGGCGCTGCTGACGACGCCGGACGATGCCGCGCGTCTGGGCGGTTTCGGCCTGCCGATCCTGGCCGGCTGGCTCGGCGCCATGGTCGTCGGCGGCATCGCCGCGGCCCTGACCGGCATCGCCACGCTGCGGCTCAGATCCGACTATCTTGCCATCACCACCTTCGGCGTCGCCGTGGTCGTGCAACTGGTCGCGCTCAATGCGCAGAAACTGACCGGCGGTCCGTTCGGCATCGGCTTCATCCCGCGCCCCTTCGGCAGCCTCGCCGAGACGCCGCTGCTGTTCAACCTGTCGAACCTTGCCGTCGTCTCGGCGGTCACGCTGGTCGTTTATCTGGCGCTGGAGCACCTGTCTCGCAGCCCGTGGGGCCGGGTGCTGAAGGCGCTGCGGGAGGATGAGCGGGCGGCGATCTCGCTCGGCAAGAGCGCGCGCTTCTACCGTGTCCAGGCCTTCGCGGTCGGCGGCGCCATCATGGCCCTAGCGGGCGCCTTGCAGGCGCATTTCACCGGCTTCATTGCGCCGGACAATTACCTGCCGATCCTGACCTTCCAGGTCTGGGTGATGCTGATCGTCGGCGGCTCGGGCAGCAATGCCGGTGCCGTCATCGGCAGCATCCTGGTCTGGGGGATATGGGCCGGGTCGGGCACGCTCACCAGCGCGCTGTTCCCGCCGGAGCAACAGGCCCGCGCCGCGTCCCTGCAGATCGTCGCAATCGGCGTCATGCTGTGCATCATCCTCCTGGTCCGCCCCAACGGACTGTTCGGGGAACGGCCGCGGCGGGCACGGCTCGGCAAGCGGGCGAAGGTGGCCGCCAGCGAGAGCGGCTCGTGACCGCAATGGCCCGGCAGGAAGCGCTTTCGCTTTGGCACGCGGTCAGCCGTGAGACCCGCCTCCGCCCGGCGCTGGAAGGCGAGCTCGATGTCGACCTTGCCATCGTCGGCGGCGGCTTCACCGGCCTTTCGACCGCCTTGCATGCCGCGGCCAGAGGTCTTTCGGTCGCGGTCCTTGAAGCCGAAACCATCGCCTGGGGTGCTACCGGCAGGAATGCCGGCTTCATCGTGCCGAATTTCGCCAAAATGGATCCGGATGCGATAAAGGCCCATCTTGGACCCGAGCGCGGCGAGAGGCTGATCGAATTCGCGGCCGGCAGCGCCGATCTGGTCTTCGGCCTGATCAGGCGGCACGGTATCGAATGCGACGCAGTGCAGAGCGGTTGGATCCAGCCGGCACATTCCCCTGTTGCGCTCGAAAAGGTCAAATCACGCGCAGGGCAATGGGCGCAGCGCGGCCGGCCGGCCGTCGTGTTGGACCGGCAAGAAACGGAGGCGCTAACCGGCGCGCGCGGTTATGTCGGCGGCTGGATGGATCGTTCCGGAGGCGTGCTCAATCCGGTCGCCTATGCGCGCGGCCTGGCCGACGTAGCGGAAAAAGCCGGCGCGCGCCTGTTCGAGCACACGCGCGTCGCCGCGATCAACCGTATCGCGGACGGCTGGTCGCTGAAGACGCAAATGGGTTCGGTGCGCACAGGAAAGGTGCTGATCGCCACCAACGCCTATGGCGGACAGCTCAATCCGGGGCTTCGGAAAACCTATTTCCCGCTGAAAATCTTCCAGATCGCGACGGCGCCGCTGCCGCGCGAGGTGCGCAGCCGCCTGTTGCCCGGCGGGCAAGGCGTCGGCGACACGAGACGCAATCTCTTCACCTACCGCTTCGATGCCGAAAACAGGCTGATCAGCGGCGGCATGCATGTCTTCGGCCCCGGTGCGGACCGACGCCTGCCGCAGACGATCCAGCGGCGGCTGGCCCGGCATCTCGAGCTCCCGGACCTGCCGCCGCTCGCCTATGGCTGGTCGGGCATGGCTGCGGTCGAACCCGATTTCCTGCCCCACCTCATCGATCTCGGACCGGGGCTGATCGCGGGTCGCGCCTGCAACGGCCGCGGCATCGCCATGACCACGGCCCTGGGCAAGGTGCTTGCGGATTGGGCTGGTGGAACCGACGCCCGCGATCTGCCGCTGCCCTTCGGGCCACCGTCGCCGATGCCGTTCCACAGCCTGCTGCGCTTCGCGCCGAACGCGCTGCTGCCGTGGAGCATGCTTCGCGACCGGCTGGACAAGACCGGATAGGCCGATCGCCGGGGCGCGACGGGATCGCGTCGTCATTCGGCCGCGCGAAGGTTCCCCGCCAGCACCGCTGCCGCCGTGGCGATGTCCTGTTCTATGGAGGTCCTGACGTCGGCGCCGTTGCGCTGCGCCAATGCCGCGACGATCTTGCGATGCGCCTCGTTCGACTGGGGTTTGTAGCGCTCAGCCTGCATCAGGAGCTTGAGATAGGGCCCAACCCGCCCCCAGAGATCACGGATCATGTTGAGGAGGATCGGCGCGCCGGCATGCCGGTAGATGGCGAAGTGGAAGGCCTCGTTGAGCGCGAGATAGGCCCCGGCGTCGCCCGCCTCGATCGCGCGCTGCATGCCCGCCAGCGTGGCCTGTATGTCGACCAGCCCGTCTTCGGTGATGCGCGAGGCGGCCATCTCGCCCGCCAGCCCCTCCACCGCGACGCGGATGCGCGTCAGTTCCTCGAAGGCGGGGGCAGACAGCAAGGGCACGATGATCGAGCGGTTGTTCTGCAACTCCAGAAGCCGCTCGGCGACGAGCCGTTGCAGCGCCTCGCGGATTGGCGTCGTCGAAATGCCGAACGTCTCGGCAAGCTTGCGGATGACCAATGTCTGGCCCGGGCTGAAGCCGCCCGAAATCAGCTCCTGCTTGAGCGCGCCATAGGCGCGGTCGTTCAGGGTCTGATGTTCGAGCTTCAGCATGTCGATTGCCGCACCCTTTCCTATCCCCTCACCAGCGCGACAGGGTGCGATCGAGCGTTTCGGCAAGTTGCTCGGCATTGTCCCTGGCGAACGGCAATGGCGGCCTGATCTTCAGCACGTTCCCGCGCGGACCGCATGACGAGATCAGCACGCCGTCCTCGCGCATGGCTTCGACGACCGCCGACGTCCTGGTGGCGGCCAGCGCCTCGTCCTCCGCCGCCGTCAACTCGACGCCGAAATAAAGGCCGTTATGCCTGACATCGGCGACCATGGCATGCCGGTTCTGCAGAGCCCGCAGCAGCTCGCCCGTATAGGCCCCAACCGTGCGCGCATTCTCGACCAGTCCCTCGCCTTCGATGACATCGAGCACCGCGATGCCGACGGCGGCGGCGACAGGATTGCCGCCGAATGTGTTGAAGTAGCCGGTGTTGGAACCGAAGGAGGCAACAAGCTGCGGCCGCACGATGACCGCGGCCATCGGATGCCCGTCGCCGATCGGCTTGCCCATGGTGACGATGTCAGGTTCGAGGCCGTAATTGGCGAAACCCCACATGCCCTGGCCGAGCCTGCCGAAGCCGGACTGGACTTCGTCGGCAATGACGATGCCGCCCGCCTTCCTGACGTGATCGGCGGCCTCGCGCATCGCCGACGCATCGGGGAAGAAAATTCCGTCGCTGGAAAATGCCGAGTCGATCAGCAGCGCCGCCGGGCGCACGTTCTGTGCGCGCATGTCCTCAATGGCGGCGGCGACATTCCTGGCGAAATCGCGTGCGGCCCGGCCCTGATCGCGAAACGTATCCGGGGCGGCCACGGTCCTGTGCTGCGCGGGCACGCCCTTCGCCCCGACCGCGGCCGGCGACAGCTGCGCGGTGGCGATGGTGGCGCCATGATAGGCGAAATCGGTGATGATCACGCCGGTATTGCCGCTCGAATGCTGGGCGATGCGGATGGCGAGATCGTTGGCCTCGCTGCCGGTGCAGGTGAACATGGCATGGCCGAGATGGGGCGGAAGCGTGCCGAGAAGTCTTTCCGCGTAGTCGAGGATGATTTCGCTGAGGTAACGCGTGTGGGTGTTGAGCGTGGCCGCCTGCCCCGACAGCGCCTCGACGACGCGCGGGTGGCAGTGCCCGACCGAAGCGACGTTGTTGTACGCATCGAGAAACTTGCGTCCGTGGGCATCGTAGAGCCAAACGCCGCTGCCACGCACGAGATGGATCGGGTTGCGGTAGAAGGCGCGATAGGTCGGGCCGAGCAGCCTGGCACGGCGCTCGAGCAGCGCGGATGCTGATGCACCGGCATCGGCGGAGGCATTTGCGGGCGAGGATTGGGACACGAGCGTCTACTCCGGATTGGAATGATCGAGGAAATAACGGCGGGCATCGCTGTGTGACAGTCCGTCCAGCCGCTCGAGCGAGGCCCAGACCTCGGTGATGAGGCGCAGCACATAGTCGCGCTTGGCCGGGAAGCGCTCCGCCTGCCAGGTGGCAATGTTGGCGATGAGCGCAAGGCGGGCACGGATCAGGTCGAACAGGATGCCGATCTCCTCGGCCTCGAGCGGCTGCACCGACTGGTAGCCAGCAACGAAGCGTGCGGCGGGCGCCAGCGGGTGGCCGTCGGCCGGCCAGCGGTAGACGGCGCCGATGGCGAGATCGCAGATCAGCGGCGAATGGATCATGTCGCCGAAATCGAGGATGCCGCTGACGATCTCGGGCCGCGATGCGTCCATCACCACATTGTAGGAATTCATGTCGTTGTGGACGATCTGGGCGCGCAGGCTGGGAATAATGGGCGCGGCGTGCTCCTCGAAGGCATCGATGACGCGCTCGACCATGGCGCGGCGCCCGGCATCGGCGATATGTGCCAGCATGGGCCGCGTCTTGGCGACCTTGCGGATATCCCACAAAAGATCGCTGCCGGCGGCCGGGTGGAAAAAGCCGCGCAGTGCCCTGCCAAGCCGAGCGAGGAAGATGCCGAGATTGCGATCTTGCGCAGCCGACACCGGCGAGCGCGAAAGCAACTGGCCGGGCAGATAGGTGACCAGCCGGACGATACGCGGCTGCGAACCGCCGATGCTGACCGTAAACTGCGCATCGCGATCGAGGCTTTTGCGCACCGAGGGAACCGGCAAGGCGGGATCGACCGCAAGGATGTGGTCCAGCGCCTTGTTCTGGAAATCGGTGAAGCCGGCCTCTTCCGCCGGATGCGATATTTTCAGGACAAATTCGCCCTCGCCATCGGTGCGGATGTGAAAATTGTGGTCGCGCTCCCCGGGCAAGGGCTGAGCGGTGCCGGCAAGGCCGTAGTGCTGGCGCAGGATGGCAAGCGCATCGGCGATCGAGACATCGGGCGCGTCCTCGGCCAGCGTCTCGCCGAATGCATTGGTCACGGCGCCGGTCATGGCCTTGCCTCGGGGTCGACAGGCTCCAGCCCACACCAGTCGGCGATGAACAGTGCGATTGTCTGGGTGACCTT
Organism: Mesorhizobium sp. B264B1B; assembly: GCF_020165765.1. Classification (NCBI taxonomy): domain Bacteria; kingdom Pseudomonadati; phylum Pseudomonadota; class Alphaproteobacteria; order Hyphomicrobiales; family Phyllobacteriaceae; genus Mesorhizobium; species Mesorhizobium sp. B264B1B. Next base: position 59,103 of record NZ_JAIUIS010000010.1, read on the forward strand.
GCGTACGGAATCAAGGTCCACCGCTTCGTCATAGCCATGCGGCATGCGGCAGATCGGACCGTAGACGATGGCCGGCGTATCGGCGTAGAGGCCGAAGAAGCGCGCATCGGTGGTTGCCGAGGTGACGTGTTCCTGCAGCGGCTCGCCCCAGACGGCGGTATGGCTGCGGCGCAGCACGGCTTCCATCTCGTCGGCGCCCTCCAGCACATAGCCCTCGGCCATGAAGCCATTGTAGGTGATCCTGGGCGGGCGGTTGGCCATGAACGGATCGGCGCGGGCCGCGTCGGCGATGCAGGCCTCGAGCTCGGCTCTGGCATCCTCCAGCTTCTGGCCGGGATAGGTGGCGACACGCATCTCGAACACGCAGCGCGCGGGGACGCTCGATGTCCATTCGCCGCCTTCGATCTTGCCCAGATTGAAACGGATCGGATGCGGGTGATCGCAGAAATGCCTGTCGTCGACCTTGCGCGCGTTCCAGACGATTTCGAGCTGCTTCAACGCCTGGATGATGAGGAAAGCCTTTTCGATGGCGTTGGCGCCGGCCGAGAAAGCGCCCGACGCATGCTGGGGATCGCCGTCGACCTCGACCCTAAACCAGATCGGGCCGACCTGCGCCCGCATCAGCTTCGGCTCCAGCGGTTCGGGGATGAAGGCTGCGTCGGCGCGGTAACCGCGCTGCAGGCAAGCGAGCGCGCCATTGCCGGTGCACTCTTCCTCGACCACCGATTGCAGGAAGACCTTCGCGGCCGGCTGATAGCCGAGGCGGCGCAGTGCGGCCAGCGCGTAGAGGCAGGCCGAGAGCCCAGCCTTCATGTCGCCGGCGCCGCGACCATGCATCCAGCCGTCCTCGATGACCGGATCATAGGGATCGCGCAGCCAGCGATCGAGCGGGCCCGTCGGCACGACGTCGATGTGGCCGTTGAGGATCAGCGAGCGGCCGGTCGCGTTTCGCGGCATGTGGGTGGCGACGACGTTGAAGGCGTCGTCATAGGAGACGGCCACGGGCGAAAAGCCCGGCAGGTCGCGGATCGCATCGACATCGACACGCCACATGTCCACCGTATAGCCATCTGCTTCATACGCGGCTGCCATGAAGGATTGCGCCGCGTGTTCTTCGCCGCGTTGCGAGGGGAAGCGCACGAGGTTCGCGAGGAATTCCACCTGCCGCGCGAAGCCGTCGTCGACCGCGTTCAAAATGGCCTCGTCGGCAATTCGCTCAGGCATGATATTCCGCTTTCCGTTCGATGGTGTATCATATCTCATATGCCATCTCTGTGAAACGCAAGGGACAGGCGGGCCAAAAATCTTGACCCACCTCGGGAGCCTCTTGGCAGGCGAGCGCAGAGTTGGCATCAGCTTCTTGCGCGCCGGTGGGGAAGGTCGAGGACAGATGTTGGTCACCGAAGGCAGATTGCCTGATGAAATCACCAATCTAACGGTTGGCTATCGGCGGGTGCCGGCCGGCAAGATCGTCAATGCGGTGACATGGATGGAAGCGCGCGCGCCGGTGCCGGGTCTCGCGCGGCCGTTGACCATGACAAGGATCGCGAAACCCGACAGTGCTTCCTACCGTGCAATCTTCCTGGAGATCGGCGCTCCCTGGCTCTGGGATCACGCCGCCGAAATGTCGGATGCCGAGATCGCCGCGCATTTCGCCGATCCGCGCCAGCATCTCTATTACGGCCATGATGAAAGCGGCGCCCATGTCGGCATGGTCGAGTTCTCGGCGGCCGAGGACAACGAGATCGAGATCACCTATTTCGGCCTGTTCCCCTCCCTGACCGGCCGCGGCTTCGGCAAGCGGCTGATGGCCGGCGCGCTCGACCAGGCATGGCGTCTTCGGCCCAGCCGCATTTGGCTGCATACCAGCAGCTTCGACCATCACAGTGTCATCGGTTTCTACAGGGCCTGCGGATTTGAGCCCTTTGCGACCGGCTTTGAAATCGCCGACGACCCCAGGACCAAGGGAACGTTGCCGCGTGATGCGGCGCCGCAGATTCCCTTGATCGAGACGGACTGGTCCCCCGACGCCAGATGAAAACGCCTTCACAACCAGCCAGGCATCTCGGCATCGACGGCCTTGGCGCCAGCCGCCGTCAGGTCGCCTGCACCGCTGGCAGCCGCTCACGCAATTCGTCGACAAGCACCCTGATGTTTTCGGAATAGTCGATGGGCACGACGACGAGATGCACGCCGCCGCCGGCAAAAGCCTGCTCCAGCGCCGGCCGGAATTCGGCGACCGCGCCGACCCTGGTTCCCTTGGCACCATAGGCCTCGGCGTATTTGACGAAATCGGGATTGCCGAAGGTCATGCCGAAATCCGGAAACTCGTCGACCGCCTGCTTCCAGCGGATCATGCCATAGGCGTGGTCCTCAAGCAGCAGGACGACAAGATTGAGCTTGAGCCGGACGGCGGTCTCCAGTTCCTGGCTGTTCATCATGAAGCCGCCATCGCCGCAGATGGCCATGACGCGGCGCTGCGGATGGAGCAGTGCCGCCATCATCGCCGACGGCAGCCCCGCGCCCATGGTGGCCAGCGCATTGTCGAGCAGCAGCGTGTTGGCCATGCGCGTGCGGTAGTTGCGCGCGAACCAGATCTTGTACATGCCGTTGTCGAGGGCAAGGATCCCGTCGGCGGGCATCACGGCGCGCACGTCATGCACGATGCGTTGCGGCGTGAAGCGGTCTTCCGTGGCGCGCGCGGCGATGCGGCTCAGAATGCCTTCGCGCAACGGCAACAGGGCCTGCGCGTTGGGGATCTTGCCCTCGATGCGATCCGCCAGCAGCGCCAGCGAAGGGCCGAGGTCGCCGACGATCTCGGTCTGTGGGAAATAGACCTGCTCGACATCGGCGGTTTGATAGCCGACATGAATGACCTTCGGCCCGTTGACGCCCATGATGAAGGGCGGCTTCTCGACCGTGTCGTGACCGATGGTGATGATCAGGTCGGCCTGTTCGATGGCCTCGTGCACGTAGTCGCGTTCCGAAAGGGCCGCCGTTCCCATGTAGAGTTCGGTGCCGCCGGGCACGGTGCCCTTGCCCATCTGCGTGGTGAAATAGGGAATTTGGGTGCGCAGCACGAACTGGGCGACATCGGGCGTGACGCGCGGCCGCGACGCCGCGGCGCCGAACATCAGCAGCGGACGTTTGGCCTCGATGATCATGCGGGCGGCGCGGTCGAGCGCGCCCGCACCGGCCAGCGGCAGTTCGACCGGATGCGTCGGCACCAGCGGGACATCCTCACACTCAGCCGCCGCAATGTCTTCCGGCAGTTCCAGATGCACGGGACCCGGCCGCTCTTCCTGCGCGACGCGGAAGGCTTCGCGCACCAGCGAGGGGATCATCTTGGGCGAGACGATCTGGCGCGACAGCTTGGTCAGCGGTTTCATCGCCGCGACGATGTCGACGATCTGGAACCGCGCCTGCCTGGACGACAGGATTCCCTTCTGGCCGGTGATCATGATCATCGGCATGGCGCCGAGCAGCGCATAGGCCGAGCCGGTCGTCAGATTGAGCGCGCCGGGGCCGAGCGTGGTGATGCACACACCTGGCTTGCCGGTGAGCCGGCCATAGGTCGCGGCCATGAAGGCGGCCGCCTGCTCGTGACGGGTCAGGATGAGCTGGATCGAGGAGCGGCGGATGGATTCGACGATGTCGAGATTCTCCTCGCCCGGAATGCCGAATATCCGGTCGACCCCTTCGTTCTCGAGGGCCGCCACGAACAGATCCGAACCTTTGGTCATCAACCGTCTCTCCCGCAATGCGCGTGCATGCCGCCAGCTTTGCCCCATATCACATTGGAAAGCGATGCCTCAAAGAGCCGGAGGCGCCTCTCCACGGAATGTCCGCGCGATCCAAAACGAGAGTGACCGCGAGCGCTGGCGATCAAGCCATCCGTTTCGGCAAGGCGGCCGCCAGCGCATCGACGGCCAGCCGAACTTTCAGCGGCAAGTGAGGTGTCTGCAGCCAAAGGGCGTGGCAGTCATAGAGATATCGCGGCTGGTCCGGCAAGAGCTCGACCAGCGCGCCTGCCTGAATGCGCTCGCGAACCAGCCACCATGGCAACCAGGCGAGCCCCATGCCCTCGGCCGAAGCATCGGCGATGGCATCGAGATCGTCGAGCCGCAGCCGGCCGCCGGGCATGATCTCCTGTGCTGGTTGTCCTTCGCGCGGGAACAGCCAAGGCTGAACGGCTTGGCCGAGCAGGCGATATACGATGGCATGATGATTGGCGAGATCTTCGATCCGCCGTGGCTCGCCCTGAATTTTCAGATAGGACGGCGCCGCACAGACAATCATGTCCTGGCTCGCGACGCGGCGCGCGATCACGCCTGCCCTGTCCTCCAGATCACCGGTTCGGATGGCAAGATCGTAGCCGTCCTCGGCAAGATCGGCGAAGCGGTCGCTGAGCGACAGATCGAGTTCCAGCATCGGATATTGCCGCGCCAGTGTCAGCAGCACGGGTGTTACGCAGTGGCGGCCGAAATGCGCCGGCATGGTGACGCGCAGCTTGCCGCGCGGCTCCGAGATTTGGCCGGCGGCAAGTTGATCGGCAGCTTCGGCCTCGGCCAGCACCAGCCGACAGCGGTCGTAGTAGGCGCGTCCGAACTCGGTGAGGTTCTGCCGGCGCGTGGTGCGGTTGAGCAGGCGCATGCCGAGACGCTCCTCCAGAAACCGGACGTGTTTGCCGACCATCGGTCCGGACAGATCGAGTGCGGCCGCGGCCGCCGCGAACGAGCCGAGGTCGACCGCCCTGACGAACACGGCCATGCTCTCAAGCCGATCCATATTCGAAACTCCTGGTTTCTACTGTTCTGCTCCGAAGGCCATTTATCCGACTTCATCTTACCGGCATAGCTCCTTTCGGTTCAGACAATTAGGAGTAGACCGAATGGCGCGCGTCGTTCGCTTTCATCGGCATGGTGGCCCCGAGGTCCTGCGGATCGAAAATGTGGATCTTCCCCTACCCGGCCCGGGCGAGGTTCAGATCCGCGTCAAGGCGCTCGGCCTCAATCGCGCCGAGGCGCTGCTGCGCGCGGGCACCTATATCGAGACGCCCACCCTGCCCTCCGGGCTTGGCCTGGAGGCCGCAGGCCTCATCGAAGCGGTCGGCGAAGCCGTGACGGGTCTGGCTCCGGGTGATGCCGTCAGCGTCATCCCGCCGCAATCGATGATCCGCTGGCCGGCTTACGGAGAGCTTGTTACCTATCCTGCCGGGCTCGTCGTCAAAAATCCGATATCACTCGACTGGCGGACCGCGGCCGCGATGTGGATGCCGTACCTCACCGCCTATGGCGCGCTGATAGACATCGCCAGGCTGCGCAACGAGGACTTCGTCGTCATCACGGCAGCCTCGAGCAGCGTCGGGCTTGCCGCGATCCAGATCGCCAACAGCGTCGGCGCGACGGCGATCGCGGTGACACGGACCTCGACGAAGAAGCAGGCCCTGCTCGACGCCGGCGCGGCTGAAGTCGTGGTCCTGGCCGAGGAGGATCTGGAGGCGCGGCTACGCCGGATCGCCGGGCCGCGAGGCGTGCGCATCGTGTTGGAGGCGATCGGCGGCCCGATTTTCGAGCCGCTCGCGGCGGCGATGTCCCGTGGTGGCATTCTCATCGAATATGGCGGGTTGAGCTCCGAGCCGACGCCGTTTCCCTTGCCCGCCGTGCTTGGCAAGACATTGACGCTGCGCGGCTACCTCGTCCACGAGATCACCGGCGACCCAGCGAAGCTGGAAGCCGCCAAGGCGTTCATCCTCGAAGGGCTGGAGGCCGGCACGCTGAAGCCGATCATCGACAGGACCTTTCCATTCGAGCACATCGTCGAGGCGCATCGCTATCTCGAATCGAACGAGCAGTTCGGCAAGATCGTGGTGACGGTCTGAGCAGGGACGCCGGGGTCGTTGGCGCAGGCGCGGTACCCAACGCTCGAAGCGCAATGACGTCAGCGATGGGGAACAAATTCGATCCTCGCGGACAATGTCGCTCTTGAAGGCGCGGTTCTCCATTCCTAAGTCTCGCATGCGGGCCGGGCCCCTCTGACTGTCGCATCTCGCGACCGTGATGTCGGACCGCTTTAACGGGCCCGTTTCCATCCTTTCGGTCAAGCGGGCTCATCTCTTTTGGTTTGGAGCCCCATATGACATCGTCTTCCCTTCTTGGATTGGTTTGCCCCTCCTGCCGCGTCGCGCTCGTGATGAGCGAACGCCAGGGTATCGAGATTGATTATTGCCCGCAGTGCCGTGGCGTGTGGCTTGACCGAGGCGAACTCGACAAGATCATCGAGCGATCGGCCAAGGAGGCCTCGCCCGCGCCACAGCCGGCAGCGTTCTCCCAGCCCCAGCATGGCCGGGACCGCGATGACGACTATGCGCGCTCGCAGGGCCACCGCTATCCGAAACGGAAGAAATCGTTCTTCGAAGAGCTGTTCGATTGACCGCACGCCGGTAGCCGGCCCGACGTCTGTCGAGAATTTCCGAAACCCATCGATAAAGGTCCGTCCAGATGATTTCCCGCACAAGCCGATTTGCCGCCCTGTTTGCCGGACTGTTCCTGGCATTCTCCATGGTCGCGGTAGACCATGCCGAGGCCCGTCGCGGCGGCAGTTTCGGCAGCCGCGGCATGCGCACGTTCCAATCAGCGCCGCCGACCAGGACCGCTCCGGCGCCGACCGCTCCGGTCGAGCGTTCGATGACGCCCAATACGGGCGTGAACACCGCGGCCCGGCAGCCGCAGGCCGGCCCGCAGAGGCCCGGCTTCATGAGCGGCTTCGGTGGAACAATGATGCGCGGCCTGCTGATCGGCGGCCTGATCGGGCTGCTCCTGGGCCAGGGCTTCGGCGGGCTGGCGGGCATGTTCGGTTTCCTGCTGCAGGCCGTGCTGATCGGTGGCGCCATCATGCTGGCAATCAGGTTCTTCCGGTCGCAATCCGCGCGTGGCCCCGCCCCTGCGCTCGCCGGCGCCGGCAATGCCTCGCGATTTGAAAACCGCGCAGCCGGACAGAGCGATGCCAACAATGCGCATTCTTTCGCCATTCCCGGCTTTGGCGGCGGTTCAGGCGGAGGCTCCGCCGCGGCCACCGGTTCCGATGAAATCCGGCTCGCCCAGACCGACCTCGACGCATTCCAGCAGCTGTTGAGCGATGTCCAGGAAGCGTTCGGGCGTGAGGATCATGCCGCGTTGCGCAAGACGACGACTCCCGAAATGGTGTCCTATCTCTCTGAAGAGCTGGCCGACAATGCGAAGAAGGGCCTCAGGAACGAGGTATCCGACGTCACCCTCCTGCAGGCCGACATCGCGGAAAGCTGGCGCGAGGATGACCGCGACTATGCCACGGCGGCCCTGCGTTATGAATCGCGCGACGTGATGCGCGAACGGGCCAACGGCAAGGTCGTCGAGGGCGACGAGGATCATCCCACGGAGACGACGGAGCTGTGGACCTTCACGCGTCAGAATGGCTCGAGTTGGAAGCTCTCGGCAATCCAACAGGCCTGAGCTCCAGCGTGCGAACTCGCGTTGACAAAGGCGGCCTGACGACGGCCGGTCCGGCTGTGTCAGCAGCCTTCCATGGCCGGCAGCTCTCAAGATAGGAATTTTTTCTTGACTGGGTGAAGGCAACTATGGTAGATATTTATCTATGGTGCTGAGTTGCGCCAGGAACCCGCCGCGCAGGCGGGTTTTTTTCGTTCAATGCTCCGTCAACAGCTCCGGCGAAGGCACCCGTCAACCCGGATCGCCCGGCCTGAGCTCCGGCCCGTTTCCGTCCGAAGCTCGATGCCGATGTCGCGCACGGTTCACCGCACGATCTTGACGCACATCGGCGTGCCGATCTTGATGGCACGGCCGGTGTCGGTCAGCCCGCCGCTCTCGGCGTCGCGCGCGAGAATCGATATGCGGTCGGCATTCTGGTTGGCCGAGAACAGGTGGCCGCCGGACGGCGTCAGCGCCAGGTTGCGCGGCGTGGCGCCCCCGCAAGGGACATAGCCGACAAGGCTCAGCGCGCCACTTTGCTGGTCGACGGCCATGACGACCACACTGTCATGGCCTCGGTTGGAGCCGTAGAGGAAGCGGCCGTCGGGCGAGATCTGGATATCGGCGCAGTGATTGGCCTGGCGCGCCTCGGCCGGCACGGCCGGCCTGGCGTCGATGGTCGAGAGCTTGCCGCTTGCCTCGTCCAGCGCCATCGACACGATGGTCGAATCCAGCTCGTTCATGACGAAGACAAAACGGCCGTTCGGATGCAAGGCGAGATGGCGTGGACCGGCGCCCGGCGGCAAAGCGGATTCGGCCAGTTTGGTCAGATTGCCATCATGCTCGATCCGGTAGGACACCAGCCGGTCGATGCCGAGATCGGCGACGATGGCCGTTCCGCCGGCGATGGTTTCGGTGACGCTATGGGCATGCGAGCGCTCTTGCCGGGCTGCGTTCGGGCCAGTGCCCTTGTGCGAAACGCTGGCCAGAGGAGTCGACAAGGCGCCATCGCTGTCGAAGCCATAGACCGCGACTGCGCGATCCGGACCGCCCTCGCCCATGCCGTAGTTGGCGACCAGCAGCTTCGTGCCATCGTGGGTGATGGTGTTATGCGCGGTGATGCTGCCGAGTGACGGCTGCTTGTTCAGGTAAGTGAGCGTGCCCGAGGCGCGGTCGAAGCCGTAGGCCGAAACCGTTCCTTCGCGCCAGGCGAAGACTTCCGAATTGGCGTAGAGGCGCGAACCGTCCGGCGTCACCGAAAGGAAGGTCGGATTGTCGATGTCACTGGTCTCGGCCAGCTTTCGTGTTTCCAGCGTCTCCTCGTCGAAGCTGTAGACGCCGAGGCCGACGCCGCGTGCGCCCTGAAAATAGGGCGCCTCCCGGTTCAGGCTGCCGACAAAGACCAGACAGGCATCGCGCATGTTTTCCTCCCTGTTCCGCCGGGCTCGAGCGCAGCGGAAACAGCCAAAATTTCGCCCGTCCTCGCTTGCAACGCAACCCCATATGTGAAAATAGTATTTACAAAAGAAGATTGACGGGAGGAGACGTCGTGCAATCTGGCGCCTTGACGCGTGTTCCGAAACTTGTGCCGTGCCTCGCGCAGTGCCAGCGGAGCCAGCGATGAACGACTTCGCACCGACCGTCGGCGTCGCCTCGACGCATCCGGCCAACATGCCCGAGGCGCATGCCGCCCTGCCGGTTTGGAACGCCGAGAACTGGTTCTACGAGGACTGGCCGGTCGGCCAGAAGATCCGCTCGTTGCGCCGCACCCTGGCCGAAGGGGACAGCCACCTGTTCAACACGCTGGTGCTCGACATCCATCCTTACGTGCAGGACCAGATGTTTGCCGAGACGGAGGGCATTTTCGGCAAGCGGCTGGTGGCCGGCGCCTTCGTCTTCTCGGCTGGCCTGGGGCTCGTCGCCACTAATTGCGTCAATGCGTTTTCCTATGGCTACGACAAGCTCCGCTTCATAAAGCCCGTCTTCATCGGCGACACGATCTATTCGATCCGCTCCAACCTCGACAAGACGCCGCGCTACAAGGACATGGGGCTGATCCGCGCCAGCTACGAGGTGTTCAAGGGCGAAGGCGAACTCGTACTCTATTGCGAGCATCTGCAGACGGTGAAGTACCGCAACCCTGCCGATTTCCTCGGCAAGACGGAGAAGTAGAAATGCCGGCAGCAGCCGAATTGCCGCTTGCCGGTCTCGTCGTCGTCGACATGAGCCAGTTCCTGTCCGGGCCCTACTGCTCGCTCAGGCTGCTGGATCTCGGCGCCCGCGTCATCAAGATCGAGCGTCCGGACGGCGGCGACCTGTCGCGCCGGCTCTATCTCAGCGACACCGAGATCGGCGGTGATTCCACCATCTTCCATGCCATCAACCGGGCCAAGGAAAGCCTCGCCATCGACCTGAAGGACGAGGCGGATCTCAAAGCGTTGCGCGGCCTGCTGGCCAAGGCCGACGTGCTGATCCAGAATTTCAGGCCAGGTGTCATCGAACGGCTCGGCCTCGACTACGAGGCCGTCCGCAAGATCAACCCGCGCCTGGTCTATGCCTCGATCAGCGGCTATGGCGAGGATGGCCCATGGGTCAAGCGGCCCGGCCAGGACCTCCTGGCGCAGGCGCGCTCCGGGGTGATGTGGCTGAACGGCGACGAGGACCAGGGGCCGGTGCCGTTTGGGCTTGCCATCGGCGACATGCTGGCGGGCGCGGCGTGCGCGCAAGGCATACTGGCCGCCCTTGTGCGGCGCGGCATCACCGGTCAGGGCAGCCATATCGAAACCAGCCTGCTGGAAGCGCTGGTCGACTTCCAGTTCGAGGTACTGACCACGCATCTCAACGATGGCCGCCGTTTGCCGCGCCGCTCCAGCTTCCGCAGCGCGCATGCCTATCTGTCGGCACCTTACGGCGTCTATCCCGCCAAGGACGGCTATCTCGCCATCGCCATGACGCCAATCCCGAAACTCGCCGACCTGCTGTCGCTGGAGGAACTGGCGCCCTACCGCGACGAGCCGGCATCGTGGTTCACTGCGCGCGACGACATCAAGGCGATCGTCGCGCAGCGGATCGCCACCAGGACGGTCGACGAGTGGCTTGGCGTTCTCGAACCCGCCGACATCTGGTGCGCCAAGGTGCTGACCTGGCCGGAAATGCTGGCAAGTGGGGGCTTCCAGTCGCTCGACATGCTGCAGACGGTGACGCGCGAGGACGATGTCTCGATCCTTACCACCAGCTCGCCGCTCAGGGTCGACGGCATCAGGGCCAAGGTCGATCGGGCAGCACCGCGCATCGGCGAGCATAGCGCCGCGATCCGCGAGGAGTTCGGCTTGTGACCACGCGCTTCCTCAAGCCCACGCTCAGGGGCATGACCTGGAACCATCCGCGCGGCTATGATCCGATGGTCGCCTGCTCGTCGCTGTGGAAGCAGAAAACCGGCATTGCCGTCGAATGGGACAAGCGTTCGCTGCAGGACTTCGAGTCCTTCCCGGTCGAGGAACTGGCGCGCGCCTATGATCTGATCGTCATCGACCATCCGCATGTCGGCCAGATCACCGCCGAACGCTGCCTGGAGCCGCTCGATGTCGCCGGCCGCGAGGCGGAGCGCGCGGCACTTTCCTCCGGCAGCGTCGGCCAGTCCTATCCGAGTTACACATGGCAGGGACGGCACTGGGCGTTTCCCATCGATGCCGCGACGCAGGTCCAGGCATGGCGGCCCGATGCGCTTGGCGCACCGCCATCGCGATGGAGCGAAGTGCTCGATCTCGCCCGGCAGGCACGCGTGCTGCTGCCGTTGCGGCCACCGCATTCGATGATGGTGTTCTTCACGCTCGCAGGCAATCTCGGGCATGCTTGCGCGACCGACCCATCCAACGATCTCATCGACGGCGAGGCCGGCAGCGAAGTCTTCGAGACAATGCGCGAGATTGCCGCGCTGGTCGACCCGGCCTGCTTCGAGATGGATCCGATCGCCGTTTCGGAGCGGATGGCGCAGGCCGGATCCCCGATCGTCTGCGCACCGCTGATCTACGGCTATGTTTCCTACGCGATGGCCGGGTTTCGCCCACATCGCCTGGCATTTGGCGACATCCCTGTTGTCGGATCCAGCGGCCCGATTGGCACGGCGCTTGGCGGCACAGGCATAGCGGTGTCGGCCTTCTCGAAGGCGAAAGAGGCGGCAACCGATTTCGCCTACTGGCTCGCCAGCGGCGAGGTCCAGCGTGGCCCCTATGCCGCGGCCGGCGGACAGCCCGGCCATGCCGCGGCCTGGGAGGATCAGGCCGTCAATGCGGCGACCGGCAATTTCTATCGCGATACGCGCGCGACCCTGGAGGGCGCATGGGTGCGGCCTCGCCATGATGGTTACATGGCGTTCCAGCAGGCCGCGTCCGACCGCGTCAATTCCGGCATGACCTCAGGGCATCGTTCCAGCCAGGTCATTGCCGATCTCAATCGCCTGTTTCGGCAGAGCGCCCCGGCGCAGGCGACCGGCACTGCCGGTGGAGGAGCCTGAAAAAATTGAACGGAGGAGACAAATGAAAAGCCTGATCCGCGGCCTTGTGGCCGCAACCGCCTTCGCCTCACTCGCAACGACAGCTTTTGCCGAAGACGTACAAGGCGTCATCAGCGGGCTGCCCGATGAACTCAAGGCGCAATATGACGGCGCGCCGCAGACGGTGCTGCCATCGGCCTGGGACAATTTCAACCCGCCGTCCAAGCCATGGAAATGGTGCCATTCGGAATCCTACCAGGGCAACCCCTGGCGGGTCACCGTCACCAAGGAGCTGAAGCGCCTGGTCGACGGGCTGATCGCCGACGGCACCGTCTCCAGCTTCGAAGTGTCGGATTCCAACAACGACGCCAGCCAGCAGATCAACCAGATCCGCGCCTTCATCGACAAGAAGTGCTCGATCATCACCTCGATCCCGGGCTCGGCAACAGCGCTCGATGACGCCATCGATGCGGCCGCCAAGGCAGGCATCCCGTTCATCACCGCCGCCGGTTCGGTGACCAGCCCGAACGCGATCAATGTCGATTCCAACTATACGCGCTGGGGCTACGACATGATGACGGCGATCGGCAAGGCCAAGCCTGATGGCGCCAGCATCCTGCTGGTCGAGGGCATCGCCGGCCACCCGATCGTGGTTCAGGAGCGCCAGGGCGCCGACAAGGCGCTGGCGGAAAACCCCAAGCTGAAGATCTCGCGCACGGTCAACGGCAATTGGACGGCCAATGTCACCAAGACGGTGGTGCTGCAGGCGATCGCCACCAACCCGGCGCCGATCGATGCGGTGTGGACGACAGGCAGCGAAAGCCGCGTCGTCGCGGAGGCGTTCGCCGAAGCCGGCCGGCCGGCGCCGCTGATCACCGGTTCGATCACCGGCGATGCCCTGGGCTACTGGAAGGCCAATCCCGACAAGTACCGCTTCGAGGGCCATGCCGTGCTGCCGCACTGGACCGCCGAAACGCTGTTTCGCGTCGGCGAACGCATGCTCGACGGCCAGAAGCCGAAGCTGAACACGCTGCTCATTCCGATTCCGCCGGTCCACAATGCCGATCTCGGCGCCTGGTACAAGGACTGCATGACGACGGATGCCGTATCGATCTTCCCGGTGCCGCCCAAGGATCCGATGCCGGAAGAATGGCTCGACGCCTATTTCTCCAACCCGGCGCCGACCAAGGGATGGGACTATTCGAAGGTGCCAGACGCCTGCGCGAAGTGACGCCTGGGCCAGATAAGACCTCGACAAGCCGGCTCCTTTCGGAGGGCCGGCTTGCCAGCTTCGAAACGCGACATGCTTGAAATCAGAAACATATCCAAACGCTATGGCGAGACGGTCGCGCTTGCGGACGCCTCGATCGCGTTCCGGGCAGGAACCATCCACACCATCCTGGGCGAGAATGGTTCGGGCAAGAGCACCATGGTCAAGCTGCTGTCCGGCATCGTTCAGCCCGACAGCGGCACGGTCCTGCTGCAAGGCAGGCCGTTTTCGGGCGGAACCCCCTCGGCCTTCCAGGCGCAAGGCTTCGCCACGGTCTTCCAGGAAGTGCTGATCGCGCCGGACCGCAGCGTGACCGACAATATCCTGCTTGGCCTCGACGGCCTGGTCCGGCGCGCGGTTCCCCGCAACGAGCGGCGCGACAGGGCAGCCGCCGCCCTCAAACGTTTCGCCGTCACCAACGTTCCGCTCGACATGCCCGCCGGGCAGTTGCCGCTCGCAGCACAGCAACTCGTCGTTCTTGCTCGTGCGGTCGTGCGCGATCCAAAGATCCTGATCCTCGACGAAGTGACCGCAGCACTCGACTTCGCCGACCGCGAGTCCGTTTTTTCGCTGATGCGCACGCTTGCCGGCGAAGGCTGCCTGATCCTGTTCATCACCCACCGCATGGATGAGGTGACGTCGCTTTCGGATCGCATCTCGATCCTGCGCGGCGGCAGCGTGGTGCGCACCGAGGAGCGCGGCGCTTCGACGCCGGCGGAGCTTCTCAAGGCGATGGCGCCACGCACCGCCGCAGAGCTGGCGCATGGCTGATCGCGCCGCCCTCACTATCCGCGACCTCGTCATCGCACCGGACGCCAGCCCGATCATGCAGGCGGTCGCCGCCGGCGAGATCGTTGGGCTCGCCGGCCTGGATGGCCACGGCCAGGAGCTTTTCCTCGAGATGCTCGCCGGCCTAGTCGCGCCGCTTGGCGGTTCGATAACCCTCGATCTGCCCGGCGCATCCCGCGCCATCACCGGCTTCCGCAAGGCCGTATCGAGCGGCATCGCCTATCTTCCGCGCGGGCGTGCCAACGGCATTTTCCCGACGCAATCGGTGCTCGACAATTTCGCCGTCTCGACGCTGTCTCGCGATACCCGCCTCGGCCTGATCAGCCCGGCGGCGCGCAAGGCGCGCTACGAGGCCTATCGCGAAAGGCTGTCGATATCGGCGCCTCGGCCCGACGCGCCGATCACCACCCTGTCCGGTGGCAACCAGCAGAAGGTGCTGTTGGCGCGGGCCCTCGCGCTGGACCCCGCAATGTTGCTTCTCAACGATCCGACGCGCGGCGTCGACGTGGCGACCCGGCATGTTCTCTACGACGTCTTTCGCGGGCTGGCTTCCGACGGCATGGGGCTCGTCATCCTGTCCAGCGAGATCGAGGAGATCCTTCTTCTCTGCCATCGCGTGCTGGTGTTCCGCGAAAATGAAGTCGCGGCGGAAATCGCCGGCCAGGCGATGACCACCGGGAACGTGATCGCAGCCATGTTCGGACGCGCAGCATGAGACCCTTCGCACGCATCCTGTCCCTCGGCCGAAGCGTCGGCTTCGCCGCCGTGCTGCTGATCGTCCTGCTGGCGGTCAATCTGATGCTGAGCCCGGCACGGTTCCAGCCGGGCTCCTGGGGTGCGCTGGTTGGGCTGGCGGCGCCGCTGATCGGCGCGGCCATCGCCTCGACCCCGGTGATCCTCGCCGGGCGCGGCGGCATCGATATTTCGGTCGGGCCGCTGATGGGCTTCGTCAACGCCATCGTGATCCAGGTGCTTTTCCTGCGCGCCGGAATATCCTCGCCGCTGGCGCTTGTTCCGGCGGCGCTGCTCATCGGTGCGCTGGTCGGGGCGGCGAACGGTTTCCTGGCGACCATCGTGCGCATCCAACCGATCGTGGCCACGCTCGGCACCTATCTGATCCTGACGGGGGTGACGCTGACCATCCTGCCGGCGCCGATCGGCCCGGCGCCGGCCTGGCTGAAATCCCTGGCAGGCCCGTTCTCGCTTCTGCCGCTGGCCTTGATGTTCCTTTTCTGGTGGCTGGTGCGGCGCAGCCCCTATTACGACCAGCTGATGGCGGTCGGCAGCGACGATCGCGCCGCCTATACCGCCGGCGTCGACGTCACGCTCGTGCGCTTCATCGCCTATGTCATGACCGGCATCCTTGGCGGCTGCGCCGGGCTGATGCTGACTGCGCTGATCGGTTCGGCCGATCCCAATATCGGCCCGACCTACACGCTGATCGCCATTGCGGCTGTAGCTCTTGGCGGTGTCAGTCTTACCGGCGGCCGTGGTGGCGTCGCGGGTGCCGCGATCGGCGCTGTCGACATCTTCCTGCTGCAGAGCGTGCTGACGACGTTCAACGTCTCGACCTTCGTGCTGCAGATCGCCTACGGCGCCGTACTGGTGCTGGCGGTGATGCTGACCGCGCTGCAGGAACGCTTTGCCATCGGGAGGCGCTGACATGGCTGGCCGAAATCTATTCGCGACAACCAATGCCCGTGTCATTGGCGCCTTCTGTGTTGCCGCCCTTCTGCATCTTGCCGGCACCATCCTCATTCCGGGTTACTCCAGCCCGTTTGCGGTGCGCGCCATGCTGGTGCTTGCTTCGCTGCTCGCCGTCGCCTCGATCGGGCAGACGCTGGTCGTCATCATGGGCGGCATCGACCTGTCGATCCCCTTCGTCATCGGCTTTGCCAATGTCGTGGCCGCGCAACTCTACGGCGATGGCTGGAATTTTGTCCTCGTCTGCGGCCTCGTCGGCGTGCTGGCGATCCTTATCGGTGGCGTGAACGGGCTGATCGCGCGCAGCCTCGACATCCAGCCGCTCATCGTCACGCTCGGCATCGGCATGGTCGTGCAAGGGCTTGTGCTTTTGTGGACTGCCGGCTTCCCTTCAGGCTCCGCGCCGCAAGCGGTTTCGAGCTTCGTGTCGATCGGCGGATCGGCCGGGCCACTGCCGGTTCCATGGCTGGTGCCCTGTCTCGTCGTGCTGGTGGCGCTCGTCGTCCTGGTGCTGGAGCGGACGCCCTATGGGCGCCGGCTCTACGCACTCGGCAGCAATCCGGGTGCCGCGCCGCTGGCGCTGATCGACCCCGTCCGAATGTGGGTGATCACCTATGCGGCAAGCGCCTTCTTCGCCGCGGTGGCGGGCGTGCTGCTGCTCGGCTTCACCGGCTCGGCCTATGGCGATGTCGGGCAGCCCTACCTGTTCCAGACCATCGCGGCCGTGGTCGTCGGCGGCGCCGCGCTGGTCGGCGGGCGCGGCAGCTATCTCGGCACTATCGCCGGCGTGCTGGTGCTGACCGAGATCAACACGCTGCTGATCGGGCTCGGATTCCAGCCCTCGGCGGTGCAGGCAGCACTCGGCTTCATCATCGTGCTGCTGGTTTCGCTCTACGGGCGCGAACGGCACGTTTCGGCGACGATCTGAAGAAGCGGAGCCGGTCAAAGCCTCCAGAGCTTGCGGGCGTTCGCGGACAAGAGCTTGTCGCGTTCCGCAACGCTGCAGCCGGCAAGCAGCGCATGGGTCGCCGCCACCCAGGTCGACAGACCGCCACCCAGCGTGCAGACCGGCCAATCGCTGCCCCAGACAACACGATCCCATCCGAACGAACCGATCGTGTGTTCGACATAGGGCCGCAGCGTCTCGACCGTCCAACTGCCGGGATCCGCATAAGCGACGACGCCGGAAATCTTGGCCACGACGTTGGGACGCCGCGCGATTTCGCTCATGTGTTCGCGCCACGGATGCTCGCCATTGCCCTTGATGTCGGGGACGCCGCAATGGTCGAGCACGAACTGGACGTCGGGCGCCAGATCGGCGAGCGCGATCGCCTTGGGAATCTGATGCGGTAGCACGACGAGATCGAAGGTGAGCCCGGTGCCGCCAAGCCGCCGGATGCTGTCCCGGAATAGCGCGCCTTCCGAGAGTTCGTCGGGCATGACGTGGAGGACGCGGCGAAAACCCTTGACCAACGGCTTTGCTCGCTGGCGCTCGAGATAGGCCGCAAAGTCGGCCTCTTCCGGACGGCAGGCGGCGATCGCCCCGGCCAGCATGCTGCCGGCCTGTCTGGACAGGCCTTCGACACGTTGGGTCTCGGCCTCGATGTCAGCCGGATCGACATCGACCTCCATATGCAGCACGCGCTCGACGCCGACACGTTGAGCTTCCGCGGCATACTCGTCATAGGAGAAGTCGCGGTTGAGAGCGGGCACGCCGGCAAGCCACGGGTAGCGCAAGGCCGAGCGATCGATGAGGTGCAGGTGGGTGTCGATGATCATGCAGGGCTCCTCCCTATGTCTTTCAGATCATCTCACGGAGGAATTCTTCATTCAAATAAGAATTACGCCGATGAACCGACGGCCGACCCGGCCAGACGCGACAGCTTTTCACATGTGGCCAGCAGCAGTTCGATGGTGCGGGTCATGTCCGGCGCGGACGGTGCGTTGACGACGGTGATGTAAGGAATCGAAAGCGCCGCGATCGCCTTGCCGTCGGAGCCGCGCACCGGTGCCGACAGATTGTAGACGCCGGCAGTCTGCATCGAGGCCATCATCTCATATCCCCGTTCCCTGATCTGGTCGAGACGGGCAAAGAACTCGGGCGGCTGCGCCGTATTGTCGGTGCTGCGGACATGTTCGGAGATCATCATCTGGCGCTCCTCCTGCGAACGGAAGGCGAGCAGCACATGTCCCGAACCGGTGTCGAACAGGCTGATGTGGGCACCGACCCGGATCGAGATGCCCCAGTAGTTCGGCGCCTCCTGCTGGCCGATCACCACGGCGGAACCGCGATCAAAAACAACAAGTTGGTTGGCCTGCTGCGATGTCTCCGCCAGTTCCCGCATCAACGGCGTCGCGTAGGAAACCAGCCGCCGCACCGGCGCGTGCAGTTGCGCCAGGCCGAACAGCTTGAGCGTCAGTGAATAGCGGTCACCGTCGAGCCGCGTGACATAGCCGCGCCGCACCAGCCGGTCCAGCATGCGGTAGAACTCATTGGGGCTGCGGTCGAGCTTCTTGGCGATTTCCGCCTGCGTCAGGCCGCCGTCGACGCCGGCCAGCAGTTCCAGGATGTCGAGCCCCTTGTCGAGCGCAGGCGCGCGATACCGCTCGTCTTCGCTGTCATCCATGGGCCTTCCCTCCAGTGAAATCGATTCTTCATATACGCAGGAATGCTGCCGGCGGAAACAAATTTCGCCTTGACGTATCCATGAATGTTTTGTTTGTATATGAATGTAGCACTTCTTGTCATCAGACGAGTTGCGGTCGCCGCTAAGGCGCACCCAGGGAGGATACCAATGAACAGACTGCTTTCCGGCGTGTGCGCCGGCGCTTTGTTGCTTGCGTCAGGCGCAGGCGCAGCCCTTGCCGGCGACCTGCCCGGCAAGTTCGAAGGCGTTACCGTCGACGTGAAGCTGATCGGCGGCCAGCAATACGAAAAGCTCTACGAGCGCATCCCCGAATGGGAGAAGGCGACCGGCGCCAAGGTCAACATCCTGACCAAGAAGAACGGCTTCGACATCGACAAGGAGTTGAAGTCCGACATCGCCTCGGGCAGCACCAACTGGTGCGTCGGCTGGAACCATTCCTCCTTCGCGCCGCAGTATACCGGCCTTTATACCGACCTCAGCAAATTGCTGCCCAAGGAAGAGATCGATGCCTTCGTGCCATCGACGATCAAGGCGGCGACCATCGATGGCAAGCTGGAGATGCTGCCGCGCGCGCAGTTCGACGTCTCTGCCCTCTACTACCAGAAGAGCCTCTACGAGAACGCCGACAACAAGGCCAAGTTCAAGGCGAAATACGGCTATGATCTGGTGCCGCCGGACACCTGGAAGGAAGTCACCGACCAGGCCGAGTTCTTCGCCAACCCGCCCAACTTCTACGGCACGCAGTTCGCCGGCAAGGAAGAGGCGATCAACGGCCGCTTCTACGAGATGGTGGTGGCCGAGGGCGGCGAGTATCTCGACAAGGACGGCAAGCCGGTCTTCAACTCCGAAGCCGGCGTGCGGGCGCTCGACTGGTTCGTCAACCTCTACAAGGCCAAGGCCGTGCCGGCCGGAACCACCAACTATCTCTGGGACGATCTGGGCCAGGGTTTTGCCTCGGGCACCGTCGCCATCAACTTGGACTGGCCGGGCTGGGCCGGCTTCTTCAACGATCCGAAGTCGTCGAAGGTCGCCGGCAATGTCGGCGTCAAGGTCGCGCCGAAAGGCTCGTCCGGCAAGCGCACCGGCTGGTCCGGTTTCCATGGCTTCTCGGTGACCGAGAACTGCCCGAACAAGGAGGCCGCGGCATCGCTGGTGTGGTGGCTCACCAATGAGGACAGCCAGAAGCTGGAAGCCGCCGCGGGCCCGCTGCCGACCCGCACCGCGGTCTGGGACTGGGACCTGAAGCAGGCCGAAAACGATCCTTACAAGAAGGAGGTCCTCTCCGCCTTCCAGGAAGAAGCCAAGCACGCCTTCGCGGTGCCGCAGACGCCTGAATGGATCGAGATCTCGAACGCCGTCTATCCCGAATTGCAGGCGGCGATCCTCGGCGACAAGACGTCCAAGCAGGCGCTCGACGAAGCCGCCGCCAAGGCGACGCAAATCCTCGAAGACGCCGGCAAGCTGTAGAACCGCTCCCAAGGCCGCCTCCCCCATCAGTCATGGGGGAGGCGCTCGCGTTTTAGGGCGCGCACTGCCTCGGGTGTTCCACGATGACGATGCCTGCCCCGCCCGGCTCGACAGGCGGCAATCGAATGCAACTCACAGGGTCCCAATGAAGGGCTTCAAGCCATCCGCGCCATTCCTGCTGCTGCTTCCGGCGATGATCGTGCTGGCGGCGGTCGTCGTGGTGCCGTTGCTTTTGTCGCTCTATTCCAGCTTCACGCCGTTCCGCCTGACCAAGCCCGAAACGTTCTTCGTCTTTGTCGGCTTCCGCAATTATCTCTCGATCCTGGCGAACGCCGATTTCTGGTGGGCGTTCGGCCGCACGGTTCTGTTGCTGACCATCGCGCTCAATCTCGAAATGCTGCTGGGCCTCGGCCTCGCCATGCTGGTCGAAAAGGCGACGCGCGGCCAGCGCATCCTGCGCACGCTGATGATGTTTCCGATGATGTTCTCGCCGATCCTCGTCGGCTTCCAGTTCAAGTTCATGTTCAACGACAATATCGGCCTGGTGAACAACGCCCTGCAATCGCTCGGCATCACCAGGGATGCCATTGCGTGGCTGATCGAAGGCCATCTCGCCTTCATCGCCATCTCGATCGCCGAGATCTGGTCGTCGACGGCGATCTTCGCCATCCTGATCCTCGCCGGGCTGCTCGCCATGCCCAAGGAGCCAATCGAGGCGGCGCGCGTCGACGGCTGCACGCCGTGGCAGACGTTCCGCTATGTGACCTGGCCGTTCGTCATGCCTTTCGCCTACATCGCCATGACCATCCGTTCGCTCGACGTGGCGCGCGCCTATGACATCGTCAAGATCATGACCGATGGCGGGCCGGCGGGCCGCACCGAGCTTTTGTGGACGCTGGTGGCGCGCACCGCCTACAGCGACGGGCGCATGGGCATGGCCAACGCCATGGCCTATTTCTCGATCCTGTTGTCGATCGCCTTCACCGTCTACTTCTTCAACAAGCTCGCCGCGGCGCGCACGCAGATCGGTGCGGAGTGGTGATGGACGAGAATTCTTCCGCCCGCCTCAAGCGCCGGCTGCTGGGCATCGCCTATCGCATCGGCCTGTTCCTGGCGATGCTGACCATCTGCCTGCCCGGCCTGTGGATCGTGCTTTCGTCGCTGCGGCCGACTGTGGAGATCATGGCCAAGCCGCCGGTGTGGATCCCGCAGCAGATCTCGTTCGACGCCTATGTCGCGATGTTCTCAGGGATCGGCAAGGGCGGCATCCCGGTCATAGAATATTTCCGCAACTCGCTGATCATCTCGGTGACCTCGACGATGATCGCGGTGGCCATCGGCATGGCCGGCGGCTATGCCTTCGCGCGCTACCGTTTCCGCGGCAAGTCGGGCGTCTTCCTCGGCCTGATGCTGACGCGCACGGTGCCGGGTATCGCGCTCTCGCTGCCGCTGTTCTTCCTTTATGTCAGGCTCGGCATCATCGACACGCATTTCGGACTGATCCTGGCCTATGTCGCGCTCAACGTGCCGTTCACCATCTGGCTGATCGACGGCTTCTTCCGCCAGGTGCCGAAGGACCTCGCGGAAGCCGCCCAGATCGACGGCTGCACCCGCTGGCAGGCCTTCTGGCAGGTCGAGTTCCCGCTTGCCGGGCCCGGCATCGCCTCCGCCGCGATCTTTGCTTTCCTGACCTGCTGGAACGAGTTCGCGCTGGCCTCGCAGCTTACCCGCTCGGTCAGCGCCAAGACCCTGCCGGTCGGCCTGCTCGACTACACGGCCGAATTCACCATCGACTGGCGCGGCATGTGCGCGCTCGCCGTGGTGATGATCATCCCGGCGCTCACCCTCACCTACATCGTCCAGAAACACCTTGTCGGCGGCTTGACCTCCGGCGCGGTGAAAGGCTGATCCCATGGCAACGGTTTCCCTCCAAAAGCTGACCAAGCGCTACGGCAATGTCGGGATCGTGCACGGCATCGACCTCGACATCGCGGACCGCGAATTCATCGCGCTGGTCGGCCCCTCCGGCTGCGGCAAGTCGACGACGCTCAGGATGATCGCAGGGCTGGAAGAGATCAGCGCCGGCTCGATCGAGATCGGCGGCCGCGTCGTCAACGATTTGCCGCCGCGTTCGCGCAACATCTCGATGGTGTTCCAGTCCTACGCGCTTTATCCCCACATGACGGTGCGCGAGAACCTCGGCTTCTCCCTGAAGATTGCCGGGGCCGCCAAGGAGGATATGGAGCGCCGCGTCGCCGAAGCCTCGGCCATCCTCGGCCTCGACACGCTGCTCGACCGTCGCCCGTCGCAACTTTCCGGCGGCCAGCGCCAGCGCGTCGCCATGGGCCGCGCCATCGTACGCGATCCCGACGTGTTCCTGTTCGACGAGCCGCTTTCAAATCTCGACGCCAAACTGCGCACGCAGATGCGGACCGAAATCAAGAAGCTGCACGCCAAGGTGCGGTCGACGGTGATCTATGTCACCCATGACCAGGTCGAGGCGATGACGCTTGCCGACCGCATCGTCATCATGCGCGACGGCCATATCGAACAGGTCGGCACCCCAGACGAGGTGTTCCGACGGCCGGCGACGCGGTTCGTCGCGGGCTTCATCGGCTCGCCGCCGATGAACCTGCACGAGGCGACGATCGATGACGGCCAGCTGGTTTTCGCCAGCGGCGAAAAGCTGCCATTGCCTAGCCAATTCAAAGCCAATGTCGCCAGGGGTAACAAGGTGGTGTTCGGGTTGCGGCCCGACGACATCTACCCGACCGGCCATGGTATCAGTTCCGGTGGTGCCGCAGACGTCCACCAGATCGAATTGCCGATCACGGTCACCGAACCACTCGGCAACGAGACGCTGGTGTTCGTCGAATTCAATGGCGCAGACTGGGTTTCGCGCATGCTGAACCCAAGAGCTTTGAGATCGGGCGAGCGGATGGCCATGAGCCTCGACCTGTCGCAGGCGCACCTGTTTGCCGCCGACACGGGAAAGTCATTGCGGAGCTGACGACATGGCCACGATCGAAAAGATAGAACTGCGGATGGTGGACCTTGTGCCGAAGGTCAAGCGCACGGACGCGATCCAGAGTTTCGTCAGCCAGGAAACGCCTCTCGTCACGATCACCGATTCCGACGGCGCCGTCGGCACCGGCTACAGCTACACGATCGGCACCGGCGGCTCGTCTGTGATGCGGCTCTTGTCCGACCATCTGGCGCCGCGCCTGATCGGCCGCGACCCCGACATGATCGAGGCGATCTGGCACGATCTCGAATTCGCCACACACGCCACCACGATCGGCGCGATCACGGCCATCGCGATCGCGGCGATCGACACCGCGCTTTGGGACCTGCGGGCGAAGAAGCAGGGCCTGCCTCTGTGGAAGCTGGCGGGCGGCGCCAAGGACCGCTGCCCGCTCTACACGACGGAGGGCGGCTGGCTGCACATCGAGACGCAGGCGCTGGTCGATGACGCGCTGGCCGCGAAGGCCAAGGGATTTCGCGGCTCGAAGGTGAAGATCGGCAAACCGCACGGATCGGAAGATCTGGCGCGGCTGGCGGCGGTGCGCAAGGCGGTGGGCGACGGCTACGAGATCATGACCGACGCCAATCAGGGATTCTCCGTCGACGAAGCGATCCGCCGCGCAGCGAGGCTGCGTGAACTCGATCTCGCCTGGATCGAGGAGCCGCTGCCGGCCGACGACATCGATGGCCATGTGCGACTGTCGAATTCGACGCAGACGCCGATTGCCATCGGCGAGTCGCTCTATTCCATCAGGCATTTCCGCGAATACATGCAGAAAGGCGCCTGTTCGATCGTGCAAGTCGACGTCGGCCGCATTGGCGGCATCACGCCCTGGCTAAAGGTGGCGCATGCGGCGGAGGCCTTCGACATCCCGGTCTGCCCGCATTTCCTGATGGAATTGCATGTCAGCCTCACCTGCGCTGTTCAGAACGGCCGGTATGTCGAGTACATTCCGCAGCTTGACCAGTTGACCGGCAAGCGCATGCGCATCGAGGATGGGCACGCGCTGGCACCCGACGAGCCCGGCATCGGCATCGATTGGGACTGGGACGCGGTCAAGGCCATGAGCATCGCCGAATTCACCACGGCGATCACGAAATAGGGGAACGAACATGCAGCGGATGGGAATGGTTCTGGGACTGAAGCCGGAAAAGGTCGAGGAGTATGTGCGCCTCCATGCCGCCGTCTGGCCCGACGTGCTGACCATGATCTCGGCTTGCAACATCGAGAACTATTCGATCTACCTGAAGCGGCCGGAGAACCTGCTGTTTGCCTACTTCGAATACCACGGCACCGACTATGCCGCCGACATGGCCAAGATGGCGGCAGACCCGAAAACACAGGAATGGTGGGCCCTCTGCATGCCTTGCCAGGAGCCGCTGGCGACCCGCAAGGAGGGCGAATGGTGGGCTTCGATGGACGAGGTCTTCCATCATGACTGAAGGCGGTTTCGACCCTGCCTCACTCATCCAGTCCTGGCCTAAGCCTACAAAGCCCCGGCCGATCGTCACCTTCGGCGCAGGTTCGATTGTCGGCGATGCCCATTTTCCCGCCTACCGGAAGGCCGAGTTTCCGGTTGCCGGCCTCTATGATCCGGACCAGGCCAAGGCGCGGACGTTGGCCGAGAAATGGGGTGTCACCGCATTCCGCTCCGTGGAAGAAGCCGCCGGAATCAACGATGCGATCTTTGATCTCGCGACACCGCCCGGTCGGCATGCCGAGATCCTGAAGGCGCTTCCCGAGGGGGCGGTCGCACTGATCCAGAAGCCGATGGGCAACTATCTCGGCGAGGCAACCGAAATCCTCGAGATCTGCCGCGCCAGGAAGCTCAAGGCCGCGGTGAATTTCCAATTGCGTTTCGCGCCGATGATGCTGGCGCTCAAGGATGCCATCGCCAAGGGATGGCTCGGCGAGGTCGTCGACTTCGACGCCTGGCTGGCGCTGGCGACACCTTGGGAGTTGTGGGAATTCCTGCTCAAGGCGCCGCGTGTCGAGATCGCGATGCATTCGATCCACTATCTGGACCTCGTCAGACAATTGCTGGGCGACCCCAAAGGGGTGCACGCCAAGACGCTCGGCCATCCCAACCATACGGTGGCACAGACGCGCACCAGCGCCATCCTCGACTATGGCGACACCGTGCGCTGCGCGCTGTCGATCAACCATGACCACAAGTTCGGGCGCCGGCACCAGGCCTGCGAATTCCGCATCTGCGGCACCGAGGGCGCGGCCTATCTCAAACTCGGCCTCAACCTCGACTATCCCCGCGGCGAACCGGACGTCCTGGAAATATACCCGAAAGGCGGGACGGATTGGATTGCCGTGCCACTCGCCGGCGAATGGTTCCCCGATGCCTTTGTCGGGCGTATGGCCAATGTCCAGCGCTTTGCTTGCGGAGAAGACGACGAGCTGGTCAGCTCGGTCGAGGACGCCTGGAACACGATGGCGCTGGTGGAAGCCGCCTATAAATCGAGCGCGGCGCCGGCGACGCCGCTGGCCGAAAGGCCGTGAGGCAGGACATGGAACAGATCATTTATTTCGAAGACTACGAGATCGGCTCCTCGCGGCTGACCAGCGGCCGCACCATTACCGAGACCGATTTCGTCGTCCATGCCGGCCACACCGGCGATTTCTTCCCGCACCACATGGACGCCGAGTTCATGAAGACGACGCCGTTCGGCCAGCGCATCGCGCACGGCACGCTGGTGTTCTCGGTCGGCATCGGACTGACGGCAAGCGTCGTCAATCCCGTTGCCTTCTCCTATGGCTATGATCGGCTGCGTTTCATCAAGCCGGTGTTCATCGGCGACACGATCCGCACGCGCACCACCATCGCAGCCAAGCAGGACGATCCGAAGCGGCCGGCCGCGGGCCGGGTCATCGAACGCTGCGAGGTGATCAACCAGCGCGACGAAGTTGTGTTGGCCGCGGATCACATCTACATCGTCGAACGCAAACCCGGCTGAGGCAGCGCTACGATCCCGTGGCGCGGGCGGTGATGCGCTCCAGACCGAGCAGCAGCGCCAGGGTCGCCACCACCAGGATCATGGTGAGCGCTGCTCCCGCAAAGATGTCGCCTCGGTCGGTGAGGCTGAAGATCGACACCGGCAGCGTCACCCAACCCGGCGGATAGACCATCACGGTGGCGCCGAGTTCACCCATCGACAGTGCGAAGCTGAGCCCGAACGCTGCGACCAGATAGGGTGCGAGCAGAGGCAAGGTGACGTGCCAGAGGCGGTAGGCCGGCCGCGCGCCGAGGCTCGATGCCACCTGCTCGAAGTCGGGCGAGAGCCGCGCCAGTCCGGCCGACACATTGCCGAAGGTGAAGGCCGATATCAGCACGAAATGCGCGATCATGACGATCGCGATCGTACCGTTGAGCAGCAGCGGCGGATGGCTGAAGGCGACCAGCAGGCCAAGGCCGACGGAGACCGAAGGCACGGCGCTGGGGACGAAGAACAACAGGCCCAGCAGGCGCCGCAGCGCATGCCCCTGGACCCGCAGCGACAGCGCCGCCCAGGTGCCGCTGACCAGCGCCAGCGCGCTGGCTGCAAAACCGGTGAGAAGGCTCGCCTTGACCGCATCGCCGGCCGCGCCATGCAAGACATCGCTGTAGTGTTCCGTCGTCAGGCTGCTCGGCAGCACCCCGTTCCACTGGCCGGCAAGGCTGGACAGGAGAATGACCGCAAGCGGCGCCAGGAACAGCACACCGAAGATCAGCGCGAAGAGGAGCCACAGAACGAGGCGACCGGAGCGGGACCAAACCAGCATGGCTAGACCCCCAGCCGGCCGGCTGCGAAACGATAGAGCCCGAACAGGCCGAGCGACAGCGCGATGTTGATCAGGGCGATGATGCAGGCGACCTGATAGGCCGATTCCTGGATCGCCTTGCCATAGATCAGCAGCGGCAGCGTGATGACCCCCTTGGCGCCGATGAACAGCACGATGCCGAACTCGTTGACGGTGAGCAGCAGGCAGAGGCTCCCGCCGGCAATGAGTGCCGGAATGGCGGCCGGCAGGATGATTTGGCGCACGATGCGGAACGACCGCGCGCCGAGCACGCTTGCCGCTTCGATCTGGCCGCGGTCCACCAGCGAGAAGGCGGCAAGCAGCGGCCGTAGGATGAACGGCGTGTAGACAGTGACCTCGGCCAGCACCACGCCCCAGCTCGAATAGAGGAAATCGACGGGCGGCGACGGCAGTGAAAAGGTCTCCATCAGCCCTGCGTTGAGCATGCCTGCGGAGCCGTAGAGAAAGGTGAAGGCGAGCGTCACCAGGAAGGTCGGCAATGCGATGAAGGTGTCGATCAGCCTGGCAATGAAGCCGCTGCCGGGGAACGGAACGAAGGCCAGGATCAGTGCCAGCACGAGACCGACGATCAGGCACCCGGCAGTCGCGGTAACCGAAATCGTCACCGTGTTGATCAGCGCGTTGAGGAAGAAGCGCGAATGCAGGACGCGGATCACTTCGGCGACATTGGCAACGCCGCTGTCGTCCAGGAAGGCCTGCCGGGCGATGAGCGCCAGCGGATAGAAGAACAGCAGGGCCAGGAGTGCGGCCGGCGGCACGATCCAGAATCTGCCAGGCTCTCTCCTGACCGCTGGCGAGGCGATAGCGACAGCCTCAGACACCGGCGTCTTCCGGAACGAGCGAGGTGTCGGTGGGCGCGAAGAACAGCGGCACCTTGGCGCCGGGTTCCGGCAGGGCCATCGGCAGTCTCGTCGCCGAGACGCGCACCGTCGTGCCGTCGACATCGAGCACGAGATGGGTGAGTTCGCCTTGCCAGTGCACCTCCAGGAGCGTGCCGACAATGCGATTGGTATGGTCGCCATCGGCCGTCAGGCTGAGGTGCTGGGGCCTGATACAAAGCAGGCTCTTGTCGCCGGCCTTCTCGTCACGGCCGGTGCCCATCAGCACCGCGTCGCCATGCCTTGCCGCGGCAAAACCCTTGGAGCCGGCAGCCTCGGCAATGGTGACCGGCAGTAGATTGGCGCGGCCGAGGAACTCGGCGGTGAAGCGGTTGGGCGGGCGGCGGTAGAGCTCGGTCGTCGGTCCATGCGAACAGACCGAGCCGTCGCGCATGATGGCGATCTTGTCGGCGAGGGTGAGCGCCTCTGTCTGGTCGTGAGTGACATAGAGGATCGTCAGGCCCGGCAGGCTGCGGTGCAGCCTGGCGATCTCCTCGACCATATTGCGGCGGATCTGTGCGTCCAGCGCCGAAAGCGGCTCGTCAAGCAGCAGCACGCGGGGCCGCACGGCAAGAGCGCGCGCAATCGCGACACGCTGCTGCTGGCCGCCGGAAAGCTCGCGCGGATAGCGTCCTGCATAGGCAGCCATGCCGACGGTACCGAGTGCATCCTTGACCCGCTCGGCGATCAGCGCCTTGTCGGCTCCCTGAGCCCTGAGGCCGAAGGCGACGTTGTCCTCGACCCGCATATGCGGAAACAGCGCGTAGTTTTGAACCACCATGCCGAGCCCGCGCTCATAAGGCGGCAGATCGGTCACATCCGTCGCGCCAATGCGGATTCGTCCGCTTCTCGGCCGCACGAAGCCGGCCACCGCCCGCAAGGCGGTGGTCTTGCCGGAGCCGGATGGGCCGATCATCGCCAGGATCTCGCCGGGAGCAATATCCAGGGTCAGCGGATGCAAGACGACGTGAGCGCCATAGGCGACAACAACCTTGTCGAAATGGACGTTGGAGCCGGCGCCGCGAACCTTCGCGGCGTCGATGTCCATGACACTGGTCCCAGTAAAAGCGGCGGCCGACATGGCATGGTCCTCCGGATTGGCAGGGATCAACTTCCGGTCGCTTCGTTCCACCGCTTGACGTAGTCAGGCAGCTTGGCCAGAGCGTCATCCCAGTTCGGCGACCAGATGGTCAGGCCCTTCATCGCCTCTTGCGCCTTCGCGAAATTGGCGTCGTTCGGCGTCACATCCTTGCGGGCCGGCAGACCAAGAGCCACGGAACTGACCTTCGACTGAGCTTCCTTTGAGAGCAGGAAGTCGATCAGCTTCTTGCCGTTGTCGGCATTGGGCGCGCCGGTTACCAGGCCGATCTCATAGGGCAGCGCAAAGGTGGAGCGCACGCCGTCAGGCCCCGCCGGCCAGAACACCTTGATGTTGGGATTGTCGGCCATTTGCGACATGTTCATCTGCAAATCGCCGTTGGCGACATGCAGCTCGCCCTTGTTGACCAGCGCCGTCAGCTTGCCGGTCGAAGCGGAGGGGCCGACATTGTTGTCCTGCAATTTCCTCATGAACTCGAAACCTGCATCCTCGCCGCCGAAGGCATGGATGATCTGCAGCATGACAGCGGTGCCGTCGCCGGCCTGGCCGGGCGTCGAGTATTGGATCTTGCCCTTGAATTTCGGGTCCAGCAGATCGTCGTAGCTCTTCGGCGCTTCCGAAAGCACGGCGCTGTTGTAGATGAAGTTCATGTAGTTGTTGACCAGCGGCCGGTATTTGTCGGTGCCGCCGTCGATCTGGTCCGCCCCTTCGGGCTTGTAATCCTGCAGCAGGCCGCCGGCGGCGGCGCGCTGCACGAAGGGCGGCAATGTCACCAGCACGTCCGCTTGCGGGTTCGACTTCTCCTTGGCGACACGCTCAACGACACCGCCCGAACCAGCCTCGATATACTGCACTTTTATGCCGGTGGCCTTGGTGAAGGCGGCGAACTCGGTTTCGAACCAGCTGCCGTTGCCGTCATGCAGGCCATCGGCGGAGTAGATGGTGACGACGCCATCTGCCATCGCCGGTCCGATGAGGGCAGCCGACGCCAGCAACGCGGCGAAAGCCGCGACCGTGGTTGCGTTGCGTGATTTCATGTCCAGTTCCCCTTTTTGATTGATGGCACATTCTGCGATGCACTGTGGCGACGGCGCCGGCTGCTTCTGCTTCTGCTTCTGCTTCTGCTTCGATTAGTACCGGCAGCGTCGTCGTTAGGACAACTCTGGGGATTGGGAATCGATAAGTAAAATCTATTTATTTTATGACAGGCAAACTTCATCTGATAGTTGTCATGGAACCGTCGCAGTCATGTCGCGAACATATTTCGGCCTGCTCAGGGCAGGCCGTCGAAGCGTTTGAGCAGGTGATGATCAGACGAATGAAACGCCAGAAGTCTGCGCCCGCAACCGCGGGTCGGACGAGCGCACGGTCACCGGCCGGCCGTCGAGAATCTCAAAGCAGCGCGCGAGCGTGTCGTCCTCGAGCCGGCGCATCGCCTCATGCGTAAAGAAGGTGAGGTGCGGGAACAGGATGACGTCCTCGCGGCCGAAAAGCGCGCCCATCGGATGGCCCGATTTGGCCAGCGGCTCGACCGAATAGACGTCGAGCCCGGCGCCGCCGATGCGCCCGGAAACGATCGCCTCGACAAGGGCCGCCTCGTCGATGAGCGCGCCGCGCGAGACGTTGACGATGATGGCGGAAGGTTTGAGACAGGCGAGTTCAGCCTTGCCGATCAGGCCGCGCGTGCTGTCGTTCAGCACGCAATGGATTGAGACGAAGTCGCAGGCGCGAAGCATTGCCTGGAGGTCGTCGGCTTTTTCGATGCCGGCGGCGCGCATCGTTTCGGCGTCGACACCGGGATCGAAGCCAAGAAGCCGCGCATGAAATCCCTGGCCGGCCATGCGCGCCATGCTGCGGCCGATTTTGCCACAACCAACGATCCCAAGCGTGGCGCCTGAAATGTCGCGTCCCAGCCAGCGCGGCTCGGGCCAGATCCAGCCATCGCGCGATACCGCCGCGGTGATGGCGGGCAGCCGCTTGGCCAGCGCGACCATCATGGCGAAAGCACCTTCGGCGACGGTTTCCTCGGCATATTCGGGCACGTTGACGACGGGGATACCGCGCCTCATGGCAGCGGGGATATCGATGGCGTCGATACCGACGCCATATTTGACGATGCCCTTCAACCTGGGCGCCGCGTCGATCACCTCCGCAGTGACTGGCGTGTAGCACATCAAGAGCAGATCGGCGTCGGCGACCGCGGCTTTGAGCTCCGCCTCGGAAATGCCGTCCGGCAGCGTCACCAGCTCGACACCCCTTGCCCGCAAGCCGGCATCGATGCCTGGACATTCGAGCTCGCGGTCGGTGCGGACGGCCTTCACGGTCAGGCTGTCAGCACGGCGCGTTCGACGATGTCGAGCGCACGGTCGAGATCGGCTTTCGAAATCACCAGCGGCGGTGACAGCGTCAGCACGTTGCCGTGGCTGACCTTGAAGCTCAGCCCCCGTTCGAGGCAGGCATAGAAGACGCGTTCGGCAAGATCGCGCGCGGGCTGGCGCGAGGTACGGTCCTCGACAAGTTCGACGCCGACCATCAGCCCCCTGCCCCTGACATCGCCGACATGGGGCGAGCGCCCCATCAGATCCTGCATGCGTCCCAGCATATGCCGGCCAAGCTCGGCCGCACGCTCGACCAGTCCTTCTTCCAGGATGATATCGATCGTCGTCAGCGCCGCGCGCGTCGTCACCGGGTTCTTCTCGTGGGTGTAGTGACCGATGGCAAAACCGCCGGTGACGTCGAGATCGCGGCGGGCGATGACAGCGGCGATCGGCAGGATGCCGCCGCCGAGCGACTTGCCGAGAACGACGATGTCCGGCGTCACGCCGTCATGCTCATGGGCGAAGAATTTTCCGGTCTTGCCAAGGCCGGTCGGTATCTCGTCGAAGATCAGCAGCGTGCCGTGCCGGTCGCAGGCCTCGCGCACCCGATTCCAGAAACCGGGCGGCGGCGGGTTGGGCGTGGCCCGCATCGGCTCGGCGACGACCGCGGCCACATCCTGTTCGCGACCGAGCACATAAGCGATCATGTTGGCGCAGGCGAGCCCGGAGGCTTCCAGGGTGCCGTGGCCGTAAGGACAGCGGTAGCCGTCCCAGGGCGCGACATGTTCGGTGCCGGTCATCATCGGGCCGGCGATATGGGAACGGAAGGTCGCTTCGCCGCCGACGCTTGCGGCACCGAAGCCGGCGCCATGAAAGGCATCCCAGAACGAAACCGTCTTGAAGCGACCGGTCGCGGCGCGCGCGATCTTCAGCGCCACCTCGATGGCGTCGGAACCGCCTGTCGTGAACAGCACCTTGCCGAGATCGCCGGGCGCCAGCTCGGCCAATTTCTCGGCCAGTTCGACAGCGGGTTCGCAGGTGAAGCGGCGCGGCGCAAAACAGAGATCGTCGAGCTGTTTCTTGATCGCGGCGACCAGCTTCGGATGGCCATAGCCGAGATGGTGCACGCTGTTGCCGTGGAAATCCATGAAACGGCGGCCGGCGGTGTCCTCGATCCAGATGCCTTCGGCCTTGGCAATCGTCGAAAGACAGGGGCTGGACAGGCTCTGGTGCATGAAGGCCGAAGCGTCGCGGTCAAGCAGCCCGCGGATGCGCGGATCATCCTGGCCGGAATCCCAGCGGCTGCGGGCCGCCGTGGTGTTGGAATCACCCTCGGTATGGACAAGCTCTTTGATCGCGGCCATAACCCTCTCCGAAACGCGAATGAGGGAGCGTGGAACGCTCCCTCTGTTGTTCTGTCAGCCGAGTGGTCCGGTCAGGACCAGGGCAGCGAAAACGTCTTCACATTGGTGTAGCTCTTCATCGCCTCGATGACGCCTTCCTTGTAGCCATTGCCACTGTCCTTGATCCCGCCGAAGGGCGACATCTCGATGCGGTAGCCCGGCACTTCCCAGATGTTGACGGTGCCGACCTGAAGGCCGGCAATGTATTTCTGTATGCGGGGGAACGAGTTGGTGCAGACGCCCGAGGACAAGCCGAAGGCGGTCGAGTTGGACAGCCTGATCAGCGCCTCGTCATCGTCCGGTGCGCGCACGATCGGGATGATCGGCCCAAACGTCTCTTCCATCACCAGTTCGGATGTGTGCGGCACGCGATCGACGACGATCGGCGGCAGCAGCGCGCCTTGCCGGCCCGGATTGTAGAGGATTTCGGCGCCCTGCCCGGCGGCCATGTGGACCCGGGCTTCGAAGAGTGCCGCCGCCTTCTCGTGCACGACGGTGCCGAGATCGGTCGTGCGGTCCATCGGGTCGCCGAAGCGGATCTTTCGGGCCCGCTCCAGCACCAGCGGCACGAAGCGGTCGGCGATGCTTTCCTGGACGAGGATGCGCTTGACCGCCGTGCAGCGCTGGCCGGAGTTCTTCGTGGCGCCGGCGACGGCGAGATCGGCGGCCCTGGCCAGATCGTCGTCCGAGAGATCGTTGAGGATGATCAGCGGATCGTTGCCGCCGAGCTCCAGCACCTGGCGCTTGTAGCCGGCTGTGCGGGCGATCATCTTGCCGACCGGCACGCCGCCGGTGAAGGTGATCAGGTCGATGTTGTCGTTGGTGATCATCTCGTTGCCGATGTCGGCCGGCCAGCCGGTCACCACCGACAGCATTTCCGGCGGCAGGCCGGCTTCGTAGAGGATGTCGGCCAAAAGCAGCGCCGTCATCGGCGTCAGTTCGGTCGGTTTGACCACCACGCAATTGTTGGTGGCGATCGCCGGCGCCACCTTGTGCGAGACCATGTTGAGCGGATGGTTGAACGGGGTGATCGCCGAGATCGCCTTCAGCGGCTCGCGCGTGGTGAAGATCTTGCGCGCTTTGCCGTGCGGGGTGAGATCGCAGGAGAAGATCTGGCCGTCATCCTGGATGCACATCTGCGCCGACAATGTGAACACGTCATAGGCGCGGCCGACCTCATAGAGCGAATCCGTCTTGGAGATGCCGAGCTCGAGCGTGATGAGATCAGAGATTTCTTCCCGGCGCGACGCGAGTTTTTCCGCCGTGCGGAACAGGATCTGCTGGCGCTCGTAGCGCGTCAGCTTCGACCTGTAGCCGGCGGCGATCTCGAAGGCCTGGCGGGCATGCTCGGCGCGGCCGGCAGGCACGGTGCCGATAACGGTGTCGTTCCAGGGATAGCGCACCTCGACAACGTCGTCGGCATCAACCTTCTTGCCGGCGATGCGCATCGGCTCGTGGCGAACTTTGATGGCAGGGTCGAGTTGGGTCATGTGCTCTGCTCCAGCAGATTCTTGGGTACGTCGCGGCGAGGGTCGACCCCCACTCCGGCCCTTCGGGCCACCTCTCCCCCGATCGACGGGGGAGAGGAAATCAGGTGAGGTCAGCGCCCCAGGCTTGGCGCCTTTCCTCTCCCCCGTCGATCGGGGAGAGGTGCCGAGCGGAGCGAGGCGGAGTGGGGTCGACCAGCGCCATCTTGGAGGCGACACCGGCACCCGACCCATCCGTCACGCGAGCGCGGCCGCCATCGTCGCGTAGTAGAACGCGTCGAAGTTCCTCAGCACGGGCTCATCAGGCAAATCGGCCAGCACGCGGTTGACGATGAACGGCACCTCCTGCTCGGTCAGCCCGCCATGCGAGCGCAGCGGCTCGTTGAGGGCTGCCAGGTCGTGGCGGTGTTCCGAGGTGCCGATCGTCTTGTTCTGCGTCGAGATCAGCACGATGTCGCCGATGCGGTCGGCCGGCAGTTCGAAACGCTCGCAGGCGGTCGGGCTGTCGACAACCAGCATGATGCCGTCGATCTTCGCCAGCCGCGCCATGATGTCGGCCTGATCGGCGCCGTCAGGAAGGTAGGCGGTGGCGAACGAGCCGAGCGCGCCGTGATGCACGACATAGGGATCTGTGATCGGCAGAATGACGCGCGCGGCATCCTTGCCCAGCCATTCGTCGAGCAGGTCCTGGACATAGACGA
This sequence comes from Mesorhizobium sp. B264B1B, assembly GCF_020165765.1. NCBI lineage: Bacteria > Pseudomonadati > Pseudomonadota > Alphaproteobacteria > Hyphomicrobiales > Phyllobacteriaceae > Mesorhizobium > Mesorhizobium sp. B264B1B. Next base: position 93,660 of record NZ_JAIUIS010000010.1, read on the forward strand.
CGTCAGGCGAACCATCCTGCTTGTGCTTGGGCTTCATGCCGTGGTCGGCGGTCACCACGATTGCCGCGCCCAGCGCATCAAGCTCGGCCAGGTACTTGTCGAACATCTCGTAGAAGGCGTTGGCCTGGGGCACGCCGGGCGCGTATTTGTGCTGCACATAGTCGGTGGTGGTCAGATACATGATGTCGGGGCGGAATTCCTTCAGCAGCTGGACGCCGGCGGCGAAGACGAATTCCGACAGTTCGGCCGAATAGACTTCCGGTACCGGCAGTCCAAAATGCTTCGAGGCATTGTTGATGCCGTGCTCGGCCTTGGTGGTGGTGTCGGATTTTTCGGCCGAGAAGCACAGCGCGCGGCCGTCGTCGAAGGCGAGGCCCTTGCCGAGCAGCGCACGCAATTTGTCCTTGGCGGTGACCACCGCGACCTTGGCGCCGGCATCGTAGAAGGCCTGGAAGATGGTGGGCGCGCGCAGGAAGCGCGGGTCGTTCATCATCACTTCCTTGCCGGTTTCGCGCTCGTAGAGGTAGTTGCCGCAAATGCCGTGCACCGAGGGCGGGCGGCCTGTGGCTATCGACAGATTGTTGGGGTTGGTGAAGCTCGGAATGACAGAATGCGCAAAACGCACCGTGCCTTTCTGCTTGATCCTGACCAGCGCCGGCATCAGCCCGGCCTTGATGGCTTCGTCGAGATAGGCCGGCTCGCAGCCGTCGAGGCAGATGGCGATGGCCGGCACACGTGGCCAGGCGTAGGTGCGGCCGTTGACCGCGACGTTGATGGGAGACATCTGGTTCATCGAAATCCTCAAAAATTCTGCCGCTTCAGGCGGCGAGTTTGGCGCGCTCGGCGATTGCCGCGGCGGGAGGAGCGGCGGTGTCGACGTCCATCTCCTTCAGCGACTGCGCCGCCGCCTCTACGACGCGGCGCATGACATGTTCGTCCATCTGGCCGATGCAGCCGATACGGAAGCTATCGACGACGGTCAGCTTGCCCGGATAGATGATGAAGCCCTTGTCCTTCATCAGCTCGTAGAAGCGGTCGAAGGCGAAGTTGGCGTGGGCCGGGTTGAAGAAGGTGACGATGATCGGCGACAGCCAGCGATCCCTGAGCAAAGTCTCGAAGCCGAGCTCGCGCATGCCGGCCACCATCACGTCGCGGTTCCTGGTGTAGCGGGCGCCGCGGCCGGCAACACCGCCCTCGGCCTCGTGCTGGCGAAGCGCTTCAAGGAAGGCGGCGACGACATGGGTCGGCGGAGTGTAGCGCCACTGCCCGGTCTTGTTCATATGCGCCCACTGCGCATGGACGTCGAGCGACAGCGAATGGCTGCGGCCCTTGGCGGCTTCCAATTCGCTCTTGCGGGCGATGATGAAGCCGAAGCCCGGCACGCCCTCGATGCACTTGTTGGCGGACGAGACCATCGCCTCGTAGCGGATCTCGTTCACGTCGAGCGCGATGGCGCCGAAGGCGCTCATGGAATCGACCAGCAGCTTGCGGCCCTTGGCATGGACGGCTTCGGCAATCTCGGCGACGGGGTTGAGGATGCCGGAACTGGTCTCGCAATGGATGGCGATCACATGCGTGATGGCAGGATCGGCCTCGAGGGCGGCGGCCACCTCGTCGCCGCGCGGCGGCAGGTAGTCGCCCTTGTCGATCAGCGTATAGGCGCGGCCGAGATACTGCATGGTCTGGGCCGCGCGCAGGCCGTAGGCGCCATTGGCCAGGACCAGAACCTTGCCGTCCTTCGGCACGAACGAACCCAGCATCGCCTCGACGCAGAAGGAGCCGCTGCCTTGCATCGGCACACAGTCGAATTCGCCTTTCGCATCGCCGGTCAGCGCCAGCAGGCGGCGGCGCATGTCTGACGTCATGGCGCGGAAATCGCCGTCCCAGGATCCCCAGTCGCGCAGCATCGCCTGCTTGACCGGATAGGAGGTGGTGAGCGGCCCGGGCGTCAGCAGGTATGGCTCGCCCAGCGCCGGACCGGCCAACGGCTCCGCGGCAAATTTCGTCTCGGCGAGCATAGTGTCCTCCGCTGCTTTTTATGTGGGGCCATTCTTGGCTGGAACGACGTATTTGTAAAATCGTTATTTTGTATTGATGTATAAGCTAACCCGATGATCTGGCTTGCAGTCGAATTATTGCCCGGCGGGATAATCGCGCCTCCAGCCGAGCGCAGCCTGCGTGGTATCCATGACACGTGCGTGACCGTGGGCGATCCTCCCCAGATATAAGAAGAATCGTTCCTTCATGCCTTTTTGCCTGCGAGGCTTATGATAGGTTGGCGGCCGGAACTCGGATCTAGAAAGGTGAGAACATGCGCTACGTTCAATTGCGAGCCTTTCACCAGGTGGCGATATCAGGCGGGTTTTCACGTGCCGCGGAAGCGCTGTTCCTGACGCAGCCGGCAATTTCGGACCAGGTGCGCAAGCTCGAGGAAGAATATGACGTGCTGCTGTTCAACCGGAACAAGAAGCAGGTCACGCTGACCCATTCGGGCCAGAAGCTGCTCGAAATTACCCACCGCATGTTCGACACCGAGCAGCAGGCGCTCGAGCTTCTGACGGAATCGCGCGCCCTGCGCTCCGGCACGCTGCGCATCGTCGCCGACGCCGCGCATCATCTGCTTCACATCCTCGGCAGTTTTCGCGCGCGCTATCCCGGCGTCCAGGTTTCGCTGCGCGCCGGCAACACCGAGACGGTAATCAGCAGCCTCTACAGCTATGATGCCGACATCGGCGTGCTGGGCGAGGTGCCGACCGGACGCGACTTCGAGGTGCTGAAACTCAATTCGACGCCGATCATCGCTTTTGCGTCCGTCGATCATCCGCTGTCGGGCAAGAAATCATTGAGCCTCAAGCAACTCGCGCAGGAATCGCTGGTCATGCGGGAGCGCGGCTCCAAGACGCGCCAGAAGCTCGAGGATCTGGCCGCGGCATCGAAGGTCGAACTCAGGCCGGTGATCGAGGCCGAAGGCCGTGAAGCCGTCCGCGAGATCGTCGCCTCGGGTGCCGGCATCGGCTTTGTCTCGGCGGCCGAATTCGGCCAGGATTCGCGGCTGGTAGCGATCGCGCTCGACGCGCCTGAGACGTTGATGGACGAAGCGCTGATCTGCCTGCGCGAACGCAGCGGCGGCAAGCTGGTGCGCGCCTTCCTCGACATGGCGCGTTCGATGTCGGCGGATTAGGCGGCGGCCCTGATCTCCTCCACATCCGCTTTCACCCGTTCCGACTTCGGATCGTAAGGGGTGCGCAAATGTGCCGTGGCCGCGTGGCGAACGCCGGCAAGATCGATCTCGAAACGGCCGCTAGCCAGAAACGCAGCGTCGACGCCCGTCTCGTTCTCGATCAGCCCGAGCGCCACCGAGCGGCCAAGCGTGTGACCGTAGGCGGCCGAGCGGACCTCGCCGACGGGCTTGCCGTCGCGCAGGATCAGCTCGCCGCCCCACAGCATCGGCTCGGCATGGTCGAGCGTGAACAGTACGATGCGTTTTGCTGGCGCCGTCGACGGCTTGGCCTCGACCAGCGCGTCACGGCCGATGAAGCCACCCGGTTTGTCCATGGCGACGGCGAAGCCAAGCCCCGCCTGCCAGGGGGTAATGTCAGGCGTCAACTCACGGCCCCAGGCGCGAAAACCCTTTTCGATGCGCAAGGCATCAAGCGCGTAGTAGCCGGCGTCCAGGAGGCCGAATTCGCCGCCAGCCTCGTGCAGCGCCTCGTAGACGCCGACGGCGAATTCCGTCGGCACGATCAGCTCCCAGCCGAGCTCGCCGACATAGGTCATGCGGTTGGCGTAGGCGGTAGCGTAGCCGATATCGATCTCGCGGATGGTGGCGAAGGGGAAGCCGGCGTTGGAAAGATCGGCCGACGACAATTTGCCCAGGAGATCGCGCGAGCGCGGCCCCATCAGCGCCAGCACCGCGTAGGACGAGGTGACGTCGGTCACGATGGCATGTGCGTCCGGTGGGATGTTCCTGGCGATCCAGTCGGCGTCGTGGACCGCTTGCGCCGAACCGGTGACGATGAGGAATTTTTGCGCACCAAGTCGCATTACGGTCAGATCGCTTTCGTACCCGCCGCGCGCGTTGAGCACGCCCGTGTAAACGGATGTACCGACCGGTACATCGACATTGCCGGCGCAGATGCGGTTGAGCAGGGCACAGGCGTCGCGGCCCTGCACGAGAAGCTTGGCGAAAGAGGTCTGGTCGAATACGGCAACAGCCTCGCGCGTCGCCTTCATTTCGCGCTTGACTGCCTCATGCCAGTTCTGGCGGCCGAAGGCATAATCGTTCCCGGCCCTCTCTGCCGGGACCGCGAACCAGTTGGCGCGCTCCCAGCCCATCTTGGAACCGAAGCAGGCGCCCCTGGCGTCCAGCCGGTCGTAGAGCGGCGAGCGGCGGAAGGGTCGGGCGGTGTCCAGCTCGCGGTTCGGCCACGGCATGGCGTAATGCAAACCGAGCGTCTCCTTGACGCGATCATGCAGCCAGCGCGGATTGTTGTTGAAGGCGGCGAAGCGCCTGATATCGACAGGCCACAAATCCATGGTCGGCGCGCCGTTGACGATCCACTCGGCCAGCGCCTTGCCGGCGCCGCCGGCGCTGGCGATGCCCATCGAGTTAAAGCCGGCGCCAACATAGAAATTCTTCAGCTCCGGCGCCTCGCCGAGGAGAAAATTGTTGTCGGGCGTAAAGCTTTCGGGACCGTTGTAGAACTTCTTGACCTCGGCTTGCGCCAGTTGCGGCACGCGCACCAGCGCGTTTTCCATCAGAATCTCGAACTGATCCCAATCGTCCGGCAGCAGCGCGAACTCGAAATTCTCGGGGATGCCGTTCATGCCCCACGGCTTGGCATGCGGTTCGAAGCCGCCCATGACCAGCCCGCCGACCTCTTCCTTGAAATAGATGAAGCCGTCCGGATCGCGCATGACGGGCAGGCCCGGATGCACACCCTCGATCCGGCCCGTGACGATGTACATATGCTCGGCCGAATGCAGCGGCACCGAGACGCCGCACATCAGCCCGACCTTACGCGCCCACTGGCCGGCGCAGTTGACGACGATCTCGGCGACGATGTCGCCACGGTCGGTCTCGACACCGCAGGCGACGCCGTTTCTCACCGTGATGCCGGTGACCTTGACGCGCTCGAATATCCTCGCGCCGCGATTGCGCGCGCCCTTGGCGAGCGATTGCGTGAGATCGGTCGGATTGGCCTTGCCGTCGCCAGGCAGCCAGACCGCGCCGACCAGATCGTCCGTCGCCATGACCGGCCACAGATCGCCGGCTTCGCTCGGCGAGATGACGTCGATCTCAACGCCTTGGGCGCGCGCCGACGCAGCCGTACGCTTCAGCACCGTCATGCGGTCGGCGGTGCGCGCCACCGACAGCGAGCCGCAATTCTTCCAGCCGGTCGCGAGACCGGTCTCGGCCTCCAGTTCGCCATAGAGCTGAGTGGAGTACCTGATCAGGCTGGTCATGTTGGAATGGCTGCGCAATTGCCCGACCAGACCCGCCGCATGCCAGGTGGTGCCGCCGCTGAGCTGACCCTGCTCGAGAAGGACAACGTCGGCCCAGCCGAGCTTCGTCAGGTGATAGGCGACGGAGCAGCCGATGATGCCGCCGCCGACGATCACGACGCGTGCCTGCGTTGGAAATTCATGTGCCATGAGGGTTCCGCCATCTTGAGGGATGGTCGGCAAGCTAACACAGGAAAGTCAAATATCAAGTCAAAAAGCCACAAAATATCACATCAAGATGCGATGATCAGTTCCGGCCCTTTTTGTAAAAGCGCGTCGGCAAGCGCAGGTTGCGGCCGGGCGTCGACGATAACGCCGGCGGTGCGGTCGAAGTTCGGAATCCTCAGCGGCGTCAGCTTGCCGAACTTGCTGCTGTCGAGGACGAAATAGGTCTTGCCGGCGAGCGCGATCATGCGGCCGCGCTGCTCGGCGCCGGCCCTGGTGAAATCGGTCACTTCGCCATCCGGCGATAGCGCGCCGCCGCCGAGAAAGGCGATGTCGACGCGAAAGCGCGCCATTGCATCCAGCGCATCGATGCCGGAAGCGGCCTCCTCGCCCGGGTCGACTTCACCGCCCAGTATGTGCACACGCATGCCGGGCACATGGCACAGGTGCAGTGCAATCTTCAGGCTGGCCGTGCATATGGTGAGATCGCGCAGATCATTCATGGCCTGCGCGACGGCCAAGGTGGTGGTGCCGGAATCGAGGAAGACCACCATACCGCTGCTAACGAGGCCGGCCGCCGCCCTGCCGATGGCCGCCTTGCCAGGCGCATTCTCCCGGCTGCGCAGGCCCATTGCCGGCTCGCTCGGCTCGAAGCGAGCGGCGCCGCCGTGCACGATGCCGAGCCGTCCCTGGTCAGAAAGCAGCTTCAGGTCGCGGCGGATGGTCTCGCGCGAGACGTCGAAGAAACCGGCCAGTTCGGCGACGCTGACCGAGCCCTGGGCACCCAGGCGCCTCAGGATCTCGTCATGGCGGCGAGGAGCAAGGGCACGTGCCGGCAGACGGCTGTCGGGGGACATGAAGAACCTCATATCGAACGAATGATGTTGCAATATGTGGCAGTGAACCGGCCGGAAGGCAACCGCGAGGACGGCGTGGCCATAGTCGATCGATAAGGTCTGGCCCTGTTCGGGTGCTGACCCGGCGTCAGCGTCCGCGCAGGCTTTGCAGATTGTGCACGTGGACGTGGTCGCCGGCCGCCACGGCAGCCGTCAGGCGGCCGATCGCCTCGCCGTATTTGCGTATGGTGGAGCCGGCGGCCAGGTCGTGCAACGCCAGCTTATGACCGGCTTGCAACGCGGCGCCGGCCTTGAGGACAACCCCCTCGCGGGCGCCTCGCGTCGTCACTTCGGCGCCTGCCTCGACCGGTTCGACGAGGACAGCCACGTCGTCGTCAGCGTGCAGCACTATGGCTCCAGGCTTGGTCATGCGCCGGCAAGCCGGACCTGGACGCCGGTCGCGTCTTCGCGCAGCTTCAGCACGGCGCCGACATCCTTGCCCGCCATGCCAGCATCCATCGCCTCCCTGAGCACGGCGAGCGTGGCGCCCCCGACCGGCGTCTCGACGCCGAGCGCGTCGTTCATCGCCAGGGCAAGCCGGCAATCCTTGTGGGCAAGCTTGACCATGAAGCCTGGCTCGAAGTCGCCCTTGAGCGCGCGATTGTGCATCGCCACCGCCAATTGCTGGTTCCAGGCCATCGTCGTCTTCAGCACGTTGATCATGGTGTCGAGCGTCAGGCCCGCCTTGGCGCCGGCGACCAGCGCCTCGGAGCTGGCCGTTATCAGCACGCTGGCCAGCAGGTTGTTGGTGAGCTTCATTGCCTGCCCCATGCCGAGCCCGCCGCAATGGATGAGGTCGGCCCCCATGCTCGACAGGATCGGGCGCGCGCGCTCCAGCACGGCGGCATCGCCGCCGATCATCAGCGTCGAGGTTCCGGCGATGGCGTGCTCCACCGTCTTGCCAACAGGGCTGTCGATCATGTCGACGCCGCGTTGCGCCAGCCATGCGCCGATACGCTGGGTGGTCTGCGGGTCGATCGTGCTCATGTCGATATAGAGGCTGCCGGCCCTGAGGCCATGACCGATGCCGTCGGCACCGAGCACGGCGGCCTCCACATCAGGCGCATCCGGCAGCATGGTGATGACGATTTCCGATTGCTGTGCAACCTCGCGGGGCGACGCCGCCGCCCGAGCGCCGGCCTCGACGAGTTTTTTCACCGCCACGGGATTGAGGTCGAAGACCGTCAGCGCGTGTCCCGCCTTGAGCACGTTGCGGGCCATGGGTGCGCCCATGGTTCCAAGCCCGACAAAACCGACTGACGTCATGGATCAACTTCCTTCCCTGAATTACTCTGAATGCGCGTGCCGCCCGAACTCCTCAGGACGGCACTTTCCACTGGTCGAGCTGCCATGCCGGCAGGCCACGCAGATCCTTGGCATTCTTGTCGGTGAAGCCGCTTTCGTCCGGCACCTTGCCCGTGCCCTCATAGGCTTTCTGAAGCAGCGGCGCCGCCTTGCCGAAGGCGGCCTTGACCTGGTCCCAGCTCAGCGCCTCAGGAATCATCTTGCCGGCAACCATGAACTGGGAGATTTGGCTGATTGCCGCCGCATCGCCTTCGGTCGGCCAGATCCAGCCGCGCTGGAAAAGCACCTCGTCGCCGATGACCTTGGCGCCCAGCGCAGGATCGAGCCCCCAATATTTGACAACCGACTGCGAGATCTCCCGCGGGTCGATCTTCTGGAGATCGGCAAGCGCGCGTTGCGCGGCCGTCAGGAAGGCCTGGCCGAGCGCGGCATCGTCGCCGACGATGCGGTCGCTGCAGATCCAGAAGGAACGGTGCAAATAGTAGCCGTCGGGGTAGAATTTCGACTTCTTGACGCCGGGCAGCATGTGGCCTTCGCCCTCGCCCGCGGGTCCGCTGTAGCCGGCCTCGGTATAGCCGAACGAATTCATGATCCCGGTGAGGCCGGTTTCGGCATTCGCCTTGAGGAAGGCCGGGTAGATCACCACCGACGCGTCCATGCCCTCCGGGAGGGACGCGGCAACGGCCTGGGTCGGCGTGTTGACGATGTTGATGCCGAAGGCGCGCGGGTCGGCGTCGCCCAGTTCCTGCAGCAGCATTTGCGAGAGCGCGTTGTAGGGGTCGCCGCCGACAAGCGCGCCGACGGTCTTGCCCTTGAGGTCGCCGATGTTCTTGATGGCGGAGCCCTTGCGGGTCGCCAGCACCATGCGCATGTGGCCCTCACCGACGGTGAGAATGTTGATCGGCTGCGCCTGCGAAAGCAGCCGCACGATCGGGGTGTTGCCCCACATGCCGATGTCGAGATCGCCGGAGACGAAAGCCTCCACCATCGGCAGCGCGGAAGGATAGTCGCGCCAGTCGACTGTCAGGTCGTAGCCGAGTTCGGCGGCCGCCTTCTCGAGCAGCTTTTCGTTGATCATGCGTTGCGTCAGCGGCGAGTTGCCAGCCGCGTAGGGCTGGCGGCCGATTGAGACCTTGGCCGGCTTGCGGTCCTGCGCCCGCACGATCGATGGCATGGCCAGCGCGGCAGCCGCGGCACCACTCAGGACTGCGCGTCGGTTGAATGCGGTTTCCAGAAGTTTCCTCATGACAATCCTCTCCCTGTTGTCGTTTCAGTTCATCGTTGCGCGGTAAGCCTCTTCGCGGATCAGTTCCCAGATCGATTGGCTGAGCCTGGCGAAATCGCCGGAGCGCCGCGTCTCGTCGCCGCGCGGCCTGGGCAGGTCGATGTCGATGACCTGCTTCAGGCGGCCCGGATGGCTGCTTAGCACCGCGACCCGGTCGGCCAGGAACACCGCCTCGTCTATGGCGTGCGTGATGAAGACGACCGTCCGCCGCTCGGCAGCGGGGCGGTCCTGCCCCCAGATGCGCAGCAATTCGTCTTGCAGGATGACGCGGGTCTGGGCGTCCAGCGCCGCTAGCGGCTCGTCCATCAACAGGATTTCCGGCTCGTTCGCCATCAGGCGCGCCAGTGCCACGCGCTGGCGCATGCCGCCCGATAGCTGGTGCGGGTACTTGTCCTCGGAGCCGGTCAGGCCGACCATTTCGACGGTGCGGTTGACGCGGTCGGCGCGCTGCGCGGGCGAAAGCCCTCGCCCGGCCGGCCCATAGATCAATCCGAACTCGACATTGCCGCGCACGGTGCGCCAGGGAAACAGGGCATAGTCCTGGAACATCACGCCGCGTTCGGCCCCCGGTCCTTCGATCGGCCTGCCGTTCAGGCTCATCGTACCCGACGTCGGCCTGTCGAGGCCGGCGAGCATGTTGAGAACGGTCGTCTTGCCGCATCCGGACGGGCCGACGATAGCCATGAACTCGCCGGCCTTGATGTCCAGCGACAGGCTGTCGACCGCCACCACGGACGCAGATTCCCCGAAGCATTTGCTGACGCCGTCGAGGCGGATCTTGGCATCGCTCATGGCTGGCTCCACGGCACGGCGAAGGCGAGTGCGGCACGCAGGATGCGGTCGAGCGCGAAGGCCACGATGCCGACCGCGATCATGCAGACCACCATGCCGTTGAGGTTGATCGAGTAGGCGTAGAAGACGAACATCATCTGGCCGATGCCGCCGCTGCTGCCGGACTTGGCGCCGACCGCGAGCTCGGCGGCAATGATCGCCGTCCAGGCGATGCCGAGGCCGATGCGCATGCCGACCAGAATGGATGGCAAGGCGGCCGGCAGCAGCACCACCCGCATCCGCGTCAGCGGCGCCAGCCCCATGGTCAGCGCGGCGCGCATCAGACTGGGCTCGATACGCTTCACGCCCGAGATGGTGTTGATCAGGATCGGGAAGAAGGCGGCATAGGCAACGATGGCGACAGCTGCCCCGGAGCCCGAGCCCAACCAGAGGATAACCAGGGGCAGGATGGCAAGTGCCGCTATCGGCCGGAAGGTCTCGACCAGCGGATCGAGATTGCGCTCGACGGCCGGCATGCTGCCCATGGCGATGCCAAGCGGGATCGCCAACAGGGCCGCCGCCGCGAAGCCGGCGAAGACCCGTCCGAGGCTGGTGGCGAGACCGGCCACGAGATCGCCGTCGCGCAGCATGGAAATGGCCGTTTCGGCCACCGTGCTGGGGCGTGGCGCCTGGGCGGAGCCGGACGCGAGAGCTTCCCAGACGACCAGCAGCAGCACGGGAACGATGAGGCGAAGCGCAAACCTGTTCATCGCGCCACCTCCGTCCGCGCCCACGGAGTCAAGACATCAGAGAGCCAGCGCAACCCCTTGTCCGTCAGGAAGCCGAGCAGGCCGATGGCGACGATGAAAGCCATCACCGTCGGCGTCGACAGCATGCTGCGGTAGTATTCGATGGCGTAGCCGAGGCCGTTCGGCGCTCCTACCAGTTCGGCAGCGACGACGGCGGTCCACGAGGCCGCCACCGCAAGCCGTGCCGAGACCAGGATCGCCGGCAGCGCCGCCGGAACGATGACGCGCCGCATGATCGCCCGCCCAGACAGGCCCATCGTGCTGGCCGCCGCGACGAGCCGCCTGTCGACGGCGGCGGCGCCCGCGGCGGTGCCGATCAGCAGCGGGAAGAAGGCGGTATAGAACATGATGAACAGCGGCAGCCGATGGCCGATGCCGAACATGTAGAGCGCAAGCGGTATCCATGCGATGCCGGCTATCGGCCGCAGGATCTCCACCGGCAGTTCGAGCAGATCGTTCCAGAGCCAGCTGCGGCCCATCAGCAGCCCGAGCGGCACCGCCACCGCCGCGGCAGCCGCGACGCTTACCAGCAGACGGGCCAGACTGATCCCTGCATTGCCGAGCAGTTCGCCGTTGAGGGCCGTATCGCGCAGCGCAAGCGCAACCGCGACCGGCGACGGCAAGAGCAGCTTCGAAGGCACGAAGAACGAGCCGACATACCAGGCAAGGACGAACAGGCCCATCGTGCGCAAATACACGAACAGGCTGGTCAGGCGCGCAAAGCGCATTGTCCTTTGGCCGGCATCGTTCGAGGAGATAGCCGTCACAACGAGCCCCGCACGCGGGTCGGAACTTCGAGCCCTTCCCCCAAAATCTCGCCGAAGGTGAGGGTGCCGCCGGCGACATCGAGGATGGTCGCCAGCAGCCGGTTCGCCGCTTCGGCGACGGTTTCGATCCCCTCCGAAACCGGGCTGGCGTCGAAATCGATCTGCTCAGGCAGCCGGCGAGCCGTCTCGCGCCGCGCCGTGATCTTGATCGTCGGCGCGAGCGCGCTCGCGGTGCTGTTGCCTGGCCCGGTTGTGAACAGCATGATCTGGGCACCGGCCGCGGCGAAGCCTGTCATCGATTCCGGCGAGAAGGACGGGCCGTCCATGAGGTAAAGGCCGCCGGCGGTGACCGGCTCGGCCATGCCGAGCACGCCGTCGATGCGGCAAGTTCCCGTCTTGGCCAGGGCACCGAGGGACTTCTCCTCGATCGTGCTCAACCCGCCGCGTATATTCTCCTCGCCCGGATTGTTGCCGGTCAGGCTGTGGCCGGAAGCGGCGGCGAAGCGTTCCTTGCGCTCCACGGCCTGCAGGATCTGTCGTGCCACCGTTGCATCGCGAGCGCGCGCCGCGAGTATATGTTCTGCCCCCAGCCACTCGACGGTCTCACCGACAATGACGGTGCCGCCATGCGAAACCAGAAGATCGACCGCGGCCCCCACGACCGGATTGCTGACCAGACCCGACGTCGCGTCGGAATGGCCGCATTCGATGCCGACCACCAGCTGCGCGCCGGGCAAGTTCTCGCGCCGGATCCGCGAAGCCTCGCGCAGCAACGCCGCGCCGCGCCTGATGCCCTCGCCCATGACCGACAGCATGTCCTCATGCTGCTCGGCGAAAGAAACGCTGGCGACCGGCTTGCCGCAAGCCGAAATGCGGGCCGCGACCATCTCGGTCGTCGCCGAATCCACTCCGACCACCAGAACGGCGGCGGCGTTCGGATTGCGGCCGAGACCGACAAGTTGATCAAGGTGCAGGCCGAGGTCCGGCTCGATGTGCCCCCTGCCCGCGCTCGTCGCGGCCAGAAGCGCGCCTTCGAGACCCGCCGTGATTCGCTCGCTGACACGCAGCGCCAAACCATTGATGCACAGGATCAGCACATAATTGCGGATTCCGGCGCGGCCATCGGCGCGCCTGTAGCCACTGAATGGCGGCAGGCCGTCGATTTTGTCGGCACCGGAGGCAGGCAGTGGCATTGGCGTTTCCAAACCGTCGCGAGCGTGGCAATCTCTTCAAATCTCAATATTTGATCAAATGTCGCCTTGGCAAGGGCAAAATTGACTTCTTTCGATCGCCGTGCGAGCAATATTTGCTCAAATCAGGGTAGGCTTGGATGCATGGCGCGTATTCCCGACGTTCAGAAGCTTCTTCGTGACGACATCGTTTCCGGAGCCATTCCATTCGGGGCAAGGCTAAGGATCGACGATCTCGCCGGCCGTTATGGCGTAAGCCACATGCCGGTCCGCGAGGCCTTGCGCGCCTTGAGCGGCACGGGACTGGTCGTGCTGGAACCCAATCGCGGCGCCAGCGTCAGGACGGTCCACATGTCGTTTGTGATCGACCTGTTCGATATCCGCAGCGCCGTCGAAACGATGCTGGCACGGCGCGCCAGCGAAAGGCGCACCGCCGAGCACCTGCGCGATCTGAAGGCCGCGCAGGACATGCTTGAGCAAAGAGTGGCCAGCGACGACTTCCTTGCCGTCCCGCATGCCAACAACATCTTTCACGGCGTCATCAACGAGGCGGCCGGCAATCCGGGCGCGCTGTCGATGGTGGACCGCAACTGGCTGCTGGTGGCGGCGATCTGGCAACGCTACGGCTATGACGAGGGGCGCTTCCATGGCGTCATCGACGACCATCGCCATATCATCCGGGCCATAGAGCGCCAGGATGCCGGCTCGGCGGCGACCTTGATGGGCGCGCATATCGAAAAGGCCAAACACGACCTCCTGGCGCGCATCGCCGTCGATCCCAAACCCGATATCGGCCGGCAATGACGGCCCGGTTCGAGGTTGCGGCGTCAACGGCCGACACGCTCGGCGAATCGCCGACATGGCTGGCGCGGGACGGAGAGCTGTTCTGGGTCGATCTACGGCGTCCTTGCCTGCACAGGCTGCGGCCCGAGACCGGAGCGGTGACATCGTGGCCGATGCCTGAGGTCATCGGCTCGGTGGTTGCACGAGCATCGGGCGGAGTCGTCGTGGCCTTGCGGCAAGGTCTCCACGCATTCGATCCCGCCAGCGGCGCACTGAGCCTGCTGGCGCGCGTGGAGGATGGGCCGCCCGAGCATCGGCTGAACGACATGAAGTGCGATCCTGGCGGCGGCATAATCTGCGGCAGTATGTGGGACTATGGGCTGCATGCGTCCGGGGCGCTCTACCGGATCGAGGTCGCCGGAAGTTCGAGCCGGATCCGCGACAGGATCGCCGTGCCCAATGCGATCGCCTTTGCCCCGGATGGCCGCACCGTCTACTTCACGGATACGCGGCAAGGTGACATAGAGCGGGCGGATTTCGACCCGGCGAGCGGATTTGTGGGGCCGTGGTCCCTGTTCGCCGACCGGCACGCGGCGCCTGGAAAGCCCGACGGCGCCACCGTCGATGCGGACGGCTTCCTCTGGAATGCGCGCTACCAAGGCGGCTCGCTGGCGCGGTTCGCGCCCGATGGCCGGCTCGACAGGCTGGTCCCTCTGCCAGTCACTCAGCCGACCTCCTGCGCCTTCGGCGGTCCAGGCCTGAAGACACTGTACGTGACGACCGCAACGCAGAAGCTGACGGAGGATCAACTGGCCAACGAGCCCCTGGCGGGTTGCCTGCTTGCACTCGACGTCGGCATGGCGGGACTGCCGGAGCCGGCTTTTGCCGGTTAATCTCGGCTATTGCCAGCCGAGATGGCGGCCACCCGTCGCCTGCAGGTCCGCCCCGGTGATGAAGCTGCCGGCGTCGGAGCAAAGCAGCAACGCCGCTCCCGCCATCTCGCGCGCCTCGCCGGCCCGCTGCATCGGCGCGGACCCCTTCTGGATCTCCGCCCATTTGGCCGCGTCCTCGCGGCGCCAGCGATTGCGCTCGGTAACGACAAGCCCGGGCGACAGGTTGTTGATCGTCACCCCGTGTGGCGCATAATCCTTGGCAAGGTTGAATGACAGATTGTGCTGCGCGCTCTTCAGCGCGGCATAGACGGCGAGATCGGATTCGGGCCGCGTCTGGTTGATGCTGCCGATCGTCAGCACACGGCCCCAGCCATTGTCCTTCATGCCGGGCAAGGCGGCCTGCAGCAATTCGATCGTCGCCTTGAAGTTGATCTGGATCTGGTGCTCGATCTGCTCGGCGGGTAGATCGAGGAAAGGCGTGCGGTACTGGATCGAGGCGCAGACGACAAGCACGTCGACACCACCCAACGCCTCGATCGCCGCCTGGACACAGCGAGCCGCCTCTCCGGCCCGAGCGAAATCAGCATCGATGGCGACGCCGCGCCTGCCCTTCCCGCGAATTTCACGGACAGCTTCGGCGGCCGCATCCGGCTGCCCGAATGCCACGTCGGCGTCGCGAGCGAAATGGACGGCCACATCGGCGCCCGCCTCGGCAAAAACCCGCACGATCTCACGGCCGATGCTGACGCTGCCGCCGGTCACCAAGGCGCGCCGGCCAGCCATCGTGAAGCGCTCGGCAAGAGCCAGCGCATTCTGGATGTCGATCTCTTCCTTTTGCACCGTCAATAGCCCAGCCTTTCCAATTTGATCACACTTTTATTTGGAGTGCTCTTCAAAACGTATTTTCAGGGAGAAATCCAGAACCAATTCTTCCATTTGATCAAATCAGGCAGGCTGAAAAGCAGCGTCCCTGGCGGCAGCGGCTAGACGAAGGCGTACAGCCCGTCACGCGCGCCCATCGGAATTGGACAAAGATTCTAAGATTTTCGCGACAGACCGTCGCCTTCTATGGCGTTGACCAGTGTCTCGCTGCCTTGGCGCAGATGCTGCGTCAAAACGCTGACGGCCTCGCCGGCGTCGCGTCGCCGGCAAGCGGCCAAGAGGTCGCGATGCTCCGTCTGCGAGCGGGCGCGGTAGTCGAGGTTCGACAACAGGATACGGACGTAGCGGTCGGCCGCATTATGGTGCGCCTCGATCAGGCCGAGCAACCGGCGATTGCCGCAGGCGTCATAAAGCGCCAGATGAAAGGCCCGGTTCAGCACGCCCCACCTGCCGACATTGCGCTCGGCATCGATCTGATCGAGCACCTGTTCGGCCTCGTCCAGCTTGCCGCCGGGCAGGCCGGGAATGGAGAGCCGCAGTGCCTCGCACTCGAGCAGTTCGCGCACGGCATAGATCTCTCGGATCTCGTCGCCGTCCATTCTGGCGACGTGCGCACCCTTTGTCGGGTGGATGGACACGATGCCTTCGGCCTCGAGCTGACGAAGCGCGTCCCGGATAGGCATCCGGCTGAAGCCAAACTGCTCGGCCAGATCATCCTGGCGCAACGTCGTGCCGGCCTTCAGGGTCCCGCTGGCAATGGCCTCGCGCAAGACATTGGCGACCTGCTCGGCAACCGTTTGCGGCCTCTCGATCAAGCCTTCGCCAAATCCGCGCAATCCATGCTCCCATTTCACGTATCGTCAGCTTAGGGGAAAGCTTCATTCTCGGATATAGGTATCCATGTGTACGAGAAGAGTTGCAAGCCGGCGGCGATGCGCCCGGCATGGACGCGAGATCGCCGCGGCGAAACCTTCGGAACGGGAATGGCTTGCAGTTTGGCCCGCGGAAACAGCAAAACCGGCAGCCGCCAGCCGCATGCGGTGAGGCCCGCGCGGCATTGGCGGCAGCGATCATGGGGGCAGGATATGACACTCAGAATGGTAGTGCTTGACGGCAAGCCGCTCAGTGCGGCTGATGTGGCCGAGGTCGCACGGCGCAACGCCCGCCTCGAGTTGGGCGGTCAGGCGATGCGCCGCATCCGCGAGAGCCGTGCGCTCATCGAGCATCTCACGCAACTTGGCAAGCCCATGTATGGCGTCACCACCGGTCTCGGTGCGTGCGTGGATACGCCGCTTGCGCAGGCCGACCTGATCGCGTTCCAGCATAGCGTACCGCTCAGCCACAGTATGGGCATCGGCCCCGCCCTTCCGACGGAGGCCGTGCGGGCGCTTATGGCCGCAAGGATTTCAGGCATGGCGGCCGGCGGCACCGGCACCTCCGAACATGTGGTCATGGGCCTTGTGGCGGCACTTAACGCCGGGGTTCATCCGGTGATCCCCAGTTGGGGATCGATCGGGGCGGCGGACCTTGCCGCCCTCGGGCATATGGCAAGGGCGCTGCGCGGCGACGGCGAAGCGGAGTTCCAGGGCAAGATCATGCCGTCCGCCGAGGCGCTGGCTCTCGCCGGGCTCGAACCACTCAACCTGCGCGAGAAGGACGGCCACGCCATCATCGTCGCGAACAGCCTTTCGACCGGAACGGCATGCCTGTGCCTGGAAGACGTCGCCCATCTCATCGACTGGTCGCTGGCTGCCGTGGCCCTCAATTATGAGGCATTCCGCTCATCCGTCAGCGCAATCAGCGAGGAGGCGCTGTCAGCCCGCCCGGCATTCGGCCAGCGCGAGATCGGCGCGCGTCTGCGGGCGGAACTGGCGGGAAGCGGCCTGTGGGAGGACAACGCCGCGCGGCGTCTCCAGGACCCGCTCAGCTATCGCTGCGTGCCGCAAGTGTGGGGCGGCCTGCTGCATGCGTTCGAACAGGCGAAGCTGGCGACGGAGATCGAACTGGCCCATTCGGGCGACAACCCGGTTATCCTGCCGGAGATCGAGCGGGTCGTCTCGAACGGCAACTTCGACCTGACGGCGATGACGCTGGCCTGGGAACAGCTCGGCCAGGCGCTTGCGCATTGCGCGGTCGGCACCGCCAACCGTTGCATGAAGCTGATGTCGCCGATAACGGCGGAGCTGCCGCGCTTCCTGTCGGCCAGGGGTGGGAGCCGCCAGGGCTACGCGGAGCTGCAGAAACCGCTTGCCGCGCTGGAAGTCGAGATCCGGCACCTCGCCAACCCGATGTCGCTCAGCCCGCTTGCCGTTTCGGACGGCATCGAGGATCAGTCGTCGATGGCCCCGCGCGTGGTGGCCAAGACAGCCGAGATCGTCGAGCGGCTGCGTTATCTCGTTGCGATGGAACTGATCTTTGCGGCTACGGGGGTAGAATTGCGCGGTGTCGTCGACGGCATGGGCGACGGACCGCAGCGCACCTTCGCCGCCGTGCGCTCCCTTGTCAGCCCGCTTGACGACGACCGCGAAATGAGCACGGACATGACACGGATCGCACGGATGGTGGCGGGCCCACGCGACTGACGCGCCAAGGCGCTCGGCGAGCCCATGGCCCGCGAGCCTCTCCTCACGCAGAAAAGGACACGCCTCTGCGGCGCATGCCTGCCTGCACGCCGTGGACGATCAGGCGTGACAGGATTTCCATGTCGCGCGGCATTCGTGGACGCCAGATATCCAAAAGCAGGGCCACGCGAGGCTTGTCGGCGTTGTTTGTCACTTCGTGAGGGAACGTGTCGTCCCACAACAGACACTCGCCGTCGGCGATCCGCCTCTCCTGATGATTGATCATCATGACCGTCGCCGGACGACCATCTGCCTGTCGAGGGATTACCAGGCCGAGATGGAACCTCATTATGCCTCTGAAAGGGCCGCGATGGCTGGGAATGTGCTTGCCCGGAGCCAGGAAAGAGATCGCCGCCGACTTCACCTCAGGGCATTCTGCAAGCAGCCGGTCGAGGACCGGCATTCGCGCGAGGTTTTGCGGAACCGCGACATCGTAGGCCTTGAGCACGAACATACGCCAGTCGCGACCGTCATTGGCCGAGATGTCGGCCTGTTCAGGCATGATGTCGTGGAAGCGGGGCGCCTTGCCCACGGCAAGCGCTTCGTCGCGGATGGCCTGCCAGGCGGCCGTGAACTTGGTCGCGTTTGGAAATTCGCTGGCGGTATCGAGGATCGCCGGCGCGTCGATGCGCTTTTCGTAGATCCGCCGCACCAGACCGGATGCAAGATCGTAAACTTGAGACATTTCATGGCCTCGAGGACATCATGAAACGAATATCCGGCAATTAAGTTGCTGATCTTGTTCGGCGTATGCCTGTCGGCACGAATTCGTGACCGACGAACAGTCCCGCGATACCGCGCTTTGTTGCTGGCGTGCGTCAGCGTTCAG
Organism: Mesorhizobium sp. B264B1B; assembly: GCF_020165765.1. Lineage (NCBI taxonomy): Bacteria > Pseudomonadati > Pseudomonadota > Alphaproteobacteria > Hyphomicrobiales > Phyllobacteriaceae > Mesorhizobium > Mesorhizobium sp. B264B1B. Next base: position 112,361 of record NZ_JAIUIS010000010.1, read on the forward strand.
GGGCGCGTTCGACCAGATGAAACCTGTAGCGATCCCGTATGAATTCATTGAAGAAGCGCCCCTTGGAAGAGGCGGCTTTGAAGGCAGCGTAGGTCTCGGGCTCCACGTCTTCGTAGTCATAGCGGTTTCCGCTCGGCACGAACCAGACCGAGAGCACCCTGGTGGCGAAATGGTACTGTGTGCTGCGGATGGCCGTAGAAGGCATTGGCGTTCTCCCGGATGGATAATCCGGGGCGCAAACGGAAGTTCCAACTGTGCCGGGCAGCCCTGGCCGACAGGCCTTTCCATTCGGGAGCAGCGCAGCCGGATCGTCCGTCCGCGCCAGGAGATGAAGGAGCCGGCCCGCTTCTGCCGAGCCGGCCCCAAGGGATCAGAACGCCGGCTCGACCGCGTTGACATTGTCCTTGGTGACGACCGTCAGCGGGATCGGCAAACGGTCCTTGACCTCCTTGCCGTCCATGATCTCCGCCATGGTGTTGATCGCCAAGCGGCCGTCCTCGACCGGCGACTGCACGATGGTGGAGTACATTTCGTTGGTGCGGATCGATTCGAACGCGTCCTTCTGGCCGTTGATGCCGACGATCGGCGGTGCCGCCTTGGACGGATTGGCCTCCTTCCAGGCGTCGATGAAGCCGCGCGCCATGGTGTCGTCATTGGCATAGACGCCGCTGATCTGGTCGCCGAAACGGGTGATCAGGTCGCGGCTGACCACCAGCGCCTTCTGCTGGTCGAAATCGGCATTGACCGTATCGAGCACCTTGATGTCGGCGCTGGTTTCCTTGAGACGATCGGTGAAGCCGCCGACGCGGCCGATCGTCGTGCCGTTGCCGGCCTGGCCGGCGATGATGACGACGGAACCCTTGCCGCCAAGCGCCTTGCTGAGCGAGTCGGCCGCAAGCTTGCCTTCCTCGTAAACGTCGGGCCCGGTGAACGACTTGATGAACGGCTTGGCATCGTCGCTCATCGGCGAGTTGATGAGGATCGCGGGAATGTTCGCCTGCTGTGCGCGGGCGAGGCCCGGTATGTAGGCCTGCGGGTCGAGCGGCCACAGGATGATGCCGTCAACCCTGCGCGCGACGCAGGTGTTGAGCTGCTCGGTGCCCTTCTGGACGTCGAAATCCTGGCTGAGGCTCAGGATCTCGATGCCGAGCTCGCCGGCGCGCGCCTGGAGCGCCTTGTTGGCCGGCGTCGCATAGGCATGCGAATCCGCGGCCGTGACGTAGCAGACCGTCTTTGCACTGGCCCAGCCCGTCGAGGCCAGTATTACCGCCATGGCGGTAATGTGGAGCATGCTTTTCTTGCCAACCATAGGTTTCCTCCCGATCATGTATTTCCTCCTTGAGTGATTGGATTGTCGCGAATGAGCGCGGGGCCTGTGCCCGGCGCCCTCCCCTTGGTAGTCACGGCCCGATCGAGCACGACGAGCAGGATCAGGATAAGCCCCGACACGACCTGCTGGACGTATGCGGGAACGGATTGGAACTCCATCGCGATGGTCAGCGAGCCGATCGTCAGCACGCCGCCAAGCGTGCCGAGCGCGGATCCCTTGCCGCCTTCGAGGCGGGTTCCGCCGACCACGACCGCGGCAATGACGGCGACCGTCAGTTCCGAGCCGAAGACGGGCGAACCGGTGTTGGTGACGAGGCTCTGGAGAACGCCTGCGAGACCGGCGAGCGTCCCGGCGAAGACGAAGCCCAGAAAAACGATGCGATCGGAAGCGATGCCGCTCTCCTTGGCTGCCGCCGGATTGGACCCCACCGCAAAGACATTTCGGCCCGGTATTGTACGCGTCAGCCAGACATGCAGCAGCACGATCAGAACGATGAACAGCGCACTGCGGATGGTGAAGATTTCGAGATGGATCTTGGCGAACGCCAGTGAAAGCATGATGTCGGTGCCGGTCACCGGCTGGCTGTTGGTGATCCAATGCGCGAGCGAGCGGAAGATCAGCATCGTCGCCAGCGTCAGCACCAGCGAGTTCACCTTCAGCCCGACGACCAGCGCGCCGTTGATGGCGCCTGCCAGCATGCCGACCAGGATACCGACAAGTGTGGCAGGCAGGATGCCGATCTCGCGCTGCAGGATGACCGACATGATCCCCGCCAGCGCGAACACCGCGCCGCCGGAGAGGTCGATCTGGCCGGCGACCAGAAGCACCGTAAGTCCAATGGCGATCAGGCCGATCGTCGCCGCCCGGTCGAGGCCGAGTCCGAGGGTCGATGCGGAGAAATAACCCGGAACCGCCAAGGCGGAAATGATCAGCGTCAGGCCGAGGATGATCACCACCCTGTGCCGCGAGGCAAGCGCCAGGAACCTCATCACGCCACCCCCCTCTTGCGCAATGCCGCGTCCATGCCGACGGCGCCGACGATCAGGATGCCGAGGACAAAACCCTGGATCGGCGTGCGCACGCCGTCGAGCACCATGACGTTGGTCAGAAGCTGCACGAAGATCAGGCCCGCGATCGCCCTCGGCACCGAGCCGAAACCGCCGATGATCGACACGCCGCCGACCACGACCGCGGTGATGGCGCTGAACTCGTAGCCGGCGCCGATCAGCGGCCGCGCGCTTTGCAAGGTCAGGCCCAGCAGGCCGCCGCTGACGCCCGAAGCCAACGCCGTGATCACGAACGCACCGGCCTTCACTGCCTCCACCGGCACCGCGCTCGCCTCGGCGGCGCTGTAATTGCCGCCCGTGGCGAGCGTCCACCTGCCCCAGAAGGAGCGCGAGAGGACGAAATGGCCTATGAGAGCGATCAACAGGAAAATCAGCACCGCGACCGGGACGCCGAAGAGCCGGCCCTTGGCGAATTCGGCCGAAGCGGGATTGTTGCCATAGACGATGACGCCGCCGACGGCCGCCTGCACGATGCCCAACCCGATGGTGCCGATGCCGAGCGTAGCGATGATGGGATTGATACCGACATAGCCGACCAGCACGCCGTTGAGCAGGCCGATAAGGCCCGCAAGCGCCACCGCCAGGACGAAGGCAGGAACCGGCCCGATCATTGGCTGCAGCCCGAGCGAAAGGATGGCCCCGCAGGCGATGGTGGCCGGCACCGACAGGTCGGCCAAGCCGCCTGCCACAAGCACGAAAGTCATGCCGACGACGACGATGCCGACAATGGACATCGAGGTCAGGACGTTGAGCAGATTGCCCGTGGTGAAGAAGGCGGGGCTGACGAATGAGCCGTAGAGCATCACTGCAAGGATGGCAAAGCCAAGCCCCGCCTTGGACAGGACATCGGCAAGCCTGCTGCCGCGCGTGAAGCGGTCATTGCGGTTCGCCCCGCTGGTCTCCATGGCCGCATCAGTCATGCCGCCTCCCCCGTCGCCAGCGCCATGATGCGCTCCTCGCTCAGTTCGGCGCGGGCGAGCGGCTCCGATGCGCGGCCGTCGCGCATCACAACGACGCGATCGCAGACGCCGAGGATTTCGGGGAGTTCCGACGAGATCATCACCACCGCCATGCCGTCGGCGACAAGCCGGCCGATGATGCTGTGGATTTCGGCCTTGGCGCCGACGTCGACGCCGCGCGTCGGCTCGTCGAGGACGAGCACGGAGGGCTTGGCCGCGAGCCATTTGGCGATGACCGCCTTCTGCTGGTTGCCTCCCGACAACAGGTTGATGCGCCGCTCCCCGTCGGGCGGCGAAATGGAAAACTGCTTCACATAGGTCGCCGCCAGCGAACGGTCGGCGCTGCGCCTGATGCGGCCGAAGCTGGTCAGACGCCGCAATATCGGCAGGCTGATGTTCTCGCGGACCGACATGCCCGGAACGATGCCGTCGCCCTTGCGGTCCTCGGGGACGTAGGCGATCCCGGCTCGCACCGCCTCGGAAGGAGAGTTGATGGCGACCTTGCGCCCGTTGACGCTGACCGTTCCCTCCACCAGCCGCGACAGGCCGAAGATGGCGCGCGCTACCTCGGTGCGCCCCGCCCCGACCAGTCCGGTCAAGCCCAGTATCTCGCCGGCGCGCACATCGAAGCTGACATCGCGGAAATGCGCCCCGTCGCCGATGCGTTCGACACGCAGCACGGACTTGCCGATCGCGGCCGGGCTTTTCGGGAACACGTTGGCGACCTCGCGGCCGACCATCAGCCTGATCATCTCGGCCGCGGTTATGCCGTCGATCGGACGGGTCTCGATCATTGAGCCGTCGCGCAGCACGGTCACCTCGTCGGCGATCTCGAGAACCTCCTTCAGCCTATGGCTGATGTAGACGATGGCGATGCCGTCATCGCGCATCTTGCGAAGGATCCGGAACAGCGCCGCGGTTTCGTGCTCGCTCAGGCTCGATGTCGGCTCGTCCAGCACGATGATCCTGGGCTGCGCCGCGTAGGCCTTGGCGATCTCGACCAGTTGCTGCTGGCTGATCGACAGGTCGCCGAGCCGCGCGCGCGGGTTGATGGCCGCGCCCAGCTCGTGGAGGACGGCGGCGGCCTTCCTGACCATTTCGCCCTTGTGCAGCCAGCTCCATTTGCCGGGCATGCGGCCGAGATAGACGTTCTCCGCGACGGTCAGGTCGGGAACAAGATTGATCTCCTGGTGCACCATGCGAATGCCGAGCGCCTGGGCGTCGGCGGGACGCCGCATGGGCACTTCGGCGCCGCCGACGAGGATCGTGCCGGCGGTCGGAGCGTAGGATCCGTTGAGCACCTTCATCAGCGTCGACTTGCCGGCGCCATTCTCGCCGACGACCGCATGGACGGTGCCGAACCGGACGGCGAAATTGACGTTCGACAGGGCCTTCACGCCGGGAAAAGTCTTGGAGATGCCTCTCATGTCCAGGGCACAATCGGCGGCGGCACTCATCTAGGCTTGGTCCTTCCTGGTAGCATGCAGGCAGCGTTATGTTAGTATAATGCACTTCCAGGCACGGTTCGGCCCACCTCGAGCCGGCCCGAAGGCCCCTTTCAGCGCATCCGCACCAGGCACTTCACCATAGGCTGAAAATCACGCAACGGGCGGCACTATTGCACTAATATAATAGTTCTGGCAAGCTGGATCTGACCGCTCCCGTCACTGGCGTCGGATCGCAACGAACCCGGCGTCGCAAGCAGGTGCATTCCGTTTGACATTCGAATAATTTTGCCATTTCAGGTGGACGAACGATGGGATTTTCCATGGATCTAGATCCTTCGACCCTCAATCGAGCCCTCCCGCTGCGCGACCAGATCTACAACAAGATCCGCAACATGATCGTCGTCGGACGGCTGAAACCGGGTGAGGTCATCAATGAGATCGCAATTGCCGAAGCGCTGGGCGTCTCGCGCACGCCCGTGCGCGAAGCGGTCAAACGCATCAGCGACGAAGGGCTCGTCAAGATCCTGGCGCAGACCGGCACCTACGTTGCTCCCATCAGCCGGGCCGACCTCGAGGAAGCCTATGTCATCCGGCGTGCATTGGAGATGGAGAGCGCCAGGCGCGCCGCCGCCAAGCTGACGCCGGCTGCCTGTGAATTGCTGGAAGACAACATGGCCGCGCATAAGCTCGCCATTGCGCGCGGCAGGTACGCCACAGCGATTCAGCTCGACGACGTCTTTCACCGCACCATTGCTGAAATATGCGGCTTGCCGATGATCTGGCGCGCCGTCGACATCTCAAAGGCGCAGATGGATCGCGGCCGCTATCTCGCCATTCCGAAGCCCGGCTATGGCGAGCAGACGATCGAGCAGCACGAGGCCATTCTGGACGCGCTGAAGCGTCACGACGCCGAGGGCGCCGCACAGGCAATGGAGCATCACCTCGAGACGTCATTTCGCAACACGCTCGAAGTCGCCGCCGAGCTTCTCGACTGACGACCTCGACTGAGCGCTGAGACGGGCGGCGCAGGTTTGAGGTCCCGAACCTGGCATCCGACCGGCTTGCCGATGCCTGGTGAGCCGTGTTCGCAGCTTGACCGTTGACAATCTATTATATTAGTATTCCGATCCATTCGGCGGCATTGTGCCGACGGGGGCTTTTTCAGAGTTTGTAATGGCGCGGTTCATCCAGCTTTCGCATGCCGACAACATCCTTCTGGCGATCGATCCGTTGATGATCGGCGACAAGGCAGGCGACATGCCCGCGAAGGCGCGCATACCGCGCGGCCACAAGATGGCGATCCGCGACATCGCTTCGGACGAGCCGGTCGTGAAATATGGGCAGACCATCGGATTCGCCCGCGGACCGATCGCCGCCGGCGATTGGGTTCACGAGCACAATGTATATCTGCGCAATTTCGAACGCGACTATCTGTTCGGCACCAACGCCAAGCAAACGCCTGTCGTCCCTGAAGCCGAGCGCGCGAGCTTCATGGGTTACCGCAGGCCGAGCGGCAAGGTCGGGACGCGCAACTTCATCGCTGTCCTGACCTCGGTAAATTGTTCGGCCAGCGTCGCCCGCTTCATCGTAGAAGAGGTCAACCGCTGCGGCATCCTGCGCGACTATCCCAATGTCGACGGCGTGATCTCGCTCGTCCATGGCACTGGCTGCGGCATTGACACCAAAGGCCCCGCTTACGACCTCTTGAAGCGCACGCAGTGGGGTTTTGCCACGAACCCCAATGTCGGCGGCGTGCTGATGGTTGGGCTCGGCTGCGAGGCGTTCCAGATTCCGCGCTGGATGCAGTCCTACAATATCGAGGAGAGCACGACCTTCCGCACGATGACGATCCAGGAGACTGGCGGCACACGCAAGACGGTCGAGGCAGGGGTCAAGGCGATCGTCGATATGCTGCCCATGGTCAACGCCGCGCAAAGGACGCCACAACCGGCCTCCGAACTGGTGCTCGCGCTGCAATGCGGCGGGTCGGACGGCTATTCCGGCATCAGCGCCAATCCGGCGCTTGGCGCCGCCGTGGACCTGCTTGTCGCGCAAGGCGGCACGGCGGTGCTGTCCGAGACGCCGGAGATCTACGGCGCCGAACATCTGCTCACCATGCGTGCGGAAAACCGCGCGGTCGGCGAGAAGCTGATCGAGCGTATCCGCTGGTGGGAGGACTACACAGCCAAGCACGACATGGAGATGAACAACAACCCGTCTCCCGGCAACAAGCTCGGCGGGTTGACGACGATCCTGGAGAAGTCGCTCGGCGCGTCCGCCAAGGGCGGGACGACCAATCTGCGCGCGGTGCTGGAATATGCCGAACCGATCAACGAACGCGGCCTCGTCTTCATGGACACGCCCGGCTACGATCCGGTTTCGGCAACCGGCCAGGTCGCCGGCGGCGCGAACATATTGTGCTTCACCACCGGGCGCGGTTCGGCCTTCGGCTGCAAGCCGACACCCTCGATCAAGCTTGCCTCCAATTCCTTCATTTTCGAGCAGATGCGCGAGGACATGGACATCAATTGCGGAGACATCCTCGACGGCGTCACGCTGGACGACAAAGGCCAGGAGATCTTCGCAGAGATCCTGCGCGTGGCATCGGGCGCGCGTACCAAATCGGAATTGCTGGGCTACGGCGACAATGAGTTCGTGCCCTGGAACCTCGGCGCTACCATGTAGCGACATCGCCCGCCCGCAACGGGCAACCTCAATTCACTCAACCAGAAAGAACGCTCGGCATGAACAGGATCGATCTTGACGGCCAACACGCCGTGGTCACCGGAGGCGCGCAAGGCCTCGGCTTCGCGATGGCCAAACGTTTCGTCGCCTCCGGCGCGACGGTCACCTTATGGGACGTCGACGAGGCGCGCCTCGAAGCGGCCAAGCGCGACCTTGGCAAGGCCGCCACGACCCTGGTCGTCGACATTGCGGATTGGGAGACGGTGGACGCCGCGCGGGCAAAAACCGAGGAGAGCGCCGGCAAAATCTCCATCCTGGTCAATTCTGCCGGCATTGCCGGTCCCGCCGCCCCGCTCGACAGCTACGACATAGAGACGTGGAAGAAGATCATCGACATCAACGTCAACGGCACCTTCTACGCCAACCGCGCCGTGGTGCCCGGGATGAAGGCGCGCAATTACGGGCGGATCGTCAACATCGCTTCCGTCGCTGGCAAGGAAGGCAATCCCAACGCCGCCGCCTATTCCGCTTCGAAGGCGGCGGTCATCGGCATGACCAAATCGCTCGGCAAGGAGCTCGCGCAGTATGACATTGCAGTCAACTGCATCTCGCCGGCCACCGCGCAGACTCGAATCCTCGAACAGCTCACGCCCGAGCACATCGAATACATGCGCTCGCGCATTCCACGCGGCCGTCTGCTGGAGGTCGACGAGGCCGCCGCCATGGTCGCTTGGCTCGTCTCAAAGGAAAACAGCTTCACCACCGCCTCGACCTTCGACCTGTCGGGCGGGCGCACGACCTATTAGTCGAATACCCGCGCGCCGCGAAGCGTCTGCGCCGCGGCGCGCCGGTACACCGGCACTTGCTGCCTCACGGAGATGCGGCCGCGTCGCCTGCGAAGACTCGAGCTGCCTGGATCTGGGGGCGCACCATCAGGTAGAACGCGACGACGTGCGTGATCATCAGCAGTGGGACATAGATTACGGGGATCGCGTATGCAGCGCCCAACTGCCCCGCCAGCTCAGGAAGACCGGCTTGGCTGCCGTGATAGTAGTCGACGGCGATATCGATCGTCCCCACGAGATTGAACGCGACGACGGACAACCAGAACAGCGGACGTATCCTCGTCGTCAAAAGCGCCAGCATGGCCAACACTCCGGTTGCGAAGTCGCCATAGGCGGCGAAGGTGGCGAAATCAGCCGGCAAATCGCGCCCGACGACGCCTGGAACGATGAAGACAAGCCCGAAGAAGCGGAAGCTGTGCAGCGTGGCGATGGCACGTTGCGCCTCGACCAGGTTGACGGATCTGAGCCGGGGCAAGACATACACGCCGACGCAGAGCAGCCAAGGCACGTAGCCTAGAGCGAGATGTAACAGGAAAATGGTTGCAGGCGACATATGGCCTCCCAAGAGATGTAAGGCGCAATTTACGCCCGCTTCCAGCGGTCGACTATTCGCGATAATGTTGACGGGGCATGAAGCAGAACTTCACAATCCGGAAAGGTGCGCTCGACGGCGTGGAGGCGTTCCTCGGCGTCGCGCAACACCGCAGCTTCCGAAAAGCGGCCGCGGAGCTCGGCGTCACGCCATCGGCGATCAGCCAGGCGGTGCGCGCGCTCGAGGTGCGCGTCGGTGCGGCGCTCTTCATGCGCACGACGCGCAGCGTCGGCCTGACCGAAGCCGGCGAACGGTTCCTTTCGCGCGCAAAGCCCGCTTTCGAGGAACTGGTCGCCGCAAGCGAAGTCGCACGTGAACTTGGGCAGCGGCCGACTGGGCTGTTGCGCCTCTCTGTGCCGCGCGCCGTGGTGCCGATCCTGCTGGAGCCGCTGGTGGCATCCTTTTGCCAGGCCTATCCCGAAGTAGAGGTGGAGATCGCCGCAAGCGGTGAGCTGGTCGACCTGGCGGCCGAGGGGTTCGACGCCGGCATCCGGCTCGGCCAGTTCATCGCCGCCGACATGGTCGCGGTTCGGCTGACGCCGCCGTTCCCGCTCGTGGTCGTCGGCAGCCCTGGCTATCTGCGCCGGCAGAAACGGCCGGAGCGCCTCGACGATCTGCGCGGCCATGCCTGCCTGCGCATGCGCCGCTCCAACGGATCGATCGCGCCCTGGCCCTTCATCGACGGCAACAAGACCGTCGAGGCAATCGTCTCCGGGCCGCTGGTCGCGCATGATTACCCGACACTGCTTGGCGCGGCGATCCAAGGTGTCGGACTTGCACAGGTGCCCGGCCCTCTTACCGAGGCCCCGATTGCCGATGGCCGGTTGCAAGCGTTGCTCACGCCCTTCGCCGTCACGACGCCGGGCGTTTTTCTGTATTATCCCGACAGACGCCAGGTCTTGCCCAAGCTGCGCGCGTTCATAGAGCATGTGAAATATCGGGGGACGGACGCCGAAGGCGCGCGAACTCCCTGAGGCCACCGCCCTCGGTGACGTGCTTGCCTGCTCGTGCCGCGCTAATTGGCGCGAAGGGCCGCGATCACCGCGGCGGTAACCTCGGCGGTGCTCGCGGTGCCGCCGAGATCGGGGCTGAGATATTCCGCCCGGTCCGTGACAAGCTCGATCGCAACCATGAGGCGCCGCGCGGCGGCCTGCTCGCCGAGATGCTCAAGCATCAGGCTCGCCGTCCAGAACGATCCGAGCGGATTGGCGACGCCCTTGCCGGTGATGTCGAAGGCCGAACCGTGGATGGGTTCGAACATGGACGGCCGGCTGCGCGAGGGATCGATGTTCGACGTCGAGCCTATGCCGAGCGATCCGCCCAGCGCGGCGGCCAGGTCGGAGAGGATGTCGGCATGCAAATTGGTCGCCAAAACCGTGTCGATGCTGCCGGGCTTGTTGACCATGCGCTGGGTCATGGCGTCCACCAGCATCCAGTCGACGGTGAGACCGGGGTAGTCGCGAAGCACGCCGCGCACGACTTCGTCCCACAGCACCATGCCATGACGCTGCGCATTCGACTTGGTGACGACCGTCAGAAGCTTGCGGGGGCGCGACAGCGCAAGCTCGCAGGCGAAACGGGCGATGCGTTCTATCCCGGCGCGGGTAAAGACGGCGACATCCATGCCGACCTCGATAGGCAGTCCGCGATGGGCGCGACCGCCGACACCGGCATATTCGCCTTCGCTGTTTTCGCGCACGATCACCCAGTCTATCTGCTTGCCGAGATCGGGCCGCAACGGGCCGGTCAGCCCGGGCAAGAGGCGCGTCGGCCGCACGTTGGCGTATTGGTCGAATCCCTGGCAGATGGCCAGGCGCAGGCCCCAGAGGGTGATGTCGTCGGGAAGGTCCGGATCGCCGACCGAGCCGAAATAGATCGCATCGAAACCCTCCAATTGCCCGAGGCCGTCCGGCGGCATCATGCGGCCGTTGCGGCGGTAATAATCGGAGCCCCAGTCGAAGCGCTTGAAGTCGAAGGCCAGACCCGGCTCGACAGCGGTCAGGGCTTCCAGCACCTTCACGCCGGCTTCGACGACCTCCGGCCCGATACCGTCACCACCGATGACAGCGATCCTATGCGAGGACATTTTCAGTTTCCTTCTCGATGGCAGCGACGATGGCGCCGCGGTTGTGGCCAAGCCATTGCAGCAGCATGCGGGTGGATTCGATCATCGTAGGGATTGACGATACCCTTGCCGGCGATATCGGGCGCGGACCCGTGCGCCGCCTGCGCCATGGCTATGTCGCCTTCGCCGATGCACAGGTCCTACCGCTGATAATGCCCGGCGGTTCTTCAGCCTAGCCGCGCGGCGTGCCACTTCAGGTGATCGTCCATGAAGGTCGAGATGAAGTTGTAGGAATGATCGTAGCCTTCCTGCAAGCGCAAGGTGAGGTCGATGCCGGCCTTCTTGCAGGCTTCATCGAGCAGCCACGGACGGAGGCCTTCGTCAAGGAACCCATCGGCCGTGCCCTGGTCAACCAGGAACTCGCCAAAACGGCGGCCGTCCTCGATAAGCAGCGTGGCGTCATAGGCGCGCCAGTCCCTGTCGTCGGCGCCGAGATATTTCTCGAGCGCAGGCCGCGACCAGCCAGCAGTCGTCGGCTGAACGATCGGCGCGAAGGCCGAGCAACTCCTGAAGCGGTCGGGGTTCTTCAGCGCGATCGTCAACGCGCCGTGTCCGCCCATCGAATGCCCCGATATGCCCTGGCGCGCCATGTCGGCAGGGAAGTTCGCGGCGATCAATCCCGGCAGCTCGTCGAGGACGTAGGAATACATACGGTAGTTCCTGGCGTAAGGCTGCTGCGTCGCATCGACATAGAAACCGGCGCCGCAGCCGAACTGCCAATTATCCTTCTCGTCCGGCACATCGGCACCGCGCGGGCTGGTGTCGGGGCAGACCACGATGAGACCAAGCTCGGCCGCCAGGCGCCGGTACTCGCCCTTGTCCATGACATTGGCATGAGTGCAGGTGAGACCCGAAAGATACCACAGCACCGGCACCGGCCCATCCTTGGCCTGCGGCGGCACGAAGACGGCAAAGGTCATGTCGCAGGCGCAGACCTCTGAAGCGTGCGAATAAACACCCTGGACGCCGCCATGCGACTTGGACGTGGAAACGACTTTCATCAACTCTGCCTTTCGTCATGACCTTTCGGTCCGACATAGCTGCCGGCCGCCGCACCCGCAACCTTCAGCCCTGCAAACAGCACCGGCGGCGTAACCGAGGTGCACCTTGGTCACGCCGCCGGTCGACGCCGGACTTTGGGAACACGCCGACCTGGCCGGGAGGCTGGAGGTAGCGAAAAGTCCGGGCATTTCTGTGGCCCGCCTTCTCAAGCCGACAGGGCTCCTGTCGGTCCAAGCGGGGATGTCCTCGGGCCCGCGGCGTGTGGGCCGCCCTCAGTAAACCACGACACTCCTGATCGACTTGCCCTCATGCATGAGGTCGAACCCCTTGTTGATGTCCTCGAGCTTCAGCGTGTGGGTGATCATCGGGTCGATCTCGATCTTGCCGTCCATGTACCAGTCGACGATCCTGGGCACGTCGGTGCGGCCGCGCGCGCCGCCGAAGGCGGTGCCCATCCAGGTCCGCCCGGTGACCAGTTGGAACGGCCGCGTCGAGATCTCCTGGCCGGCGCCCGCGACGCCGATGACCACCGACTTGCCCCAGCCGCGATGCGAAGCCTCCAGCGCCTGGCGCATCACCTTGGTGTTGCCGGTGCAGTCGAACGTATAGTCGGCGCCGCCGATCTGGTCGGCGCCGCGCTTGGTCATGTTGACGAGATGGGGAACGATGTCGCCGTCGATCTCCTTCGGATTGACGAAATGCGTCATGCCGAAGCGCTCGCCCCAGGCTCGTCTGTCGTTGTTGAGATCGACGCCGATGATCATGTCGGCGCCGGCAAGTCTTAGGCCCTGGATGACGTTCAGCCCGATGCCGCCGAGGCCGAAGACCACCGCGGTCGCGCCTTGCTCGACCTTGGCGGTGTTGATCACCGCGCCCACGCCGGTGGTCACCCCGCAGCCGATGTAGCAGATCTTGTCGAAGGGCGCGTCGGGATTGACCTTGGCAACGGCGATCTCCGGCAGCACGGTGAAGTTGGAGAAGGTCGAGCAGCCCATATAGTGAAACAGTTTTTCGCCCCCGATCGAGAAGCGCGAGGTGCCGTCCGGCATCAGGCCTTGCCCCTGCGTGGCGCGGATGGCGGTGCACAGATTGGTCTTGCGCGACAAACACGACGGGCACTGCCGGCATTCGGGCGTATAGAGCGGGATCACATGGTCGCCCTTTTTGACCGAGGTGACGCCCTTGCCGACATCGACTACCACGCCGGCGCCCTCATGGCCGAGAATGGCGGGAAACAGGCCCTCGGGATCGGCACCCGACAGCGTGAACTCGTCGGTGTGGCAGATGCCGGTCGCCTTGATCTCGACCAGCACCTCGCCCTCGCGCGGGCCGTCGAGGTCGACCTCCATGATCTCAAGCGGCTTTCCGGCAGCAACGGCAACAGCGGCGCGGGTTTTCATTTCTTTCTCCCAAACTTGCTTGCCGGGACGATCGATCGCCCGGCGTTGCGATAGAAATCATGCGGCCTTGGCCGGCCCCGCCGGGAACACGCCCGACATCACGGTAAAGCCTTTGATGCGTTTGACACGATCGCACCAACGCCGGATGGCGGGATAGTCCTGGCGCGTAATGCCGCCCTCCTCCGACAGCATGATGTAGGGAAAGCAGGCAATATCGGCGATGGTCGGATGATCGGCCGAGCAGATCCAGCCGCGGCCCTGCTGCTCGCCGAACCACAGATGCTCGTCGAGGATACGGAACAGCCGGTGCGCGCTGGCGCGTGCGGCATCGATGTCGAAATCGTAGAACAGCGCGTCGTGCAGGCGGGCGGCCGACGCCGTCGAAGTGATGCCGTCGGCGAAGGCCAGCCACTGGCTGATCTCGCCGAGCAGGGCCGGTCTGTTCCGGGGATACCATGTGCTCGACGGATCGTATTTCGACGCGAGGTAGACCAGGATCGCCTGGGCGTCGCGCAGGATCAGCCCTCCATCCTCGATAACCGGCAGTTGGCCGAGCGGATTGAGCTTCAGGAACCATTCCGACTTGTGTTCGCGGCCGGGGTAGAAGTCGACCGGCACTGTCTTGTAGTCGATGCCGAGAAAACTCATCAGCAGCCGCAGCTTGTAGCAATTGCCCGAAAGTTCGTAATCGTAAAGCGTGATCATCGGGAGTTCCTAAACGTCGAGCACGAGGCGTGCCGATTTGGCGCGCGAGACGCAGGTCATGATCCTGGTTCCGGCCTTGCGCTCGGCATCGTTGAGGTAGACGTCCTGATGGTCCGGCTCGCCCTCGATCACTGTCGCGACGCAGGTACCGCATGCGCCCTGCTCGCAGGACGACGGAACATCGATGCCATTCTCGCGCATGACCTGCATGATCGTCTTGCCGCCCGGCACCTGCAGCGTGACGCAGGAGCGCGCCAGCGCTACTTCGAAGCTCGAACTGTCGTCGATCTTGTTGGTGTTCTTGAAATATTCGAAATGGATGGCGGTATCCGGCCAGCCCTGCTCGGCGGCGATCTTGCGGGCGGCTTCCAGCATCGGTCCGGGACCGCAGATGTAGAGATGCATGCCGTCCCGGTAACCGGCGAGAATCCCCCGAAGCTCGGCGCCGGTCGCGTCCGGCGACAGCCCGAGATGCGGCTTCAGCGCATCGCCGAGATGCTTCAGCCGATCGGCGAAAGCGAGGTGTTCCTCCCCTTGCGCAAAATAGTGCAGCTCGTGCGCCAGCTCCTGGTTCTTCAGCGCCTGCGCCATTGCGAGCAGCGGCGTGATGCCGATGCCGCCGGCGACGAACAGCGTCTTGATCGCGTCACGGCGCAGCGGGAAATTGTTGCGCGGCTCGGAGATCGCCAGCACGTCGCCCTCGCGGACTGTCTCATGCATGCATTTGGAGCCGCCCTTCGAATCCCGCTCCAGCTTGACGCCGATGATGAAGCTGTCGGTTTCACCAGGGCCGTTGGTGATCGAATACTGCCTGATCTCGCCATTGGGCATATGGACGTCGATATGGGCCCCAGGCTGGAACGTCGGCAGGATGCCCTTGATCGGGCGGAGCTCGAAACCGGCAACGCCGTCGGCCGCCTGCCATTTCCTGGCCACGCTGACGCGCAGCGCCGCCTTGCGGCCATGCGCGGTCACCTCGGGCATTTCGGCGAGTTCGGCCGACACCCTTTCGTAGATCGGCTCGATCGGCGCGGGCGCCGGTGCGTTCGCGACGTCGCGCTCGACCTCGTCGCGCAGCTTGGAAAGCCGCTCATTGTGGTGGCGCAGGATGGCGATGCGGGCGGCTGCTTCGACCTCCTGATCGAGCACGCCACGGATCACCGAACGGTTTGAATCAACCGGCTGCACGAAGAACACGCCGCGCGTCTCGGCACCACCATCGCGCGAGTGCAGCGCCACGGCAAAATCCCGCGCGGCCTCGATGATGGTTTCCGCGCCCTCGCCTTCGATCGCTGCGTTGGGCTGAAAGCGATAGGCCTTCAGCCTTTCGACGACCTTGTCGGCCGGCGCGTTGACCGCGATGCCGCGCAAGGCGAGCAGCTTGCCTTCGGTCAGCGCGGCAACATCCGGCACCTCGCCGCGAGGCTCCTCGGAGGACCAGACCAAGCCGTAGCGCTCGACCCCGGGGAAGGTGCGGTTGGTGATGGTGCGGGCCGGCGCGTCGGCAGGATGCGCTGGAATGTAGGTGCAGCCGGCGGTGCGGTTCGAATAACGCCAGCCGTGATATTGGCACTTCAGCTCGCGCCCGTCATTGATGCCTATCGACAGCCTGACGCCGCGATGCAGGCAGCGGTTTTCCCAGATGTTGATGTAGCCGTCATCGGCCCGCCAGACGGCGAATTCCCGGCCGAGCAATTGACCATGGAAAACGTGGCGGTACGGCAAATCATGGGAAGCGGCGATCGGATGCCACTGGCTTCTGGCTTCTTCCAACATCAATCGTCTCCAAGAATCTCGTCAGGCCGCAACCGGAATGACACCGTAGGTCACTCCCTTCTGGCTGAGCCAGCGCCGGTAGGCGATGGCCGACTTATCGGCCCGGATGGGCGTTTCGGCGCGCGGATCGAGCGGCAGGCGTTTGGGCACCTGGTTTTCCAGGATCGGCTTGTCCTGGCCGAAGATCGTCTGCTGGAAGCGCTTGATCACCTTGTCTTCATTGTCTTCGTCGAGCACGCAAAGCAGCATGTGGGCGCGCACATGCTCCTGGTCGACCGGCTGCAGGAAGATGGCGATGACGTCGCGCCGTGCCTCGTCGACCGGGCTCGATTTATAGAGCACGGAGCAATAGGGGTGCGGCACGCGATAGACATAGTCCACGTCGGCACCGCCACCGGAAGCGGTCGAAGCCATTGGCTGGAAGAAGCGGCAGCGCGTGGCCAGTATCTCGTCACGGTCGACGGATATCTCGACGTCGTATTCCTTGACTTCGGTATGCGGCTCGACGCCGAGTATGTCGGTATGCACATAGGGAAAGTGGCCCATGTCGAGAAAGTTCTCGATGGCGCGCGGTGCCGAGACGTTGACGCCAAACGTGGCCGCGTTGAGCTTGCGGCGGTCCGGCTCTTCATATTCCGGGATCGGGAACAGCTCGGCCGGTGGCGAGCCGAGCGAAGTCCAGACATAGCCGTAGGCGCTTCTTGCCGGCAGCCTGTCGGCGCCTGGAACACGATCCACCCCTTCTACATCGGGACGTGAGCGCCAGACGACGGGCTCACCATCCATATCGACCGCAAAACTGAGGCGCTCCTCGAGCAGAACGGTGTCCTGGACACCGCCGGGAACGGTCTCGGCGATCGCCCCTACGGGATGCCAGAGATTGAGGATCACGGGATCCGAGCATTTTGTCATCGTTTTATCCTCTGGATGCCCTCGAACGTCATCAGGCTTGTGCCGGTATCGCGCCATAGGTGACGGCCCGATCACGCAACCAGCGCCGGTAGGAAACCGACACGGCATCGGCACGGATCGGGGTCTCGGCACGCGGATCGAGCGGCAGGCGCTTAGGTACCTGGTTCTCCAGGATCGGTTTGTCCTGGGCGAAGATCAATTGCATGAAGCTGCGCACCGTTGCCGCCTCCATGCCTTCCTTAAGATAGCAGAGGTAAGGATGCGCGATGCAGTTTTCCTCGTCCACCGGCTGCACGAACAGGGTAATGACATCGAGCCGGTCCTTCTGGATCGGGTTGCTCTTGTAGAGAGCCACCGTGTAGGGCCGAATCACCTTGTAGATGTAGTCGACGACAAAGCCTTCCTTGGCGGTCGGCGAAGCCACCGGCTGATAGAATTTGCATTCGGTCGCCAGCACCTCGTCCTGCGCTGTGATCTCAACCTTGTAGGGCGCGACCTCGGTATGCGGCTCCTCGCCGAGCCAGCCGGTATGAATGAAGGGGAAATGCCCCATATCGAGAAAATTCTCGACCGCGCGGAGGCCCGACACCTTGACCGCGATCGAACCGCCGCCGACAAGATGCCGGTCTGCCTCACTGGCCTCGGGGATATAGATGATGTCGCGCGAGGGCTTTTCCAGACAGGTCCAGATGAAGCCATAACGCTCGGCGCTTTTCAGCGTGGCGCCCGTATCGCTGCGAACGACTTCGATCTTGTTTGAACACTTGTGAACGGTGAGAGCGACCCCAAGCAGGCATGTGGCAAACCGCGTATCCTGGCTTAGCGATTCCTGATCCGCGACGATGTGCCAATCGTTCAAAAGCTCGCGGTCAACGCAACGGGTTGCCATCGGCTTCCCTCCCAACTCGGCTAGCCCTTCACCATGAACCTAGCCCGACGTTTCGGGATGACGAAACCACAAGATTGGATACCAATCAACATTTTTTTGTCGTCCAAAATCCTTTTTTGTGTTGACAGATTATGATGATTGAATTCCGATATGAGAAAGCTGAACCTGGGATATGTCGTGTCCTGACGAGGCATGTCGCCATCACGAAAGCCCGCTGATCATGTCGTCGAAATGGCGGAGAACCATGCCTTGAGCAGCCGTTCCCAGACCATCGCGGATACGCTGACCCGCGCCATCATCGACCATCGCCTCGTGCCCGGCTGCAAGCTCGGCGAACGCGAACTCTCCGAAATATTCAACGTGAGCCGCATCGTGGTGCGCCAGGCCCTGATCCGGCTCGCCGATGACGGGCTGGCCCAGATCGAACGCAACCGCGGTGCCTTCGTCGCCAAGCCGAGCATGCAGGAGGCGATGGAGATCTACGACGCGTTGACGCTCGTCGAACAGGGCGTCGCAGCACAGCTCAGCGATCGCCTTGGGCCGGCCGGCTGGGCCGAACTGCGCCAGCATGTCGAGCGCCAGCGCCAAGCTGTTGCCGCCGGCAACGATGCGCTGGCCGACGTGCTGGGCCAAGAGTTCCATACCGTGTTCGTACGCCTCAGCCGCAACAAGGTCATGCAGGAAATCCACGCGCAGCTGGTGCGCCGCACGACGCTGCTGCGCTCCCTCATTTCAGCCGATTTCGACTATTGCAATCTGCTGGACGACCACTCGCGGGTCGTCGACCTGCTGGAGAAGGGCCGGCTGAAACCGGCCATGGACCTGATCGACACCCACCACCGCGCGGTGGTGCGCGGCTACATCATGGATCGCGCAGTGTTTCCAGAGATGACGCCTGCCGAAGCGCTAGCGCCCTATCTCGACGGCAAGGCCGACGGCGCGACTGTGCCGCTGCGAAGATTGTCGAATGCATCCGGCGGCGGCGACGCGGCAACGCATCTCCACCTCCATATCCCCAGAACAGACCGGGCACCGACAAGCCGGGCATCAACAAAAAAGACCAACAGAGGGCTACCATCATGAAGAAACTGACGAGACGTGAATTCCTGAAACACAGCGGCGCGGCCGGCGCGGCTCTTGGCGCGGGAGCGCTGAGCACCATCGCACAGGCGCAGGAGGTGCTGAAGATCGGTGCCGTCTACGTCTCGCCGGTCGCCGAGATCGGCTGGACCAAGCAGCACAGCCTCGGCGTCGAGGCCATCAAGGCCGAATTCGGCGACAAGGTCGAGCTCACCGTCATCGACAACATCTTCATGCCGCAGGACGCCGAGCGTGTCTTCCGCGAACTGGCCAGCGCCGGCAACAGGCTGATCTTCGGCACAAGCTTTTCGCATGGAACGCCGATGCAGAAGGTGGCGCCGCGCTTTCCCAAGGTGGCGTTCGAACACTGCTCAGGCATCGTCCACCTAGCCAATCTGGGAACCTTCGAAGCGAAATATTACGAAGGCACCTTCGTCGCCGGCGCGGCGGGCGGCTACATGTCCAAATCGGGCAAGATCGGTTTCATCGGCGGCTTTCCGATCCCCGACATCGTCGGTCCGGCAAATGCGCTGCTGCTTGGCGCGCGGAGCGTCAATCCAAACGCGACCTGCAACACCATCTTCCTGAATTCCTGGTTCGACCCGGGCAAGGAGAAGGAGGCGGCCAAGACGCTGATCTCTCAAGGCTGCGACGTGGTCTGCTCGATGACGGACACCGCGACCGGCGTACAGGTCGCCGGCGAAGGTGGCGCCTGGTCGATCGGCTATGCCAGCGACATGTCGAAATTCGCCTCGGGCAAGCAGCTGACCTCTTTCGTTCTCGATTGGACCAGCGACTATGTCGGCGCAGCCAAGGCCGTGGCCGCCGGTACCTGGAAGCCGGAAGTCCGCTGGGACGGATTGGCGGCCGGCGTGGTGAAAATGGCCCCCTACAATGAGGGTATCCCCGTCGATGCCCGCGCCAAGCTCAAGCAGCTCGAGGCCGACATCGGCAGCGGCAAGCTTCATCCCTACGCCGGGGAGCTGAAGGATCAGGACGGCAACGTCAAGGTTGCCGCCGGTTCGGTTCTGGCCGATGACGACATTCGCGGCATGAACTGGTTCGTGAAGGGGATGATCGGCAGGCTGAGCTGATCGCCGTAAAAGTGCCGGGAGACGCCCAAGTCCATACCTTCGGCGTCTCCTTGCCTGGTTCCCGTCCAACCTCGCTTCACGCCACGGCAGGACCCGCCATGCATCCGCGACTAGAACTGCGCAACATCTGCAAGCGCTATCCCGGCGTCATCGCCAATGACGATGTGTCGCTGTCGATTCAACCCGGCGAGATCCATGCCGTGCTGGGCGAAAACGGCGCCGGCAAATCCACTCTGATGAAAATCATCTATGGGGCGACGCAAGCCGATTCCGGCGAGATCTTTTGCGATGGCAATCCGATCGCCACGCACACCCCGGCGATGTCGCGCGCGCTCGGCATCGAAATGGTCTACCAGCATTTCGCGCTGTTCGAATCCGTTTCGGTGGTCGAGAACATAGCGCTCTCGGCCAGCAGCGCGTACGACCTGCCCTCGCTCGCCGAGAATATCCGCGATCTGTCACGCCGCTACGGCATGCCCATCGACCCGCATCGCCAGGTGCACGACCTGTCGGTCGGCGAGCGCCAGCGCGTCGAGATCGTGCGCTGCCTGCTGCAGGCGCCGAAACTGCTGATCCTCGACGAGCCGACCTCGGTACTGACGCCGCAGGCGGTGGTGAAGCTGTTCGAGACGCTCCGCCAACTTGCCGCCGAGGGCTGCAGCATCGTCTATATCAGCCACAAGCTCGACGAGGTCCAGGAGCTCTGCGACACCGCCACCGTGCTGCGCAACGGCAAGGTCACCGGCACCGCGCGTCCGAAGGAGACGACGTCGCTGGAGCTTGCCCGCATGATGGTGGGTTCGAAGCTGCCTGAAATGCATGTCGGCCCGCCGACGCCAAGCGACAGACCGGTGCTCGAGGTCAACAGACTTACGGTGAAGTCCCGGGATCATTTCGGCGTCGACCTGAAGGACATTTCTTTCAGGGTGCATGGCGGCGAGATTGTCGGCCTGGCCGGGGTTTCCGGCAATGGCCAGGCCGAGCTGATCGCCTTGCTCAGCGGCGAGCGCACGCATGAGCGCAGCGACGCCATCCGGATTTGCGGAACCGGCGCAGCCCGCCTTCGCCCGCACGAGCGCCGCAAGCTCGGCGTCGCCTTCGTTCCCGAAGAGCGGCTCGGGCGCGGCGCCGTGCCCTCGCACACGCTGTGGGAGAATGCGGTGCTGACCGCGCACCGCTTCGGCACGGTGCGCAACGGGCTGGTCGACCGGCGCCGGGCCAAGGCGTTCGCCGCCGGCATAATCGATAGGTTCAAGGTCAAGGCCAACGGGCCGCAGGCGACCGCGCAAAGCCTGTCCGGCGGCAATCTGCAGAAATTCATCGTCGGGCGTGAGATCGCGCTCCAGCCGAAGCTCCTCCTGGTGTCTCAGCCGACCTGGGGGGTTGACGTCGGCGCGAGCGCCTTCATCCGGCAGACCATCGTCGATCTCAGCCGCGCCGGCGCGGCGGTGCTCGTCGTCTCCGAGGAACTCGACGAGTTGTTCGAGATCTGCGACCGGCTGCTGGTCATTTGCCAAGGGAAGGTTTCCCCGCCGCTGGAGCGCAAGACGACCGATCGCGAGGAGATCGGACTTCTGATGACGGGCCGCGGCATGAGCGACGGCGCATTGGCGAACGGAGGTGGCAACAATGCGCTTCAGGATTGAACAAAGGCCGGAGCCCTCCTCGCTGATGCGCGTCGCCGCGCCCGCACTGGCGACCCTGTTGACCGTCATCGTCGGATCGATTTTCTTCGCCTCCCTCGGACATGATCCGCTGGCGACCCTCCATGCCTTCTTCATCGAGCCGCTCTCTTCCATGAACGGCCTGTCCGAATGGCTGCTCAAGGCCTCGCCGCTGATCCTCATCGCTTGCGGGCTGGCGGTCGGCTTCCGCGCCAATGTCTGGAATATCGGCGCCGAGGGCCAGTTCACCATGGGGGCAATCGCGGCCAGCGGCGTGGGGCTTTTCTGGCCGAACCCCGAAAGCGTGCTGCTGTTGCCGCTGATGTTCATCGCCGGCATGGGCGCCGGCATGGCCTGGGCGGCAATCCCCGCCTTTCTGCGCGCCCGCATGAACACCAACGAGATCCTCGTCACGCTGATGATGACCTATATCGCGACGCTGTTCCTGTCCTATCTCGTGCACGGACCGTGGCGCGATCCGGCCGGCTTCAACTATCCGCAGACGGCACTTCTGCCGACGGCGGCCCTGTTCGAATCCTTTGACCCCGCCTATCGCCTCAACCCGTCGATATTCATCACGGTCGTCGCCGTGCTCCTGATGTGGCTGTTCACCGACCGCAGCTTTCTCGGCTACAAGATGTCGGTGAGCGGGGCTGCACCGCTTGCCGCCCGCTATGCCGGCTTTCGCGAATCGGCTGCGGTCTGGATCGGACTGCTGGCGGGAGGTGCCGCGGCCGGCATCGCCGGAATGGCGGAAGCCGCCGGGCCGCTCGGGCAGCTCTCGCCGCAGATTTCGCCAGGCTACGGCTTCGCGGCCATCATCGTTGCCTTCGTCGGACGGCTGAACGCCTTCGGCATCGTGCTTGGCGGGCTGTTGATGTCGCTGCTTTTCCTCGGCGGCGAAGGTGTGCAGATGACGCTCGGCCTGCCTTCGGCCCTGACGCGGATCTTCCAGGGCATCCTGCTGTTCTTCCTGCTCGCCGCCGACTTCTTCATCTTCTATCGCGTTCGCCTGGTGCGACCCGTCCGGGACACGCATGCGCTGGAGACGGCACGATGAGCGGGTTTCGGATCGTGCGGGAGACAGCCTGATGGATCTGTTCATCGCCATCTTCACCGGCACCGTCATTGCCGCCACACCGCTGATATTCGCCGCGCTCGGCGAGCTCGTGGTAGAGAAGTCGGGTGTCCTCAATCTCGGCATCGAAGGCATGATGCTGATGGGCGCCGCATTGGCATTCTGGGCCGTCACCGCGGGCTATCCGATGCCTGTGGCGATCCTGGCCGGCGCGTTGGCGGGTGCGGCCGCCTCGCTGCTGTTCGGCGTTCTGGCGCTGACGTTCCTGACCAACCAATATGCAGCCGGCCTGGCGCTGGCGATCTTCGGTTCGGGCGTCTCCGCCTTCCTCGGGCGCGGCTTCGGCAGCGAGCCGATCGAGGCACTGCGCCGCCTCGACATCCCCGTTCTGTCCGATCTGCCGCTGATCGGTCCGCTACTGTTCCGCTTCGATCCGATGGTCTATCTGGCCCTGCTGATGTTCGTCGCCATCAGTTGGTTTCTCTACCGCACGAAAGCTGGCCTGGTGCTGCGCACGATCGGCGAGTCGCCGCAGACGTCGCATGCGATCGGCTATCCCGTGATCAGGATCCGCTACATGGCCGTGCTGTTCGGCGGGCTGATGGCAGGCCTGGCAGGCGCCTATTTGTCGGTCGCCTACACGCCGCTCTGGGTCGAGAACATGACTGCCGGCAAGGGTTGGATCGCGCTTGCGCTGGTGGTCTTCGCCACCTGGCGGCCGCTGCGTATCCTGCTTGGCGCGTGGCTGTTCGGCGGGATGACGATCCTTCAGTTGCAAGGTCAGGCGCTGGGGCTGGACGTGCCATCCGAACTGCTCTCGGCCCTGCCTTATCTCGCCACCATCATCGTTCTGGTGCTGATCTCACGAAACCGCCAGATGCTGGCCCTGCACTTCCCGGCCTCGCTGGCAAAACCCTTTCGCCCGACGAGTTGACCTTCTGCGAAATGCTACTTCCCTTGCTGGAGAAGGCTCAAGTCGATCTCGGTAATATGCCAGCGACCCAGATTGGCGGTATAGAGCTTGTCGCCCTTGAAGGCGATGTTGGTGGGGTGCGCCAGCGTGGTTGCGGCGGGATCCTCGATCAGCACTTCGAGACCTTTGTCCTTTTGCCAGCGATAAATACGGCTGGGCTCATAACATGAGATGAACAATGAGCCGTCAGGCGCAAAGGCCACTCCGTCCGGAACATTGTGCACGCCCTCGACGACGATCTCACGAGCCCCCGCCGATCCGTCAGCAAGGATCGGCACATAGCTGATGCAGGGTGCGTCGCTTTCCACGACATAGAGGCCGTTGCCGTCCGGCGCCATCGCCATGCCGTTGGCGAACGACATCGCCTCCCGGCACCACAGGCCGCCCTCGCCCGTCTTGAGATCGTAGCGGAAGATGCCCGAGCGATTGTCCTGGCCAACGCTGTCCGAAACGAAGAGCCAACCCCTCGCCTCGTCGACGATCGGGTAATTCGGCACGCGAATGCCGGCCGACGCGAAGCGCTCCATGCGCGCTGTCGCGGCATCCCAGCGGAAAATCGCGGCATGCCTGAGGTCGCAGGCAAAGCAGTTTCCCGCGCTGTCGAAAGCGATGCCGAGCAGAAAACCGTCGGTGCCGCCCATGCGCCCGACCGAGCCGCCATCGGCGGCCAGCCGCAGCAGGTCGCCGGTTTCGGTGCCACACCAGATCGAGCCATCGCGGTGAACGGCCACGCCCTCCGGATGCGCGACGCGCGGGCTGGTGAAGATGCCGTCGAAGAAAACGCGCGCGGCTGACATGTCGAGCAACGGCTTGGCCATGGGATCTCAGCTTTCGACAAGCGCCGTCTGCGCGGTGATGCAGCGTCCGACCATCGCGCGGTCGGCTTCAAGAATCTCGGCGATCAGCGCGCCGCGCTCCTTGGCGCTGACGAATTCCAGACGGCGCAGACCGAGCGGGTCGATGCGGTTTCGCAAGATGGCGAGCGTGTTGTCGGAAGGCAGCGAGACCTCGCGGCAACAGGCGTCGAACGACACCGCAAATCCGGTGGCGTCACGGATCTGCTGCTGCGTGACGTCCGGCATGGTTTCGACGACGATCAATTCCCTCGAAGTCTCGTCGAGCCGGAAGACGCAGAGATCGGTGAAGACCAGCGCCCTGCCGGTGCGATAGCCCATCGGCTCGCGTTCGGCCGCCGTCAGCAACCCCCGGGCGGAACTGACGATCTCGACCTCGTCCACCAGCGACTGGATCGAGTGGCGGGGGATGTAGAGCAGGTAATCGCGGTGCATGTTGGCGACATCGGCCATGCCGCCTTGCCCCGGCAACCGGATGAGGCCGCCGCTTGGTTTGCGCAGTGCGATCGTGTTGACGCGGCCGCGCCGGTCGACCTGTGCCGCGCCGACGATCTCGTGCGTCACCGCGCCGGCCTGGTAATAGGTCGAGTAGGTGTCGTCGCCGCCGGCATGCGCGACAGCCGTTTCGCAATCGAAGCTTTCGATCAGCGAGAGGATCATCGGGCTCGGCGCGATGTCGAGATGGCCGCAGCTCATCGTCGCGATGATCATGTCCGGCGCGTGCGTGGCCTTGGCCAGCCGGTAGGCGACGTTGGCCAGCGGCGAGACCGCACCCGCGCTGGCGAAGCTCTCATTGGTGAGTTCGGCGGCGATGCGAGCGGCGATGATCTCGTCGACGGATGCTTTCTCTTCGGCGCGCGCAAGCGCCGGCATGGCAAGCGCTGTGTCAGCTCGAACCTTCGCAGCTCTTTGCAACGGCTTCGGCACGCCCTCGGAAGGCGGGCGCAGATTGTCCGCCAAAGGCGTTTGCCGGTCGGCGAACGCCTCCGACAATCGCTGATAATCCGTGACGTAAAACGGCAGGCACGAGGCCGGATAGGCGCCGGCCGGCGCCAGCGCAATCGCCGAAACCTGGTTGCGGGTCAGCACGCTCTGGCGGCCGTCCTGGCGCAGCGTCCCGCCCGGCACGATTTCCTCGACCGTGACCAGCACCTTGCGCGCCGCACCCGCCATGGCGAAGTCCAGCGCGCGGGGCCCGATGATCTGCACATTGCCGCTTTCATCGGCGCGCTGGGCATGGACGACGAATGTGTCGAGCCGCAGCGGCGGGACGAATCCGTTTTCGGTACCGGCAATCGGATCAGGTCTGGCGCTCGCACCCGGCACGCGCGCCAGCATGCCCGATCCCAGCGGAAGCTGGAACGGCATCGAGGGCAGGTTCTGCTGCGCCGCCCGCAGCGCCTGGATCATGGCCAGCGCCGTCCAATCGCGAACCGGTATCGCGCCGCTTTCGGCGGCTGCGCGGAATTTT
Source organism: Mesorhizobium sp. B264B1B (assembly GCF_020165765.1). Classification (NCBI taxonomy): domain Bacteria; kingdom Pseudomonadati; phylum Pseudomonadota; class Alphaproteobacteria; order Hyphomicrobiales; family Phyllobacteriaceae; genus Mesorhizobium; species Mesorhizobium sp. B264B1B. The sequence continues at coordinate 138,310 of NZ_JAIUIS010000010.1, forward strand.
GGCGGCAAGCCGAAAATGTCGAGGCTGGAGAAACAGAGGTCGATCTCAGCCACGGCATGCGCTTCGAGCAGCAGTTCGAGGGGCAAGCCGCCGGCCCAGCAGATGTAATGCAGATCCTTGACGCCCGACCGGGCTATCGCACGCAGCAATGCGATCGGCAGCCGGGCGAAATGGTGGCCGCCGACACCAAACGATTCGCCATGGCCGACCATCGCGGCCAGTCCTTCGACATCCGTGAAGCGCGGCCGGTTCGGCTTGACCAGGGACATTGCGGCACGGTTCGTCACAGCGCGGATGCCTCGATGCGATAGCGGGTCACGAACTGTTTTTCAGGCGAGAATTCCTGCGCCGTCGCAATGCCGGATTGCGCGATCGGATTGTCGGCCAACGCTGTCGCCGGGCCGAGCCCGAGGGGCGAGCAGATCGGCTCGATGCCGATGGCGACATGGCGCCCGTTCCAGGGTGCTGCTTTGCGGCCACGATTGGAGTACCAGAGCAAAAGGCTCGGGAAATGCTCTTTCTGCCAAGTGAGCTTTGTCCTGTAGCCGTCCGCGTGGTTGGCCAGCGCGACCGCGCCGTCGACGCCCTCGATCTGCAGCAATTCCTCCGTGTCCACCGCCAATGGCAGGCGAGAGGCGTCGGCCACCCCGCCGGCCCGCGCGGGCACGCTGGCCAAGTCGCTGAACGAGGTGTTCCGGGCAAACAGCTCAGCGCCGGGTTCGACATCATGCGGATAGGTAAGGCCTCGATCGAAGCGACCGAGTTCCAGCGTGGCCGCGCCCGTCTCGAACGGCAACCGGAAAACCGGGTGCAGGCCGATTGGCAAGCGGCAGGCACGGCGGACAACGATCTTGAGTTCAATGTCGACGGCCGGCGCCGACGGATCGGGCGTCACCGTCCGTTCAACGCGCTCGACCGGGCTCCCCTGAGGATAGGCAAGCTCCAGCGACAATGATCCGCCGTCGTTGTCGCGCCATTGCCAGTCATGGTTGGAACTGTGGCCATGGATCTCTTCATCCGGCTCCGGCGGACCCATCAGCGGTGCCCAGTTCTGCGGCCATCCCTCGGCAGGCACCGAATAGCCGAACGGCACGCAGGGCCATTCGCCGCGCAGCTTGCGCAGGATGCCTGGCAGCGCTTGCGCCTGCGGCTCGTTCGACCACGGCGCAATGTGCATCGGCGAAACCTGCCGACCGTCCTCCAGAATGAACGTAACCGGCGCCAGCATCGCGCCAAGCCGCTGGACAGTCAGCGCGCCATGCGCCCAGCCCAATCCGCGATAATCGTCGCCCGCGTTCACGGCCCGCCCTTCTTTGCCTTTGTCGTGCTCCGCTCGGCGAACTCCTTGACGCGCTGCTGGCCGATCTCGCTGCGATAGAGCTCACCCAATATGTCGCGCTCCATGGTGAGCCCATCGTCCAGATCGCCGGACACGGCATGCGCCGTCAGCGCCTTCAGTCCCTCGATTGCGGCAGCAGGCTCGGCGGCGATCATTTCGGCCAGTTCCAGCGCGCGCGGCATCAGCCGGTCGACCTCGACGATCTCGTTGACCAGACCGGCAGCGACGAATTCCGAGGCCGGGACGATGGCGCCGGTCATCAGCAGGAAATTGGCGCGGTTGCGGCCGAGCTTGGCCACGCTGCGTTGCGTGCCGCCGCCGCCGGGGATCAGCCCGAGCTTGATTTCCGGCAGGCCGAGCTTGGCGAATTGGTTGGCGATGACGAGGTCGCAGCACAGCACCAGCTCCATGCCGCCGCCCAGCGCGAAGCCGTTGACCGCCGCGATCACCGGTTTGCGGTTGTTCTCGATGGCCGCGTACATGCGCATGCCGGCAGCCTGGAAAATGTCGAATTCCGGTCCGGTCTGGGCGGCGTATTCCTTGATGTCGGCGCCGGCCATGAAGCCGCGCCCTTCCCCTGTCACCACGATCGCCCCGATGCTTGCATCGCCGGATAGCGACTCGAAGGTTTCAGTGATCTCGCCTTGCATCAGCCGGTTCATGGCGTTGAGCTGATCGGCGCGGCGGAAGGTGACGATCGCGACCCGGCCCGCGGTTTCGACCGTGAGTGTCTGGTAGGCGCGCATCGTCAGGCGGCGTCCACGGTCATGTCACCGGACGCCTCCAATGCGGCGATCTCGTCCTTGGAGAGGCCGAACTCGGCCAGGATCTCGCGGCCGTGCTGGCCGACCAGCGGCGCCGGCCGTTCTATGGTCGCGGGCGTCTCGCTCATCTTGACCGCCGGGGCGACCACCTGCACCTTGCCGCCGCGCGGATGGTCGTAGCTGGTGATCATGCCCATGTGCTTGACCTGCGGGTCCTCAGCGGCGCGGCGGATATCCTTCACCTCGGCGCACCAGATATCGGCTGCCAGCAGCCGCGCCAACAAATCCTGCGTGGCGAATTTCCTGGTCTCGGCATTCACCTTCTCGAAGACTTCATCGCGCTTGTCGAACAAAGTCTTGAGATCGTCGTAGACGGCAAGCTGCGGCGCCTCCAGCACCTCGTAGAGCGTCTTGAACGGGCTCATGGCGATCGACACGTAGCCGCCGTCGCTGGTCTCGTAGATGCCAAACGGCGCCTGCATGCCGGGATGGCCGATCCCGGAATTCGGCCGCACGAAGTCCTCACCAAGGTTGAGCACCGCGACATATTCCTGGTTGAGGTGCGCCAAGAGGCCGGCCAGCAGGTTGACCTCGATCTTCTGGCCCTTGCCGGTCTTCTCGCGATAATAGAGCGCCGACAGGATGCCGTAGACCATGTTCATGGCGCCGATCTGGTCGGCGAGGCCGGCGCCGGCGGGAACCGGGGCTTGATCGCCGCGGCCGGTGTTGGCGATCAGCCCTGCGAGCCCCTGGATCAGCATGTCCTGGCCGGGGCGCTCGACATAAGGCCCTTCCTCGCCATAGCCCGAGCCCGAGCAATAGATGATGCGCGGATTGACAGTCTTGAAATCCTCATAACCATAGCCGAGCTTGGCCAGCACGCCTGGGCGGAAGTTCTGCACCACCACGTCGGCGCTTTTCGCCATCTCCATGATGATGGCATGCACCTTGCGGCTCTTCAGGTTGAGCGCGATCGAACGCTTGTTGCGGTTCCAGGCGAGGAAGTTCGGGCTCTCCGAACCGCCGACCCACTTGGCGAAAAAGGTCATGCCACGGAACATGTCGCCGGCGCCGGCGCGCTCGATCTTGATGACATCGGCGCCCATGTCGCCGAGCAGCTGGGTAGCGAACGGCCCCTGCAGCAGATGGCTGAAATCGAGGATGCGGACGCCTTCGAGGGCCTTGTTCATGTCATGTCTCGTTTCAAAATTTTCAAAGCAGTTCGGGAACGTAGCGCGGCGCCGCCGTCAGCCCGCCATCGACGCGCAGGTCGGTGCCGGTGGTGAAGCCGGCGGCATCGGAGGCAAGATAGACGGCGGCCTCGGCCACTTCCGAAGGCTCGCCGATACGGCCGAGCGGATGCATCTTGACCCAGGCCTTGGCAAGATTGCCGCCGATCTCCTTGATGAGTTTGTCGTTCATCGGCGTGTTGATGGTGCCCGGAGAGATCGAATTGACGCGGATGTTCAGCGGCCCGAATTCAACCGCCATCTGGCGTGTCATCGCCATGACCGCGCCCTTGGCACCGGCATAGGCGGTCCAGCCATCAAGCCCGATGTGGCCTTGCGCGGAGGCCATGTTGATGATCGAGCCCGATTTCTGCGCGATCATGTGCGGCAGCGCGTATTTACAGGCGCGAAACACGCTGGTCAGGTTGACTGCTATCAGCCGGTGCCACTGCTCGTCGGTCATCTCGTGCACCGGCATGCCGCCAATGGCAATGGCCGCGTTGTTGACGAGGATGTCGAGGCGTCCCGTCTTTTTGACGGCACTGTCGATGAGGCCTGAAATGTCGGCCTCCTGCGAAACGTCGCAATGCAGATAGTCGGCGCGGTGGCCGGCGGCGCGAAGTGCGGCCGCGAAATCCTCACCAGCGCTGTCGGCGATGTCGCCCAGGAAGACATGCGCCCCTTCGCGCGCCATCGCTTGCGTGATCGCGTGGCCGATCCCGTCGGCCGCACCAGTGATGACGGCGATTTTTGCTTCAAGACGAGCCATCTTCAGCCTCCATTCGCACGCCGGCGTTTCGCTTCATCAAGGGCGACCGCGGCAATGATGATCATGCCGGTGATGACCAGCTGCCACTCGGTCGGCAGGCCAAGCCCGCGCAGGCCGTTGGACAGGAATTGCAGGATCAGCACGCCCAGCGCCATGCCGGTCAGGCTGCCGATGCCCCCCGCAAGGCTGACCCCGCCGAGCACGGTGGCGGCAACCACCTGGAATTCGAAATTGAGCCCCGCCGTATGCTGTGCCGAGCCGACCCGCGCGGCCAGGATGATGCCGGCGACCGTCGCCAGCAGCGCGCTGATGATGAAGCAGATGAACTTGACCCGCCGCACGTCGTAGCCTGCAAGACGGGCCACTTCCTGATTGCCGCCGACGGCATAGATTTGCCGTCCGAACGGCCGGTGCTGCATCATGTAGGCGAAGGCGGCGAGCAGGACGATGGCGATGACGGCCGAATAGGGGATGACGTTGAACAGGCGGCCATCCGACAGCGCGATGAAGCTGTCGAGGCTGGCATCGTCAGGGATCGCCCGCTGACCAGTGTAGAGATAGACGCCGCCGCGCATGATGAACATCGTGCCCAGCGTCACGATCAGCGAGTTGATGCCGGCATAGGCGGTGAGATAGCCGTTGACGACACCGATGATCAGCCCGAACAACAGCGCGCCGCCGACGCCGAGCAGCAGCGAATTGGTGTCGTTCATGATGATGATCAGCGGCAGTGCAATGGTCGCCAGCAGCGATCCGATCGAAATATCGACCTCGCCGGAAATGAAGACGATGGCGCAGCCAATGCCGGCGGTGAGCGCGAGCGAGGCCTGGCCGAGCACATTGGTCATGTTGCGCACGGAGAAGAAATTCTCGACGGTAACGGAGAAGAAAGCCAGCACCAGCACGAGGCAGACCAGCAGCGCCAATTCCTGCCGGGCAAAGAGCCGCGCCAGCATGGACGGCCGGGCTTTCGCGGAGACTGTATTCACAACGCTCATGTCTTATCCGATCGCCGCATTGAGGATCTTCTCCTGCGTGGCTTCGTCGCGCGGCATGATCGCGGTCAGGCGGCCTTCGCACATCACCGCGACCCGGTCGGCAAGACCGAGCAGTTCCGGCATCTCCGACGTCATCATGACGACAGCCAAGCCTTCGCCGGCGAGCCGGTCGATCAGGGCGAATATCTCCGACTTGGCGCCGACATCGATGCCGCGGGTCGGCTCGTCGACGACGATGACCTTGAGGCCACGCATCAGCCAGCGCGAGATCAGCACCTTCTGCTGGTTACCGCCTGAGAGGTTTTTCACCTCTTGGAACAGGCTGGGCGTCTTGATGCGGAAGCGGTCGACGTAATCCTGCACCGCTTTGTGTTCCCTGGCCTTATCGACGAAGCCCATACGGGCGAAGGCGCCGAGCGAGGCGAGGCTGGCATTCTGGTAGACAGGCAGCTCGCCCATCAGCCCTTCGCTCTTGCGGTCCTCGGTGAGCAGACCGATGCCTAACCTGACGCCGGTGCGCGTATCGTGCGGCGAGAGGCGCTGGCCGTCGACGGTGATCGTGCCCGAAGTAATCGGATCGTAACCGACGATCGCCTTGGCGAGTTCGGTGCGACCGGCGCCCATCAGCCCGAAGAAGCCGAGCACCTCGCCGGCGCGCGCCTCGAAGGACACGCCGTTGAGCTTCTTCGCCGTGCTGAGCTTGTCCACTGACAGGGCTACCTTGCTAGCCGGTGCGCCACGCTTGCGGGGAAACAGATTTTCGATGCGCCGGCCGATCATGTCCTGGATCAGCGTGTCGTTGGTGTGCTCGCCGATCGGCTTGGTCGAGATGTGGCGCCCGTCGCGCAGCACCGTCACCGTGTCGGCGATCTCGAACACTTCGTCGAGCTTGTGGCTGACATAGACCACCGCGATGCCGAGGTCGGCAAGCCGGCGGATGACGGTGAACAGCAGCGAAACCTCGTTCGGCGTCAGCGAGGATGTCGGCTCGTCCATCACCACCACGCGGGCTTCATGAGCGAGCGCGCGGGCGATCTCGACCATTTGCTGCTGGCTGACCGGCAACGAGCCGGTTCGCGCCGCCGGATCGACGTTGAAGCCGATGCGGTCGAAGAGCGCGGCTGAATCGGCGCGGATCTTCTTCCAGTCGATGGAGCCGCTTCTGCCGGTCGGATAGCCTTCCAGGAAGATGTTCTCGGCAACGGTGAATTCGGAGATCAGCGCGATCTCCTGGAACACGACCTTGATGCCTTGCTTCAAGCTGTCGCGCGGCGACTTGATGTCGACCTCGCGTCCGTGCATGCGGATGGAGCCGGCATCCTTGCCGTAGACGCCGGCCATGATCTTGATCAGCGTCGACTTGCCGGCGCCGTTCTCGCCCATCAGCGCATGGACCTTGCCGGGCTCCAGGGTGAAGTCGACATTATCGAGCGCCACGACGCCGGGAAAGCGCTTGCCGATGCCGCGCAATTCCAGCGCCGGCACATCGGTATCGATGGCCGCGCCTTCGCCAGGATGCAGGAAATCAACGGACATTGGCTCTGTTCCGGATGATGTCGAGATAGGTTGCCAGGATGATGACGATGCCCGGCACCACCATCTGCAAATCCTGGTTCCAGCCGAGGATGATGATGCCGTTGTCGATCACCTTCAGCACCAGAACGCCAAGCAAGGTACCGAACAGCGAACCGCGGCCACCAAGCAGGCTGGTGCCGCCGAGGATGACGGCGGCAATCACCGTCAGCTCGAAGCCACGGCCGGCGGTAGGCTGGCCGGCATTCATCAGCGACGACAGGATCATGCCGGCAACACCGACGCACAGGCCGGTGACGACGAAGGCCAACAGCTTGAGCCGTTCCGAGCGAATGCCTGACAGGCGCACCGCCTTTTCATTGGCGCCGACCGCGTAGAGGTAGCGGCCGAGCGTGGTGAAGCGCAGCGTCACATAGGCAACCACGAAGATCAGCTCCGCCAAGATGACGGGAACCGGCACGGGGCCGACATAACCGGCGCCGAGATCGGTGAAGCTTGCCAATTGGTTGTGGTTCTGCACCGCCTCGCGCGTGAACAGATAGACGCCGCCCTGTAGCATCATCATCGTTCCGATGGTGGCGATCAGCGAATTCACCCTGAGCCTGGTGACGACCAGCCCGTTGAACAGGCCGACCCCGCCGGCAAAGGCGAGCGCCGCCAGCATGCCGAGCGCAAGACTATGGGTGGAATTGAGCACTGCCATGCCGATGCAGCCGACGAAGGCGAGCGACGCGCCGACCGATAGGTCGACCTCGGCGGTGATGATGAGCATGGTCATGCCCGAGGCGACGATCAGCACCAGAGCGCATTGGCGCAGGATGGCGATGATGTTGGCCTCCGAATAGAATTGCGGCGCCGCGATCGAGATGGCGATGCACAGCACGGCCAGGATTGCGCCCAGCACGAGCTGGCTGCTGCCCAGAAGGTTGCCGCCGATGAAACGCTTCGACGCGGAGGCCTGTGTAAGCTCGCTCATTTCAGTCCATTCCCGGCCGTTTGCCTGGTCCCTCTGGAACCTGTCGTGTCGAACCCGGCATTTGTCTTGGCCACCGAAAGGTCCTGGCCGCCTGCCCTTCCCGCAACACGGGAAGGGCGATATCGGCCGGCCTTATTTCTTCAGGTCGGCGGAGGTCTTCATGCACTTTGCCGGCGGCTGCAGCGCGTTGACGGCATCCCATTTGATTGTGCGGGTGGTGCCGTCATAGTCATAGAACTTCTTCCAGTCGTCGCCGTTCATAGGCGCGGTCGGGCTGACGATGTGCTCCGGCACTTCCTCATTGTTGAAAAGCTTCACCGCGGCATCAATGGCGGTAAAGCCTTCCTTCTCGGGGAACATCGCGGCTTCGATGCGATAGGAAGGCTCGTTCTGCATCGCGTTGATGAAGGCAAGCCCTTCGCCGCCCGTGCCGACCGTCAACAGGCCATCCTGCGACTTGCCCGCCGCTTTCCAGGCCTGCAGGCCACCCAACGAAGACGAATCATTGATGCCGTAGATGATGTTGATATCGGCGTTCTTGGCCAGTGCCGCGGAGGACACTTCGAGAGCGCGGTCCGGATTGCCGCCGCCGTCGAGATCGTGGACCATGACCGCATCGGGGATGATGGTCTTCAGCCCGTCCATGAAGCCGTGGGAGCGCAGCACGGTGGCGGAAAGCAGCGGCAGGCCGACATTCATCACCTTGGCAACGCCGCCGAGCTTTTCCTTCGCGTATTTGCCGGCCTCGACGCCGGAGAAATAGCCTGTGTCGTAGTCGCAGATGGCGACCATGGTCGTCATGCCCTTGACCGGATTGCCTTCCAGCACGACCGGCACGTTGGCGGCCTTGGCCTGGCGCAGCAGCGGCACCACGCCTTCTTCGTTCACCGGGGTGATGATCAGCACGTCGACGCCCTTGGCGATGAAGTCTTCGGCCGCGGCGACCTGCTTGGCTATGTCGAGATTGGCATCCTGCACCTCGACCTCGATGCCGAGTTCCTTGCCGTGAGCCTTCATGCCCTTGATGACGTTCTGATACCACTCATGGGTGGCGTAGTTGGTGACGTAGCCGATGCGCTTGGGCATGTTCTCGGCATGCGCGGCGGCGGCGCCGAGCGCCAGCACGGCGGCGGACGCAAACAGGATTGACTTGGACCAGAGCATTTTCTTCTCCCAGATTTATCGCTTTTGTTAGTCGCTGAACGGATAGTCCCGCCGTTCCGGGTCGGCACGTAAGGAGTTGGTGGCTTCGCCCCAGCCGAGTGCCGCCGATATCTTCTCGGCGGCGGCGCGGGTGCTTTCGAAGACGGTTTCGCTGTCGAACCGCGCCGCCTTCTGCGGCAGCAGCGGCACGGTTAGCGCGGCGATGACGGCACCGGTGTGATCGTGCACAGGCATGGAGATGTTGGTGCAGGCCGCAACGGCCAAGGAAGCGCGCATCTCGTAGCCGAGCCTGGCGACCTCGTTCAGCCGCGCCTCGATTTCGGCCCGCGTGCCCTGGCCCTCACCGGCGGCCACGATGCGCTCGACGATGCGGTCGCGCTCGGCCCGGTTCGAATGGGCGAGCAGCACGGCACCCGAACTTGTTTCGAGGATCGGGAAATGCGACCCGAGTGCTACCGAGTAGCGCATCGGCAGCGGCGAATCGATCTGCAAAACCACCAGTGCGTTCTGGCCCTCGCGCACCACGAGATGGCAGCTCTGGTCGGCATTGGCGGTCAATTCGCGCATCACCGGCAGAGCGCATTCTACCAGCCGGTTTACCGGCGGATGCATGTGCGCCAGTTCGAACAGCTTCAGCGACAGCCGGAAACGGTCCGATTGCGTGCGAAAGATATAGCCCCGTTTCTCCAGCAGAAGCAGGATGCGGTAGATCTCGTGAATGGAGCGGCCGAGGCCGGTCGCGATCTCGGTCTGGGTCAGCGTTTCGGCGCTGGAGGCCATGAATTCCAGAACGTCGAGCGCCTTCTCCACCGCCGGCACGCGATAGCCGTTGCGGCCGCTTTCGCCCTCGTCGAGCGTCTCGGCAACGCTGGCGGCCATCAGGCGACGCTCCGTTCCGGCTGGACTTGCCTGGTTTCGCGGTAGAGGCTGTTGACGTGGCCTGCGAGTTCGGTCGCCGACATGTCACCGGCTATGGCTGCGGCGGCATGCGGCGCGCATTCGCGGAAGAAGGCGATGAAGCCCGGATGGGTCGGACGCAGATAGGACGAGGCGATCGTCCGCAGCGTAGAGCCGAAGAAATCGCCGGAAAGACCATTGACCCCGGCATCCTTCCAGGCAGCCAGCGAACCCGGTTGTCCGCCAGATTTCACATAGTCGCCGCGCTGGTATTCGGGCGAGCACAGGAACAGTGCGTAGTCGATCGCGGCCTGCTTGTGCTTCGATTGGGCGCTGACGCCGATGCCGGCACCGCCGAGCAAGGCGCCGGCGGCTTGCGGGGTGGGCACGTCGGCGAAGCGCAGATGGGGCCTGTCGGGTTTCGAGGCGTAATTCACATAGCCGAAGGCGAACGGCACGTAGACAACGTCGTCATGCGCGATCATGTGGTCGTAGCAGCGGATCGGATTCCACTTCGACGAGTCCGGGTGCGAAAGCGCGACAAGCTCGCGCAATTGCGCAATCGCCTGCTCGACCATTTCCTTCGCGATGAATTGCTCGCCATCTTCCTGGGGACGGCCAAGCGTCAGAAGCAGACACATGGCGTCGGTCGGCACGAAGGGCAGGCCGAGCCACTTGCCGTCGCTGCGCGCGCGCCGGCCAAGCTCCAGCACGTCCTGCTGCGTGCCGGGCACCGGGCCGTAGCGCTCCAGCAAATCCGGCCGATAGGAGGCGACCTGGCAGGCGGCGTCGATCGGCAGCGCCCACTGGCGGCTGTTCTTCTGGTAGGAACGCCAGGACGCCCCGACTGAGTCACGTTCGAAGAAATGGATCTGTTCGGCCGACAGATAAGCGTCGAACGGGACCATCAGTTCATCCTGGGCGATATCGCCGATGAAGGGATGGTCGAACACGACCAGATCGTAAGTGCCGAGCACCGGACCGAGGGCGCCCTCACCGAATTCATAGAGGCTGCGGCGGTCCCATTGGATCTCCAGGCCGGGATGCGCGGCGCAATAGGACTCGATGCTGGCGTCCAGCGGACCCCAGCATCGTCTATGATCCCACGCCAGTCCGCGCAGCTTCGTCATGCCACTCAAATCCTCCCGGCACCGGCAATAGCCGGCTCGCCATCGACACTAGCACCATTTTTCATATGCGCAACTTGTTTTCATTTGCGCAAGCGCACACATCCTCCCGACTGGCCGATGCAGGGTTCAAGCCAGATCGAAACGCTCCACGGCGCGCATGATGCCGCGCAGTTCAGCCAACCCCTTGAGCCGTCCGATAAGCGAATAGCCGGGGTTGATCTTTTTCTTGCCGATGTCGTCGGCAAGCAGATGCCCATGGTCCGGCCGCATCGGGATTTGCCAGTCGGCCCGGCCTTGCTCGCGACGGCGCTTTTCTTCCTGCATCAGAGCGAGGATGACGTTCGCCATGTCGGTGCCGCCTTCGAGATGCTCGGCTTCATAGAACGAGCCGTCCTCCTCGATGGTGATGTTGCGCAGGTGGACGAAATGGATGCGGTCGGCGAATTCCTTGACCATGGCGACGATGTCGTTGTCTGCGCGCGTGCCATAGGAGCCGGTGCAGAAGGTCAGTCCATTGGCGGGACTGTCGACGGCGTTGAGGATGAAACGCGCGTCCTGTGCCGTCGAAACCACGCGCGGCAGGCCGTAGAGCGAGAATGGCGGGTCGTCGGGATGGATGCACATGCGCACCCCCTCCTCTTCGGCCGCCGGAATGATCTCGCGCAGGAACCAGGCGAGGTTGTCGCGCAACTCCTTCGGCCCGATCGAATCGTATTCAGCCAGGGCTTCGCGAAAACTGTCCCTGTTATAGCTGCGTTCGGTCGCCGGCAGGCCGGCAATGAGGTTGCGCTCGATCCGGTCGATCTGCTCTGGCGTCAGCATCTTCAGCCGCTTCTCGGCCTCGGCGATACGCGCCGGCGTATAGCTTGCCGCACCGTTCTTGCGCTGCAGCACGAAAAGATCATAGGCCGCGAAATCGATCGCATCGAAGCGCAGCGCATAGCCGGTTGTCGGCAGGCGATACATTAGGTCGGTGCGGGTCCAGTCCACCACCGGCATGAAATTGTAGCAGATCGTCTCGATGCCGGCCTTGGCGAGCGCCCGGATGCTGTCGCGGTAGTAGCCGGCATAGCGCTCGCGCTCGGGCGCGCCGATCTTGAAGGAATTGTGCACCGGAATACTCTCGACGACCGACCATTTCAGGCCAGCCGCCTCGATGATCCGCTTGCGCTCGAGCACATCGGCCTCAGGCCAGGCGCGGCCGTCATAGATCTGGTGCAACGCGGAGACAACGCCGGTGGCGCCGGCCTGCCTGACATGTTCAAGCGTCACCGGATCATCGGGACCATACCAGCGCCAGCACTGTTCCATGAAGCCTCCTCAGGGTTGGCGGCGACCATATTGTCGGACCACAAGCCTGTCAACAGAACCTTTCCTTCGCCATACAGTTGATTTCCTGTGGATCGAGCCCTAGGGTGGTCCAACAAATAGCAAGGAGTTCTGCGGTGGAACAGGCGAGCCACGATTCGATGGAGGCGGCAGACGAAGCCGGGATCAGCAGTTCCGCCGTCGACCAGACCGTGCGGCAGATCCTCGACCTCATCCGCAATCGCGCCATGTCCATCGGCGATGTGCTGCCCACCGAACGGGAGCTTGGCGAACTGTTCGGCGCCAGCCGCAACACGATACGCGAGGCGCTGCGCACCATCCGAACCTATGGGCTGATCGATCCCAAGCCGCGCGTCGGCGCGGTGCTCGCCGATCGCCAGAATGTCGCGATCCAGAATTTTTTCGCCGCGCAGATGGACATATCGAAAACGTCCTTTCACGACATACAAGGATTTCGCCGCATCATCGAAGTGAGCGTCGGCGACCACATCATCCTCAATGCCAGTGCCGCCGAACTTGAAGCCCTGGATGAGGTCAATGACCTGATCGAGACCAGCAAGGATGTCCAGGAAGCCGCGCAACGCGATTTCAATTTTCATCTGGCGCTGATGAAGCTCGCCGGCAACCGTATGCTGGTGCAGACCTATCAGTTCCTGTCGCCGGTCATCCTGCACATCATGACCGTCGGCAAATCCATCCGGCCGGTGCTGAGCGAAACACGCCACGCGCATGGCGAGATCATCGCGGCGCTGCGCGCGCGCGACCGCATTGCCTACTGCTACCTGATGAGCCGGCATCTCGATTTCGGCTTGCGCTTCGTTCCCGACGACCTCGAAAACGCCCGTATCTCGGCGGCAAACCCGGTGCAGCCGGGTCCGGCATCTTCCAAGGATTTGCATCATGTCTGATTTTGAGAACAAGGTGGCGCTGATCACCGGCACGACCGGCATCGCGCTCGCCACTGCGAGCCGCCTGGCGCAAGGCGGCGCTGCGATCATCGCCTGCGGCATCGACCGGGCGGCCAATGCCGCCATGCAGGAGAACCTCGCCAAGGCCGGAGCGAATGCGCTGGTGCAAACGGTGGATGTCTCCGTTTCCGACCAGGTGCGCGACGCGGTCGCAGCGGGCGTCGCGAGGTTCGGCGGCATCGACATCATCGTCAATTCGGCGGCGGTCCACCCCTACGGCACGGCGACCACCACCGACTGGGAAACCTGGAACCGGGCGATGACGGTCAATGTCGGGTCGATCTACCTGACCGCGCATTTCGGCATTCCCGAAATGATCCGCCGAGGCGGCGGTGCCATCGTCAATGTCGCCTCGGTGCAGGGGTTCGCCTGCCAGCAGAACGTCGCAGCCTATGCCACAACCAAGGGCGCCATCCACACGTTGACGCGTTCGCTGGCGCTCGACTATGCCGCGGCCGGCATCCGGGTCAATTCGGTCAGCCCGGGCTCGATCCGCACGCCAATCCTCGAGAAGGCGGCGCGTGGCGACAATGGCAGCGACGCCGATGTCGAAGAAGCCTACAGGCGCTTCGGCGCCGCCCATCCGCTCGGCCGCATCGGCGAGCCGGAGGAAGTGGCGGAGCTCATCGCTTTCCTGTGTTCATCGAAAGCCGGCTTCTGCACCGGCGCTGACTACAAGATCGATGGCGGCCTCACCGCCGGCATCGGCGTCAAGTAGGGTAACGCGGATGAAGATCGGACTTGGCCTCTATCGCGATTCGCTGACGCCGGAGAATTTCCGCTTTGCCCGGCAGGCCGGCGCAACGCATGTCGTTGCGCATCTGACCAACTATTTTCGCGGCCGCGATCCCTCGCTGTCGGCCGGCACCGAAACGGATGGCTGGGGCGATTGTTCAACGGATGGATTGTGGAGCTACGAGGATTTCACCGGACTGGTGAAAACCGTACGCGACAACGGCCTGGAGATCGCCGGCATCGAAAACCTGTCGCCGCGCTTCTGGTCCGACGTGCTGCTCGGCGGCCCCGATCGGTCGAGGCAGCTCGACGGCCTCAAGCGCCTGGTGCGTGACGCCGGCCGGGCCGGCATTCCCTGCATAGGCTACAACTTCTCGATCGCGGGCGTGTGGGGCTGGCAGCGCGGGCCATTCGCGCGCGGCGACGCCATGTCCGTGGGGCTCGATTTGTCCAATATCGATCCCGACCTGCCGCTGCCCGACGGAGTGGTCTGGAATATGCGCTACCGGCCGGGCCGAGCCGGCGCCGCGCCTGTCAGGGTCTCGCAAGAAGAACTGTGGGAACGGCTTGGCGTCTTTCTGCGCGAAATCGTACCGGTGGCCGAAGAGGCCGGCGTCGTGATGGCTGCGCATCCGGACGATCCACCCGCCGAGGCGCTGCGCGGCACGGCGCGCCTCGTCAACCGGCCGCAGAAATATGATCGGCTGATGGATATCGTCGACTCGCCCGCCAACGGGCTGGAGCTCTGCCTCGGCTCGCTGCAGGAGATGCCGCAGACCGAGGAGATCTACAGCCATGTGCGCCGTTTCGCGCGGCGTGGCCGCATCGGCTATATCCATTTCCGCAATGTGCGGGGCAAAGTGCCGAAATATCACGAAACCTTCGTCGACGACGGCGACATCGACATGGCCGAGATCGTGCGCATTCTGCGCGACGAGAATTATCAAGGCGTCATGATACCCGATCACACGCCTGAGATGGCCTGCGACGCGCCATGGCACGCCGGCAAGGCCTTCGCATTGGGCTACATGCGCGCACTGGTGCAGAACGCCGACGCGCTAGGCCCGGTACGAAGCCGGGCACCCGACATGGCAGCGGAGTGAATAGGGGACGCACGACTGACATTTTTCGAGCCCGAAGGCGCCGCAAAAGCCCGCTTTCGATGGAGAGCGGGCTTTTGTTAGTCGGCTCGGTTCCTAACTCAGGATAGCGACGATCTCATATGAGTTCGGATCGACAATAACAATCCTGCCATCGGCCAGGAGGAAATATTCATAGCTCTCATAGGCAGGAACGATTTCGACGATCCGGTGCGGAAGTCGATGCAGCCGCACCTTCTGCTTCGGCACTTTCACGCCGACCGAAATGTCCACGTCGAGGTTCGAGACCGGTTCCACCTTCGTCTCGCGGATGACGTTGGTGATTTCGGTCTTCTGCTCGACGGATATATTGTTGATTGAAGCGGTTGAACTCTGGTCGGTAGTCGTACCGGCCTTGCCCTGCGCTTGCTGATCGGTAGTCGTACCGGCCTTGCCCTGCGCCTGCTGATCGGTAGTCGTACCGGCCTTGCCCTGCGCTTGCTGATCGGTCGTCGTACCGGCCTTGCCCTGCGCTTGCTGACCGGTAGTCGTACCGGCCTTGCCCTGCGCCTGCTCGTCGGTCTTCATGCGGGGCTTGCCTTGCGCCTGCTGATCGGTCTTCACGCCCGCCTTGCCTTGCGTCTGCTCGTCGGTCTTCGCTCCGGCTTTGCCTTGCGCCTGCTCGTCGGTCTTCATGCCGGCCTTGCCTTGCGCCTGCTCGTCGGTCTTCATGCCGGCCTTGCCTTGCGCCTGCTCATCGGTCTTCATGCCGGCCTTACCTTGCGCCTGCTCGTCGGTCTTTACGCCCGCCTTGCCTTGCGCCTGCTCATCGGTCTTCGCTCCGGCTTTGCCTTGCGCCTGCTCGTCGGTCTTCATCCCGGCCTTGCCTTGCGTCTGCTGCTCGGTGCTGCCGCCCTTCTGGCAATCGGCCGAGCCGGCTGCGCAAGTGTCTGCCCCACCCGATTGGGCCGCTTCGCCCGACTGCTGCTGGGTCTGCGCGATTGCCGCCCCACATCCGAGGGTAAGCGCTAGCATGCTGGTTATCAGAGTGGTTCTCATGGGAGGTCTCCTAGGATGGCAGTCCCTTCGCGGCAAAACTTTGCCGCCCCGCGATTGTTCCACCGCAGACTAATATATTCCGGAGCGGATGGAACTGCCGGCATTTTGCGAAGTTCGGCGCATGGGGCGCACCTGCCGAAATGCCGGTGGCGTCGTCGGCTCGGCGCCCTGCGCAACATCTGATGGAGACAGAAGTGGAAAAATATCTACTGGGAACGGCAGTGGGCATCCTGTTTCTTGCGGGGGCCGGAGCGGCCGCGGCGCAAGATGTGGTCATCCAGCCGGAGCAAGAAACCGTTATCAAGGAGTATGTGAAGAAGCAGCCGCTGGCCTCGGTCCAGCTGCCCGGTGTGGAACTCAATGTCGGATCCACCGTGCCTGATACGGTCGAACTTCATGAAGTTCCCGATGTGAAATACCGCTACGTCGTGGTCGACAATCGAACAGTTCTGGTCGACCCGGAAACCCGGAAAATCGTCCAGGTCCTTCAATGACCGCATGTTCCAAAGCGCCCGCCCCGGCATGCGTCGAGGCGGGCGACGTGTGTCAGGTTTCTGTTTTCATGCATGTCTTTGTTCCAAACCGAGGCGTTTTGGGCGACATGCATGAGCGTGGCTACGACTGCAGGTCAAATGCGATGTTGCGATGCTTTTGAATTGCTGAGCTGGCAACAATGTCCGCCAGTTCTTTGTCAGAGAGAGTGCATTCTGGCAGTTCGTAACGGATGGCTGACACCGCCTGCGCCGTGGAAATTGGCCATTCGAGATTTCTGCGGGAATTGATGTAGTGATCGATGGCCCGGATCAGTTCCTTCGAGGTCATATCGATCACAGGCATCGGTTCCTCCTCCTTATTTCCCGGTTTTTCTCACTGTGTTGACGGACACCGAAACCTGCCATCACAATTGTTAAAACGGCAGACGAAAAAGATGTCGATTCAGGAATAGGGGCTGGCGGTGGCTTTGGAGTTCACCTCCGCTGCATCGGTGGAAATATAACTGGGAGTGCAGCGGGTTGCGGTGTAGTGTCCCAAGTGATGGCCGCCGCAAAGGGAGAGTGCTTGCACCATGGACGGGGAAGCGGCGAAATCAGCCTTTCTGGGCGGGATTCGCGTTTTGATCGTGGAAGACGAATATTTTCTCGCCGATGACCTGCGTAAGGCTCTGGTCACACAAGGGGCGACAGTGCTCGGCCCGGTCGCCACGGTCGAGCCCGCAATCGAATTGCTGAACAGCGGTCAATGCGATTTTGCGATTCTCGATATCAACTTGCGCGGCGAGCAGACATTCGAGATTGCCCGCGAGTCGTTGGCGAAAGGCGTTCCGATCGCCTTCGCCACCGGCTATGATCAGACGGCCATTCCAGCAGAGCTCGGCGGGATCAGGCGATTTGAAAAGCCTCTGGAATTCGGCAGCATTGTCGAGTTCGTTGCCGCGACGGCACACGATACGCGATGAACGAGAGAAGCGAGCCGGCGGTTGGCCTGAGAGCGAAGACCGCGCGGCACCCGCTTATCCGCAAGCTGTCCAATTTCACGGTCCTGTCCGTGGAAGAATGCGACGCCATCGAGAGCGCGACAACAAAGGTCGCCGAATTCGCCGCCGGCGATGACGTCATCCAAAGGGGCGACAGGACAGGCGGGGTCAACCTGCTGCTCGAAGGATTTGCCTGCCGTTACAAGATTCTCGAAGACGGTCGGCGACAGATCCTTGCCTATTTGGTGCCGGGCGACCTTTGCGATCTTCACGTGTTCCTGCTGCGGCGCATGGACCACTCGATCGGTGCTCTCAGCCGCTCCAAGGTTGCGGCGATCCCGCAGAGCGCCATCCTCGGCTTCACCAACAGCTATCCCAATCTTACGCGTGCGCTCTGGTGGACCACGCTGCTCGACGAGGCGATCACCCGCGAATGGGTCGTCAACATCGGCCAGCGGACTGCTTATGAGCGGATGGCTCACCTTTTTTGCGAGCTGTTCCACAGGCTTCACGCAATTGGTGAAACGGCCGGCAAGAGCTATCCCCTACCGGTAACCCAGGCGACCCTGGGCGATACGCTCGGTCTTTCGAACGTGCACATAAACCGTACGCTTCAGGATCTCAGGCGCGACGGCCTCATTTCGTTCAACAACGGCACTGTAACGATCAAGAACCTGGCGAAACTGGAGGCGGCGGCCTTTTTCAATCCTGATTACCTTCATCTGTTGGACGTCAGGGAGCCTTTTGCATGATCAGGCACGGGCTCATCGAGTGGAGCGCAAAATGAAACTTCATAGGGAACCTGGCCGGCTTCTGCCGGTTCGGCGTGACCGGAAGCGGTAGCGAGCGATGGCCAAGCGCGATTTGATCGGCGGATCGGCAGGTACGATCGATCCGCTGGGGAGTTGGCCGCTGCGATCGCCCTCCATATTTCCGCCGACAGCGGCGGCATTAATGCTCCTGCCGGCTCGACGGTATCATTTTCGCCGGCTGAAAACCGCGCGCGGCGGCACGAAAGCCAATCCTGGGCGCGTGAACGCGAGCCAAAGGCCGACGAGACGATGCGCTTGGCACCGCGCATGATCGAGGAACGGTTGAAAGACTGACAGGTGGCTGGAAAAAGACCTCCCAAGAAAGACGTCACGGGTACATTCTCCCGTCCGCAAGGTGTGTCCACCGAAGAACGCGATGCTTCCGCGTCGATGCGGCTCAGCCATGTCGATGAACAGATGGACGAACGTGACGATCATATCGCCCGGCTCGAAGCCGAACTCCAGGTCACACGCGACCGCCTCCAGGCGACGAAGGCATTTGCCGCCGAATTGCAGCACCGCGTTCGCAACACGTTGAGCATTGTCCGTTCGATCGCTCGCCGGTCGGTTGAAAACAGCGACAATGTCGAGGACTACGCCTTTCACCTCGAGGGCCGCATCAATGCGCTCGCACGCACGCACAATGTGCTGATGCGATCGGCCTCGGCCACCGTGCAGCTTGACATGCTTGTCCTTGACGAGCTTGCGTCCCAAGGCGGCCGGACGGAAGATCAGTTCACCATAGATGGCCCGGATATTTCCTTGTCCGGAAAGACGGCGGAGACCTTGGGCCTGGCGTTCCACGAACTCGCCACCAACTCGATGAAATATGGCGCGCTGTCGGCAGCCGACAAATCAATCAGCGTAAGCTGGAAAGTGGGTGGCACGCCCGCCAGACAGGAGCTGAAGATCCGCTGGATCGAGGACCTGCATGGTCCGGCAGCAATACCTGCGCGACGCGGCTTCGGATCCGAGCTGATCGAAAAGGTGGTGCCCTATGAGATCGGCGGAGCTGGCTCGCTGCGCTTCACCGATGCCGAGGTGATCTGCACGATGGATATCCCCCTCTCGAACGAAATTCACCCCAGCAGGAGCCTGGAGGAGCCGCCCGACGATCTCCAGCATTGAACACCGACACTCCTGCGCCGAAAGGCGGCCGGGGCCAGGAGCGTGGAGTTGGAAGGGGCTGACCCAGCACCGACCGAGGTGGCGCAACGGCCCTGGGGTTTGCCGAGTTGCCGCCGCACCAGCCTTCAAATTCTCAAAATGATGGAACTTCAGCGACAACAAAGAGTTCGGAGCGCGGCGACGGCGAGCGCGCTGTCGTGATCTCGCGACTCACCTTGAAGCGGGAGGAACCTGGATCAACAGGAGCTGACCATGAAGTCCCATACACTCGAACAACTACACGCAATCGCGGAAGTTGATACGGTGTGCCCGACAATGACGCGGAACCAACGCCTGGAGCGCTGGGCAAGTCTTCTTGAGCGTCATCCTGAACGGCGCCTCGGAGCGCTTCCGGGCACCGAATATATGAGCCCCGACATGCGCGAAAACGCCTACTGCGTGCAATCCCCCATCAGCGTCGCGTTCGAAGATCCGATACTGCGGGCGCAGGGTCTGGAAGGCGACACCTATGGCGAGGCAAAGCGCTTTTTCGAACTGTCCAACTGGCAGTTGCACAACATCGTCTGCGATTGCCACGTCGGTGCGACCATGAAAGCCGGGTGGGTCGCCGTTCGCGTGCGCGCCGCCATGGGCGAAGGTTTCAATATCTTCGCCAGGCTCAGGGCGCTGCTCGGACGTTGACCGAGACGCCATCTCGAATGCGTCGACGGAATGAACAGTCGGTCGACGCATTTTTCCTCCTTGGCGGCAAGTGACGTCGCTTCAGGAGCTTCGAGGCTCCGACCCGCTGCCGATGGTCGGATCGGGCACCACCGGACCGCGCTCGGCTTCCGATCCTTCCGCCTCTATTTCCTGCACGGCCTGGTCCCAATGCTCCTGCTCTCGGCCCGGCGGGCGGCCTTCGCGCTCCCAGATCTCGTAGGCTCGTCGCTTTATGAGTTCTTCCTTGTCCATTGGAAACTCCTCCTGCGTGCCCCAATCTCCGGCAGGCCGCTTTGTTCCCTCCGGAAACAAAGGCAACGCTTTTGGAGCGATCCGGACTAGCCGCACCGGAGCGACACGGAACCCTTGGGGGATTAGGCCGTTTCCGAGCATCGGCGCAGTGGGGGATGGCTTGGGAATGCCCGCCGCTCGAACTCTTGGCGACGAACACGCCAATGATGTGCCTGCGCCACGCCTTGCCGCCCCGTGTGGCCTCGGCCAATCAAAGCCTTGCAGCGGGACTCCAAAGGGTGGGCGCGACGCAAATATTGGGCTTGAGATCATGACTATTGTCTTTTCGGATCGTCGCGAGGCAGGACGCGTTCTCGCTGATAAGCTCGGCCACTTCGCAGCGCGCGATGATGTCACCGTGCTGGCGCTGCCGCGCGGCGGCGTGCCTGTCGCCTACGAAGTCGCACAGGCATTGAAGGCACCGCTCGACGTTTTCGTCGTACGCAAGCTCGGCGTTCCCGGTTACGAAGAGTTGGCCATGGGCGCAATCGCGACCTCCGGCGTACGCGTCCTGAACGACGAGATCGTGGAAGGCCTCGCTGTGCCGGCCCACGTCATCGATGCGGTCACTGCCAGCGAGGAGAGGGAGCTTTTACGCCGCGAGCACCTCTATCGCGGCGAGCGGGTACCGCTCCTTGTGGAGGATCGAATCGTCATTCTCGTGGACGATGGGCTCGCCACTGGGTCGACCATGCGCGCGGCGGTCAGGGCGCTGCGCGGAAAGCGGCCTGCCCGTATCGTTGCGGCCGTTCCGGTCGGCAGTCCCGACACCTGCGAGGCGATGGAGAGCGAGGCCGACGAGGTCGTCTGTGCGACGACGCCGCAGCCGCTCATCGGCGTCGGGCGCTGGTATGAAGATTTCTCCCAAACCAGCGACGACGAGGTCCGCGCCCTTCTCGCCAAGGCGGGGCGACCAACCGCACCGTCCGGCCGCGATGCGCCGCAGAATACGGCAAACCGATTGCACAAGCACGTCGTTCGGCTCTCCGGAGACGCGCGAGACTACGACGAGCTCTTGGCGGCGATCGGCGAGGCGCGCTTCGTGTTGCTCGGTGAAGCTTCGCACGGCACACACGAATTCTATCAGGAGCGCGCGCGGATCACGCGGCGGCTGATCGAGGAGCAGGGTTTTGCCGCCGTCGCTGTCGAAGCCGACTGGCCCGACACATACCGGGTCAACCGCTATGTTCAGGGAACAGGCGAGGATATCGACGCCGAAGAGGCGCTCGCCGATTTCCGGCGCTTCCCGATCTGGATGTGGCGGAACAGGGTCGTCGTCGATTTTGTCGAATGGCTGCGCCGGCACAATGAAGCGCCCGGCAAGGGCAATCCGAAAGCCGGGTTCTACGGCCTCGACCTCTATGCCCTGCATGGCGCGATGAAGGCTGTGCTGCGCTATCTCGAAAAGGCCGACCCGGCCGCGGCGGAGATCGCGCGTCGCCGCTATGCCTGTTTCGACCATTTCGGCCCTGACCCGCAGGCTTATGGCTTCATAGCCGGCAATGAGGTCGATAAATCTTGCCAGGAGGCTGTGGTCGCACAGCTGGTCGAGATGCTGAAGCGGCGCCCGGCGAAGGCCGAGCCGCGCGAAGGCGCCATCGCGGACGAACTCTTCGCGGCGCAGCAAAACGCCCGCCTGGTGAAGAATGCGGAGGCCTATTATCGCGCCATGTTCCTGGCGCCCGAATCGACCTGGAACCTGCGTGACCGGCACATGGCCGAGACGTTCGAAGCTCTCACCGCTCATCTCGGCCGGCTCGGGCGGCCGCCGAAGATCGTGGTTTGGGCGCATAACTCCCATCTCGGCGACGCCAGGGCGACGGACAGGAGCCTGCATGGCGAAATCAACCTCGGACAGCTTATCCGCGAAAAGCATCAGCGCGACGCCTTCCTCGTCGGCTTCACGACGTATCAAGGAACGGTGACGGCGGCATCGAACTGGGACGGTCCGGCCGAGCGCAAGGTTGTCCGGCCTGCCTTGGCGCGCAGCTATGAGGCGCTGCTGCATGCAGTCCCGGCTGATCGCTTCCAGCTCGATCTGCGCGGCGACGGCGAAGCCCTGCCGCGACGGCTCCTGGAGCGCGCGATCGGCGTCATCTACCGGCCTGAGACCGAACGGGCCAGCCACTACTTCCATGCCGACCTTGCCGCGCAATTCGACATGCTGCTGCATTTCGACGAGACGCGGGCGGTTGAGCCGCTGGAGCGCAGCTCGCAATGGGACGCCGGCGAGCTCGCGGAGACCTATCCGTTCGGGGTTTAGGGACCGATCCAGTTGAGATGGAGATCGCCATGGTCTCAGTCCTGAAGACAAACGAGAAGGCCGTGCAGGTTCCCGCCGGCGGCGCAATGCTCGCGGGCAACCTGTCGCTGCCGCAGGAAGCCCGTGGGCTCGTCCTCTTCGCTCACGGCAGCGGCAGCAGCCGGCACAGCCCGCGCAACCGCTATGTGGCCGGACGGTTGAACGAGGCGGAACTCGCCACGTTGCTCATCGACCTGTTGACGACCGAAGAGGAACGTATCGACCAGATTACCGCCGAGTTGCGGTTCGACATCCGCTTGCTCGCCGATCGACTGGTTCAGGTTACCGACTGGCTGCACATGTCCGAGGAAACGTCGGCGCTGCGCGTCGGTTATTTCGGCGCGAGCACAGGGGCTGCCGCGGCGCTGATAGCTGCGGCCGAACGTCCGGATCGGGCGGCCGCCGTCGTCTCGCGCGGCGGGCGTCCGGATCTTGCGGCACCTGCCCTGCCCCGCGTCCGGGCACCAACGCTGCTCGTGGTCGGCGGCGCAGACACGCAGGTGATCGCGCTCAACCGTTCGGCGTTCGCGGCGCTGCGGTGTGAAAAGGAGCTCGCCATCGTTCCGGCGGCGACGCACCTGTTCGAGGAGCCCGGCGCGCTGGAAAAAGTCGCGGACCTCGCGATTCAATGGTTCCTGCGCCAACTGCCCGCGTGACGCCGGCGCCAACGCCATCGCCTCATCAGAGAGCCAGATCGATTGGGTCGTCGGCGCGTTAAAAATCATTCCGCGGAGAAGTTTCCATGACAGTCAGGGTTCTGCAATTTCTCGCCATTGTCATTTCGGCCCTCGCGCTCATCCCGGCAGGGGCCCATCTCGCCGCTCTTCCCAACAAGATATCTCTGCCGCAGCCGGAATATTTCACCGTCCAAGGTATCTATTACGGATGGGCGATCCTCGGGTTGCTCTGGCCTGCCGCGCTGATCGTGAACGCATTGTTGGCGATCTCCGTGCGCTCACAGGCTTGGCCCTTTTGGCTCGCCCTGCTTGCGGCGCTGTGTTTCGCGATCATGCTCGCGATCTTCGTTGTCTGGACGCTGCCTGCCAACCAGGCGACGCAGAACTGGACGATAGTTCCTGCAAACTGGGAAGCGCTCAGGCAGCAATGGGAATATTCCCATGCGGCAAATACTGCGATTGTATTTGCCGCGCTCTGCCTCACGACGACGTCGGCGCTCTCGTGGCGTCCGGCCGGCCCGTAGATCCTCGCCGGAGAAAGTCTCTTTTCCTCCGGATCATTCGCGCCATCGATGCGTTGGGTTTTCTGGAGGTCGCGACGTCGCACCGCCATCTGTCGCGCTATATCCAACAAGGAGAAAGCGATGCCGGATAAGAGAACCATCGAGAAAGCGAAAAAAGACAAGCGCGAAGGCAAATCGCCCACCACGCAGGCCGGCGAATTCGTGCATGACGAGATCGAGAAGGTCCGTCGCGGCAAGCACGGCGCGCGCTCGACCAAGCAGGCGATCGCCATCGGTCTTTCGGAGGCGCGCCGCGCAGGCATCGACCTGCCTCCGCCCAAGAAACGAAGCGTCAAGGAGAGCACCCGCAAGAGCGCCGAATACGCCTATGAAGTTGGCCAGGGCGAACGTAAGCCAAAACGCAGCCCCAAGGTCTCGAAGGCCGTTTCCGAGGTTCTCGAGCACGAGCCGAAGAACACGGCATCCCATGAGGCGCTTTCAAGACAGACCAAGCAGGCGGCGTCGCGCCGGACGGCCGAGGAGCGCTCGGCCGCAGCCAAGAAAGCCTCGGAGACGAAGGGCACTGCAGGCCGGTCCGCCGCCGCACGCAAGGCGGTCCGCACCAAGGGTGCTGCCGGAAGAAAGAAAGCAGCGCAGAAGGCCGCCAGCACGCGTGCGGGCCGAACCTAGAAGGTCGAAAACCCGCTACGCACTCTCTCCAGCCGGCTGGTGAGAGGTAGCTGGACCGCAGCCAGCGTCAAGCGATGCGCACTATGGCGGCTGGGACAGTGCGATCGTGTGAGATACGGCCGTCCTTGTCTTTGTCTCGATCCGGCGGGAACAACGGCCCGTGTTCAAGGTTATGGAAAGCTACACCGGTGGTGGAGCTTTCATGACAACCTTAGGGAGACGAAAACATGGCGACTGCGAAGAAGGCGGCGACGAAAGGGCTGGAAGCCCTGTTCCTCGACGGGCTGAAGGATATTTATTACGCCGAAAAGAAAATACTAAAGGCGCTGCCCAAGATGGCCAAGGGTGCCGAGTCCGAGGAGGTCGCGGCGGCGTTCGAGAAACATCGCGTGGAAACCGAAGGCCAGGTCGACCGCCTCGAACAGGTGTTCGATCTGATGGACAAGCCAGCCCGCGGCAAGACCTGTCCGGCAATCGACGGCATTCTCGAAGAGGGGTCGGAGATTCTCGACGACTATAAGGGCGACCCAGCATTGGATGCAGGACTGGTCGGAGCGGCACAGGCGGTCGAGCACTATGAAATCGCACGTTACGGCACGTTGATCGCGTGGGCTGAACAGCTTGGCAAAAGCGACGCGGTCAAGCTCCTGAACGAGACGCTCAAAGAGGAAGTGGCAACCGATGAAGCGCTTACAGGCTTAGGCGAAGGCGGGGTCAATGAGCGCGCTCTTGAGAAAGCCGCTTAGCCGCGGGGCGGCGCGGCGCTAGGCGCCCGGCAGCCTTCCTGTCCAGAGCGGGGTGCGTTCGAGTTGAACTGCGGGTCCTGCTCTGGATTTGGCTGCCGGGAACCTGCCTCGACAAAACAGGTTGTCAAATCATCGAACCTTACAGGAGGATCCGCGAAATGCCGGAAGACCTGTCTCGCGAGGAAGAGCAACGCGGTACCGGAAAGCTCATCACCTGGAGTGTCGTGATCGCCGCCGTGTTTTTTATTGGCCTCTTGGCCATATTCGTCCTCAAGCCGCTTATGACGGGATCTTAGGATCCTTTCGAGCCGCAGCGCGCTTGAGCCGCGCCGGAACGTGCTCGCAAGCAATTCGATGACCGCAAACAATTCCGGCACGCTTTGCGATGCGGCGGTGATGCGATCGAATGTTCCTCGAAAGGAGTGCGAACCATGCCCCTGACGCTCAGTAGCCCCGCCTTTGCCGACGGCGGAGAGATCCCCGAAGCCTATACTCGTGACGGCAAGAACGTATCTCCGCCTCTGAAGTGGGCCGGGGTACCGGACGGCACAAAGAGCCTCGTCCTTGTCGTCCAGGATCCCGACGCGCCGAGCGGAATGTTCGGCCATTGGGGGGTGTTCAATATTTCGCCGGAGGTGCAGGAGTTGCCCGAAGCGGAAAGCGGCAGACCGGGTCCACAGGCCCTCAGGCAAGCGCGGAACGATTTCGGTAACGCCTATTACGACGGCCCTGAACCGCCTGCGGGCCACGGTGTCCATCACTACCACTTCCGGCTGGCGGCGCTCGACACGCCGAACCTTGCTATCCCCGCAAGCACGGGCGTGGAGCGTATCTGGCAGGAGGCGCAAAAACATTTGCTGGAGCAGGCAGAACTCGTCGGAACCTACGAACGTGGCCGGTAATTGAAGGCAGATTGATCCGGGCGCCGTCGTCCACGCGCGGAACGGTTCTTCTCCTTGCCGGTTGTGAGGGAAAGGAGACGTCCCATGTTTGAAAGCGTCATGTGGTTGATCGTCGTCGCCGGCGGGCCATTGTTGCTGCTCGTATTGCTGGCCTACGTCATTGTCACTCGACGTCGCCGCGGTCCCGCAGAACGCAGAGAAAGCGATCGAGCCACCGATCGGCTCTATCATCAGGACAAGGATTGATTGTAGCTACTGTGGCCCACAGCAAACTCGATCAGCGGTCCAAACATCCCTCGCACATGTCCCGAAGATCAAATTTCGGGCGAGGCACCCACGCCGGCCTGGCTGCAAAGTGCCCCGCCGCCCTGGCAGGCTTGTTCTTCAGGGCCGGTTTATTGCCCTGCCGCCGTCGCGCTCAGGGACATAGTCGCCCGCGTTGACGTCAAAGCCGGTCCAGCCATCCGCCTCGTAAGCCCTGCGGCGTTCCATCACGTCAACCGAGCTGGACTGACCCAGAATGTCCTCGGCTTCCGGAACAAGCCCATCGTCCACCTTGGCCGTCACCAGCGTACCGCCACGACGTACGCCCTCTGCATAGACATTTGCATCGTTTTCGGAAACGCCCGAATCCGTCAGAGCGCCAATGATACCGCCCGCCGCACCACCAGCCACCGCGCCGGCAACCGCCCCGGTGGCGGTAGCGGCAAGCCATCCGGCCGCAACCACAGGTCCGACGCCCGGAACGGCCATGACGCCCAACCCTGTCAGCAAACCGCCGGCGCCACCGACCACGGCCCCTATCCCTGCACCGCTCGCGGCATCTTCAGCGGCTTCGGAACGATCTCTCTCGTACCAGCCATCCGAGTTGTTGGCGATGATGCTGATATCGGAATGTGGCACTCCGGACGCTTCCAGTTCGCCGACCGCGTCGGCTGCGTCGTCATAGTTGTCGAACAGTGCAGTTACGGTTTTCATTTTGATATCTCCTGATCGGGCTCATTTGCTGTCGGCGACGACGTTGCCCTGATAGTCGAGCCCGACGGCGACACTTTGGCCTGACTTGGTCGCCTGGCCGCGCCAGATGCCTTGATCGTCCTTGGCAAGCTTCGACACATTGGAATAGCCGGCATCCTCGATGCGGCTCTTTGCCTGGGTCTCGGTGAAACTGTTTGCGCCGGGCACCAGGGCCGCGGCATTGGGCGTGTTCGTGGTTTTCACAGCGGGCGTTGTCGCTCCCGTGATGGAGTCCTGGCCGGCGGCGATCTTTTCGATCATCTGCCGATGCATCTTCAACGTATCGACCGTCTGCTGGGCGAACGTCTTGAGGGCCGCGTTGTCGCCGTCGCGGGCGTAGCTTTCAAACAGATTGACGGCATCGGCGTGCGCCTTGCGCTGCATGTCCACATAGGCCGGATCGATTGGCGGCTGTGCGTTCTGGAGCTTATCCAGATCGGCCTGATGCTGCGCATCGAGCGCCGTCGGCATCTTCAACTTCTGTTCGCCGGCAATCGTTTCCAGCTTGGCGTTGGCCGCGCCGTGGTCCCGGATCATCGTCTGCGCGAAATTCTTGATGCTTTGATCCTGGGCCTTGTCCTGGGCAATCTTGCTTGAGTCGACTTCGAACTTGCCGCCGACGGCGGCCTTGTCGACGAAATCCTGGGCGCTGTCGGCAGCAGCCAAAGCAGGCATTGCGATAAGCATGGAAGCAGCGGCGAGCGAGGCAAGAAGGTGTCGCGTTTTCATTGGCTTTGTCCTTGTCGATGCGCGAACTTACGATGCGCCCTAACAAGCCAGGATGGGCTTTGTTCCGGCGCCGTGCGATGCGCTGCAAGCGCCTTCGGACAGGCCCCACAGCCGGCCAGGAGACCTTCAACATCGGGACCGCGGCGCGGAACAAATCGGCGGCTGCGAGATTTGATTTTAAATGCGACCCATGAGCGTCAATCTGTCGACCGAGCGAACTTGCCGAATTGGGTTCCGAGGAGAGTTCATGGCCAAGATTTCAAATTCCACACCTGCCGCAGCCAGGGGAGAAGTTCAGGCCGGAGCCACACGGGACAAAACGCCCGGATTCGATCCTGCAGTTGCCCCGTTCGAGACCGACGCCGAGGCGGCGGACACGCAGAACCCGGTCACTGAAGCAGGTCCGCAGCGTTCTCTCCGGCCAAAATTCGAAAACGATGCCAGCTTCGCCAACGCGATGCGGCCGGTGGAGAACGAGCCCGAACTGCAGCCCCGCAGCAACTGGCCGCTAATGGTGATTGCGGCCGTCGTACTGATAGCGGCCGCGGTGTTCCTGGCAGCCAGCCTGCTGCGGTAAGGCGCATCATCCTGAGTGCAGACAGCATCAGATAACCCTTGGCTGAGTTCGAGCACTTTTCGCGCGGCCGTCCGCCTGGGTCGTCATCGATCCTGCCTCGCTCGTGGATGAAATTCGGGCGCGCCCTTCATGCCGGAAAGTTCCGTTGTCGAACACAGCAGCCTCGGCCGTGCAGGATCGGAGATGTCGAGCTTGTCCCAGGGAATACGGTACAGGCCGTCGCGACGGCGCAGCCGGAAGAAATCCAGCACCGCCGTACCGATGGTCGAGGCCGAGAGACGCTCGAAAGCGGCGTAGATACCGACATGGAATTCGGTAACGACGAAGTCGTCGCCGGCCGGTTCGGCTCGTATCTCCTCGATATAGCCGATGCTTTCGCCTTGCCGCGAGAGAACGCGTCGTCCGGCCAGATGTTCGAGGTTGACGGTGGACATCATCAAGCTCCCGGAATGCGTCCGATGACATGGTCGCGCAGCCAGTCCTGCCAGGCGAAGATCGAGGTTTCGCGCACATCGATATCGAACTGGATGTCGACGCCTATGTCCTGGACCTTCTTCCAGGCGATCCGGTGCGGCTTGCGATGGCGTTTGCCGCCCCACGCTGCCGCGAGCTGCGTCATCCAACGCCCTGGCCGTACGCCGAGGCGACGCGCCAAGGTGACGGAGCCGAGCTCGACCGCGATGATCCTCGGCGGCTTGCCCGGCCGCAACTCCGCCACCAGCCCGTCGATCTTGCCGATCTTGACCTGTTCGCGGTCGACGATCTGCTTGTCGAGGATGTCGCGCAGCAAATCCATCACGTGCCTCCGAATATCTGCAGGGGAATGGTCACCACGGCGAGCACGAAACCAAGCCCGATGATGAAGATCACCGCGGCATTCGAGACAATGCCGTTGCGGTGCTCGCCGACATAGCGCTTGTCGTTCAGCAGGAAAAGGAAAGGAATTACCGTCAGCGGCAGGCTGGCGGCGGTCAGCGCCATGGAAAAAATGGTGAGCTTCAGCGGATCGAGCCCAAGCATGATGGGGATGGCGGCCAGAAACAATGATACCGTGTAGACGGCACTGAAGCCAGGATCGTCGCGTGGCTTGAGGTTTTCGCCCCAGTTCCATCCAAACCCTTGCGCCACCAGATAAGCCTGTTGCAGCCCAACCTCGAGTGCGGCGCCGAAGCAAGCGATGGCGAGCGAGGCAACGAACAGGACGAACCCCCAGAAGCCGAATATCGGGATCAGCATCAACGGTAATTGATGATAGTCGTCGACCTGATCGATGCCGTGCGTTGCAAGCACGAGCGCGGCCACCATCAAGACGCCGATCGAAATGGTGCCGCCAAAGGCCATGCCCAGTCCGGCGATGGCCCGATTGGTTCCGAGATAGCTTCTGTCCCACTGGTCCTCGATCGCCCCCGAGGAATAGAACATGAACAGGTAAGGCGATATCGAAGCGCCAAGGATGCTGACCGCCATGAACCAGTAACTCGCCGCATCATGGGTCGGCAGTGTAGGCACCGCGCCGGACGCGACAGCTGTCCAATCGGGCTTCAGCATCATCGCTGCGACCACGAAGCACAGCGTCACGAGGCCGAGTATCGACACGCCTTTCTCGATCAGCCCGAACGTGCCTTTCCACAGCAACAGCCATGCCATCAAAGCCACGGGTAAAGCCCACCATTGAAAGCCAATGCCGGTGGCAAGTTCGAGCGCGATGGCAACACCACCGATCTCGGCGGACAGCACCATGAAATTGACCAGCAGGGCGGCAAGCAATGGCCATAGCGAAACGTTGAAGCCAAATCGTTCCCGGATCCCGTCAGAGATCGTGTGATGGCTCACGGCGGCAAACCGGCCGGCCATCTCGACCAGAAAAATGATGCAGATGGTGCCGAGAACCACCGCCCAGATCAGCTGAAACCCGAAGGTCGCACCTGCCTGGGCTGCCGTCGCCATCGATCCGACTTCCAGGAAGCCGCCAACACTGGTGACGATGCCCAGCGATATTTCCAGGAGCTTCTTCATGGCTTCGGCGCGAAATATCTGAAGTAAGCGGCGGCCAGGGAGCGCGTGGCCGTCCGAATATCTTCCTGAGCCTCCTGCACTTGCGGGCGGCGGTCCGCTTGCACTCCCGCCTGGGCGCGGTTCACCGCGATCGACAGGTCCTTGACCGCCTCCGCCAACGCAGCCTGCTCGGCAGGTTCAGCCGTAGTGGCCGATCGGATCTTCGCGTCGATATCGGCCAGTGTCGTGCCGGCCGATTGCAGCGTGCCCGAAGCATATTTGGAAGGGGCAGCTCCCGCCGCCCAGGCATCAAGCGTCATTGATACGGTCTGCGCCGTCGAGGCGGCAGTTCGGGATTGCTGTTCGATCTGGTCCGAGGACGAGCACGCGGTCGACATGGCCATGAGCAACAGCAGGCATGCGCTGTTGCGGCCAAGGCGACGGCCGCTAAGAATTAGATCCGGCGTTGGACCCGCCACACGAATGACCTCCCCCACCAACGAAAACCATGTTCGGCGTAAGTTTTGATCTAGCGCGCCCGCCCTCCCCGTCAACCGAGGCCACGATCGAGCCCAGCACGGAGTGCAAGTCTGTCGGCCGCGGCAGGTGCCAAGCGGCAGCGACGGGGACCAGCTCGAGCGGAACAAAGGATCGGCAATCGGATTAACGAGGAGTCGGGCGGTTCGACTTCCATCCTGATCGCCGCGCCGCCCGAACGATCGACTGGCAGGGAAGGACCCCTCGATGCCCCGTCTCATTGCCTGGATAGCCATCGTGGTGATTGTGCTTGTCGCGGCTTGGATATGGTTCGGGCGCGATACATCGGGCAGCGGGGGCGGCAGCCAGCCGGCGCCTCACGCGATAGACCAGAACGGGTAGTTCAGTCTGGATGATCCTGCTCGGCGGCGCTCCGGGTGCGCTCGGCTTTGTACTCGTGGATCAGGCCCAGAATCTGAGCCTTGACCGTCTCGCGCGCCTCAGGTTGGACGAAAGGCATCAGCCGTTCGACAATTTCGCCGACCGTCTGCGGGAGATCCGCGGCGGAATCGGTGAGCTGGCTGCCATGTTCGTAGACATTGTCCGTCAATTTCTTGTCGAGGTCGGATAGAAATCCCATCGTCGCACTCCCCATCGCTGCCATGCCCGCTCTCTCAATGGCTCGCCCGACAGAAATGTTCCGCACAACGATCCTGGCATTGCAGACCGGCTGGATTCCGATGCCAGTGGCCGGAGGAGTGTCGCTGCGCGATCACGTCAACGCAATGTCGTCTGGCCCGGATCCCCTCGCCTGGCCTTCGACGGGATCAGTTTCCCGGCATTGGCCCGCAATCCCCTGACGAGCTCTTCCAGATAGGGAAGCAGTTCGAAAATCAGGATCACGGCCATCACGCAGGCAATGTAGGTCACCGGCAGCTGCTCCGATTTCCAGACAAGTTCGAAGCGCGCGGTTTCCGTCCCCGCCCCGAACAAGGCGAGGAACTGTCCCCAGTGGAGGGAAATGACGCTGACCAGCCCCATCAGCGGGATCATCTCCAGGAAGCTGTGAACGTGCTGCTCGATCGGCGTGACGGTGCGGGCGGTGGTGGCGTAGCTGACGTCCCACATCGCTGTCGCCTCGTGGACGAAGAAGGTGACGATCATGATGAGAATGATGAGAGCATTCACGTCAAGAAACATGGCGGCCAGCAAAGGTATTCCGACCTCGGCGAACATCAGAAGGTGGAT
Source organism: Mesorhizobium sp. B264B1B (assembly GCF_020165765.1). Taxonomy (NCBI): domain Bacteria; kingdom Pseudomonadati; phylum Pseudomonadota; class Alphaproteobacteria; order Hyphomicrobiales; family Phyllobacteriaceae; genus Mesorhizobium; species Mesorhizobium sp. B264B1B. Next base: position 170,549 of record NZ_JAIUIS010000010.1, read on the forward strand.
CAACGACTCCTTGGCGCCTGTCGTCGATTCGATGTGAGAGGCGCGATGGCAGATCCAGTCGGCAAATCCGGCGGCCAACCAGACCGGCAGCAGGAAATACATCAAGATCAGCACGGTAGGATCTGACAGCATGACATCCTTTCGCGCGGGATCCCGTTCGAGGTCGCTACTGCTGCCCCGGCATTTCGGTGTTTTCCTGGGGATTTTTCCGGACACCCGCGGCTGGCGAAGTATCCGTCGGCGCGTTACCGCCCCGGTTCTGTTCAGGCGCCCGCTTCAGTGGCGAGGTATGCCAGCCCATGTCGGCATAGAGAAATCCTATGAGGAAGCCGATGATGATGATGGCGGCTATCACGAGCGAAAGCACTGCATTGCGTCGCACCATTGCCAGGCTCCCTTCCCAAGCCGAACAGCCGATCACGAAAATAGTTCCACGACCGGCCGCGATCACTCCTCGGTCGCGTCGGCTTCGACCCGCAAGATTCGACCCCAACTCTGCACGGAGCCGCGGGAACAATCGGTGACGGGCGAGGTTCGGTATCGGTTCTTCAAGGACGATCTCGATGAAACCTGCCGTAACCGACCGTATTGAAACAAAAAAATACAACCATCCCACAGGCGGATGGGGATCCCTGAGGTCATTGGTCCGCAAGGCATACGGCGAAGGCCTGCTGATGTCGGGCATATGGAGCACGCTGCTCAAGCAGAACAAAGCCGATGGCTACATGTGCGTTTCCTGTTCATGGGCCAAGCCGGCCGATCCGCGGCCCTTCGAGTTCTGCGAAAATGGCGCGAAGGCGACCATGTGGGATCAGACGAAGCTGCGTTGCGGCCCCGATTTCTTCGCACGACATACGGTCACCGAACTGCTCGACTGGCCGGATCGTGACCTCGAAAAACAGGGCAGGCTTACGGATCCCCTGCGCTACAATGCCGTAACCGACCGCTATGAACCGGTTTCCTGGGATGACGCGTTCCTCGAGATCGGGATGGAGCTTCGGCGGCTCGATCCGAAATCGGTCGTCTTCTACACATCCGGCCGGGCCTCGTTGGAGGCTTCGTTCATGTATCAGCTCTTTGCGCGTATCTATGGCTCATCGAACCTGCCCGATTCTTCCAACATGTGCCACGAATCGACCTCGGTCGGGCTGCCCGAATCGATCGGCTCGCCGGTTGGAACCGTGCAGCTCGAGGACTTCTCCCAGTGCGACATGATGTTCTTTTTTGGCCACAACACCGGGGTGACGGCGCCGCGGCTGCTGCATCCGCTGCAAGAGGCTCGTCAACGCGGGGTGCCGGTGTTCACCTTCAATCCCTTGCCGGAAAGGGGGCTGAAGCGCTTCAAGAATCCGCAAGATCCCCTTGAGATGCTGTCGCCGGGGCCCGGCACGAAGATGTCCAGCGACTTCTTCCAGGTCCGCAGCGGCGGCGATATCGCCGCCATGACCGGCATCGCCAAAGCGGTGCTGGCGCTCGACGACGCGGCACGGGAACACGGGAATCCGCGCGTCCTCGACGTCGATTTCATTGCCGAGCACACGGATGGTTTTGCCGAATTCGAGGCTTACCTGCGGGCAGCCAGGTGGGACGAAGTCGTCAGGCGCTCGGGAATAGCGCAGGCGGATCTCGAACATGTTGCCGAGGTCTACAGCCGCTCCAATGCGGTGATCGGCAATTACGGCATGGGTTTGACACAGCACCGGCACGGTACCGAGAACGTGCAGATGCTATGCAACCTGCTGCTCATGCGCGGCAACATGGGAAAGCCCGGCGCCGGCATTTCACCGCTGCGTGGCCATTCCAATGTCCAGGGCCAGCGCACTGTCGGCATATCCGAAAAGCCCGAGCTCGTCCCGCTCGACAAGTTCGCCCGGTTCTATGATTTCGAGCCGCCACGCGAGAAGGGTCTCGACACGGTCGAGGCCTGCGAGGGCGTCATCGCCGGCTCGGTGAACGGCTTCATCGGACTCGGCGGCAATTTCGTTCGCGCCGTTCCCGAAACCGGCCTGATCGAGAAAGCATGGCGTCGGCTTGGGCTGCATGTCGAAGTCGCCACCAAGCTCAACCGCAGCCATCTCCTGCCAGGGGCGGTGACCTATCTGCTGCCCTGCCTGTCGCGGCTGGAAAGGGACCATCAGGCGAGCGGTGACCAGACCGTTTCAATGGAGGACTCCACCGCCTGTATCCACGGCTCCTTCGGTTCGCGTCCGCCGGCTTCACCGCATCTGCTTTCCGAACCGAAGATCGTGGCGGAACTGGCCAAGGCCACCGTATCGGGGGTGAGTTCGATCCCGTGGGATAAATGGGTCGCCGATTATTCCCTTATCCGCGATGAGATCGAGCGTTGTTACCCGCAGCATTTTCGTGAGTTCAACAAGCGGTTCCTGACGCCGGGAGGCTTTCACCGCGATATCAAGGCCTCGAAACGGGTCTGGGAGACGCCGAACAAGAAAGCCAATTTCAAGCTGCCGACGACGCTTGAAACAGACCCGGACATCGATGTTTCGGGTCACAATGTGCTGACGCTGATAACGGTGCGCTCCAATGACCAGTTCAATACCACCGTCTATGGGTACAATGACAGACTGCGCGGCATACACGGCACACGCATGGTCCTGTTGATGAACGAGGCCGACATTCAGCGGTTCGGATTGAGCGCCGGGCAGGAAATCGATCTGGAAACCCATGCCGATGATGGCGTGGAGCGGCGGGTTCGAGGTTTGCGCATCACCCCCTACTCCGTGCCCGAAGGCAACTGCGCCGGTTATTATCCGGAACTCAATCCCCTGGTTCCTCTGTGGCACCGGGCCAAGAAGGCTCACGTCCCCGCCGTCAAATCGGTACCCGTCAGAATTGTTGCCAGGGAACCCAGAACGAGAAGCTCGGCGCGCCACTAAAGCAATCCAGGAAAAGTGTGTACGGCTTTCCGGGGAAAAGCGCGGTGCGCTTTCCCTTAGGAATTGCGCAAAAACAACAACACAGAGTGGTTAGCCGTTTCCGCAGACGATGAACTGCTCTATGGCGGTCCCAGTCTGGTGGGCTAGGCCGGTAGCTAGCCGCCAGCCGGCTTAGGGGATGCCGGCTGGGCCGGTTGGGTGCCTTGCTGATCTCCGCCGGTGGTGGTTTGTGGGGTGGGGTTCGTGTCGGTTGTGGGGTTTTTGTCGACCGGCTGACTGTTCGTATCCGCTTTGGATTTGTCGGGATCGGGATTGTTGCACCCGGCCAGACAGACCAGTGCCAGCATCAGCAACACGGCTCTCATATCGATACTCCTTCGGTGGGAGATGGCGAAGCAGCCTGCCAAGCTTCCATCCGGTCGAATCGCACCGAAAGCCCCTGCCTGGCCGCGCTTCTGGCCAACATGCGATCCAGTTCGGCATCTTCGATCGGGCTGCGCATCACCTCACGAATGGCCCTGCAAGCCAACTCCGTCGACACGAAATCATATCGCCTGCTCCTGGTCAGCACATATTGCTCGACCAGCATTTTCACACGCCGGAGCGCGATCTTATCAGCATGTTGCATCATGTTCCTCCTGCACGCGCCGAACTGCGGGACCATCCGGTTGTTCCCGCCCGAATTCCGAAAATCCATCGCCCGGCCAAGAGCAGAAGTCAGACTCCCGACAGGCGCCGACCGGACGATACCGATCCACGGAACAATCATCTCCTCTGCTGGTTCGGCCGGCACGACGGAGGAAATCATGACGGATGCAAAACTCGCAGTGGTCACCGGCGCCTCGAGCGGCATAGGCAAGGAACTTGCGAAACTCTGCGCGAAGGATGGCTACAATCTCGTCGTTGCGGCTGATGAACCGGCAATCCAGCAGGCCGCCGAGGCACTCGGGTCACATAACATCGCAGTCGAAGCCGTCGAGGCCGATCTCGCGACCGTCGAAGGCGTGGATCGGCTGATCTCCCGAATTAGCGAGCGTGACATCGACCTGCTGTTTCTCAACGCTGGACGCGGGCTCGGCAATGGCTTCGTCGACCAGGACTGGGGGAAGATCCGGCGCATCATCGACACCAATATCACCGGAACGGTGTATCTCGCGCATGAACTCGGCGCCAAGATGGCTCGCCGCGGGCGCGGGCGCATTCTTTTCACCGGGTCGATCGCCGGTTTCATGCCCGGGACTTTCCAAGCCGTCTACAACGGCACCAAGGCATTCATCGATTCCTTCGCGATCGCCTTGCGTCACGAATTGCAGGACACCGGCGTCACGGTGACCGTGTTGATGCCCGGCGCCACGCAGACACGCTTCTTCGAACGCGCCGAGATGATGGACACCAAGGTCGGCACCGACGAGAAGGACAATCCGGCCGACGTTGCCAAGGCCGGCTACGAAGCGATGATGACTGGCGAAGAACAGGTGGTCAGCGGCTGGAAGAACAAGCTGCAGGTCGCCGCTGCGCATGTCACGCCAGCGGGTACGCTGGCCGAACAGCACCGCGAGATGGCTGCGCCGGGCTCGGCGTCCCAGGACTGACCGGCGGCATCTCCGGCGCCACGCACGAGAAACGCGCGTCTCACCAATGAAACGCACCCTCGAAACTCAGGAGCAACATCGTGAAAGCCCTTACATGGCACGGCAAAGGCGACATACGCTGCGACCAAGTGGCCGATCCCGTCATCGAGGATGACCGCGACGTGATCATCAAGGTTACCTGCTGCGCCATATGCGGCTCCGACCTCCACCTGATGAACGGTTACATGCCGACGATGAAATCGGGCGACGTGCTTGGCCACGAGACGATGGGCGAAGTGGTGGAGGTTGGTCAGGGCCATTCGAAATTCAAGAAGGGTGACCGGGTGGTGGTGCCGTTCAACATTTCCTGCGGCGAGTGCTGGTTTTGCCAGAACGGGCTGTTTTCGCTTTGCGACCGCTCGAATCCCAACGCAAAACAGGCCGCCGAAGCGATGGGTCAATCGCCGGCCGGCCTTTTCGGATATTCGCATCTTGTCGGCGGCTATTGGGGCGGACAAGCGGAATATCTGCGGGTTCCGTTCGCCGATGTCGGTCCGATCAAGGTGCCGGAGGGAATGGAAGATGAACAGGTGCTGTTTCTCTCCGACATCTTCCCGACCGGGTACATGGCGGCAGAGAACGCCGGCATCGAGCCGGGCGATACGGTCGCGATATGGGGTTGCGGCCCGGTTGGCCAATTCGCCATCCAGAGCGCGTGGATGCTCGGCGCCGGCCGCGTCATCGCCATCGACAAGGTGCCGGAGCGGCTGGCCATGGCGCGTGAACACGGCAAAGCAGAGACGCTCGACTTCAGCAATTCCAATATCTACGACGCACTGATGGCGATGACCGACGGCCGCGGCCCGGATCGCTGCATCGACTGCGTCGGCACTGAATCCGACCCCGGCGCCAGCGCCGACGCCATGCTCGACAAGGTGAAGGCCGCCGTCTATCTCGGCACCGATCGGCCGCATGTGCTGCGAGAGGCGATCTATTGCTGCCGCAAGGGCGGCACCATCTCGGTTCCCGGCGTCTATATCGGCCTGGTCGATCACATCCCGTTCGGCGCCGCGATGAACAAGGGGCTGACCTTCCGAATGGGCCAAACCCATACCCAGCGCTATCTCGAACCACTTCTGGCCAAGGTCCAGAATGGCGAGATCGACCCGTCTTTCGTCATCACCCACAGAGCCGAGCTCGAAGCCGGGCCGGACCTCTACAAGACCTTCCGAGACAAGCAGGATGGTTGCATCAAGGTGGTTATGCGGCCGCATGGCTGAGATGTCGCAATTCCAGAGGCAAGAGCTGTGTCATTCCCGGCATCCGTTGGACGCCCGCCCGATCGGCATTGGCAGTTCGGAACTTTCTGTTGTGTCGGCGATTGACCCGCTGAGTTCGGTTCGGAAGAAGGGTGCCGCCATGGCCAACGAGAATTCTCGCTCGAAACCCGTTATTCGGTCTCCGAACACCGATGGTTTGCCACACCCGAGGCGAGACGCCGGTGATACGGACGCAGGGGCGAAATCGCCGACGCCGAAGACTGCCGGAGGATCTCACCCTTCAGCCCCTCCCCTGGACAATCCCACAGCCAATCGAAATGCCGGTCGTCCCCGTCAGCCCAGCACGACTCCGCGACCGACGGACAAGCCCTTGGACTGATCCTGTGGCGCCCTTCGAGTGCCCGTCAACGCGAAACGTCGCGCAGCGACCCCAGGTCGGCCAGCGCAGCCAGGATAGCTGCTTCAGTCGCCGGCTTGGGCACGAATTTGCAGTCGCGAAAGGATGCCGGTAGGTCGCGCGCGCCAAATCCCGTCATGAGGGCGAAGGGAACACCCTGCGCCTGCAATGTCTCCGCGAGGGGCAGGCTCGTTTCACCGTTCAGCTGAATGTCCAGCAACGCCATGTCGATCTTGTCCGAGCCGACGAGACGAAGCGCCGCCGCTACCGAAGGCGCGGGACCGACCACCTGGTAACCGGCGCTACGCAGGACTAACGCGGTGTCTTCCGCGATCAGCCATTCATCCTCGACAACCAGGACGCGCGGTCCGTCGTTCACGACCCCTCCTTCCGGTTAACGGGAAATGCGATCTGAACGTTGAGGCCTTCCTTGCGAAAAACGGTTTCGACATGGCCGCCAAGCCTGTAGCCGATCTCTCCCTGCAGCAGCGTGAGGCCAAAGCCGCTGCCGACGGGTTCATTGACAGGGGGACCGTCCTTCTCGCGCCAGGTAAGCGTAAACATGTCGTCAGCGATCGACCACATCACCACCACCTTGCCACGAGGTTTGGAAAGAGCGCCATATTTGGCCGCGTTGGTGGCCAGTTCGTGGACGGCCATGCTAAGGGAAAGGCCCTGTTGCGGTCCAAGTTCTATCTCCTGGCCGTTCAGTTCGAACCGTTCAATGCCAAACGGTTCGAGTTCCTGGTGAAGCAGTTCGCTGACCGAAGCTTCCTTCCAGCTTTTCCGGCTCAACAATCCATAGGCCCGCGACATCGCATGCAAGCGTCCGATCAAGGCTTCCGCGAATTCATCCTTCGACACGGATTTCTCCCGCGTGCGGCTCGCAATGCTGACGATCACCGCCAACATGTTCTTGACCCGGTGGTTGAGCTCAGAGATGAGAACCTGCTGATGTTCTTCCGCCTGAGCCAGAGTGGTGACGTCGACCAGTGTCACGACCACACCCTGAACGCGGTTGCTCTTGTCCCGATAGGGATTGATATGGACCATGTGAAACCGCCCGGCGCTGTCGCGCGCAAGGTGGTGGTTCAGGGTCTCGCCTGTCTCGAACACCTCGGCGATATGCTGCTTCAACTCGGGATACTCCAACTGGCTCGACAGGTCCGTCAGCGGCCGGCCGACGTCGGAGGGTCGCAGACTGAAGAACGACGAAGCCGCGGGCGTGAAGGTCCGCACCACTAGATTGCGATCGAGGAAAATGGTCGCGATCTCCGTGCTTTCGAACAGGTTGCGCAGATCGCTGTTGGCGTGATCGAGTTCCTCGATCTTGTTCGTCAACTCGGCATTGATAGTGTTCAGTTCCTCATTGAGCGACTGCATTTCCTCCTTCGAGGCCTCAAGTTCCTCATTGGTCGACTGGGCCTCCTCGTTGACAGAGACGAGTTCCTCGTTGGACGATTTCACCTCTTCCAGTGCGGTCTCATATTCCTCGATCGTCGATTGCAGGCGCTCCCTCGCATCGCGCAGTTCTCGCTCCAGATCGGCGGTGCTGTCGGTGTCATGGCTGCCGCCTTCGTCTGTGCGGATCTGCGTAGGTCCCGACGGTTCGAACAGGACGAGATAGAGCGGCTCGCCATTGTCGCGTTCCGCCAGCGGCTCAATGGTGAGCTTGATCGGCTGGATCCGCTCATCATCCTCCTCGACCGTGAGATTTTCCCGTATGACGGTCCGGCGCGTCGACGTCGCTTCCCGCAGCGCGGCGCGCAGGTCGAGTCGCAGCCCACGGCGCGCCATTGTCAACAGTTGCCGGCTGGGAATGCCTTGCGGCGCTTCGAGATATTTGCCGGTGCGAGCTGAGTAGTAGACGACATCGCCCTCGGCGTTGACCAGCACATGCGGGGGGGCGAAGCGCTCCAGCACCTGCGCCTCGACCGCCTGGCGTAGGGGATAACCGGCGGCTCCCTTCCTCAAGCCAGTGCTCTCGGACGGGAATGCGCCTGAACGGCCATCGCCGATCAGGGCCGGCAGCCTGACATGCGGCGAGGCATGCTCCCGCGCCTGGAAGATGCGATGTTTCTTGTCGACGGTAGCGAACAGATCGTCGTTCTGTCCGACGCTCTCCGAGGTGCCGAGGAAAAGATAACCGCCGGGCTTCAGGGCGTAATGGAAAATAGGAATGACCCGGTTCTGAATGGCGGGGCCGAAATAGATCAGCAGGTTACGGCACGACACCAGGTCCATGCGTGAGAAAGGCGGGTCGCGAACGACGCTGTGCGGCGAAAAGATGCACAGCTCCCGTATCTCGTTGCTGATGACATAGGTGTCCCCGTCGCCATTGAAAAACCGCTGGCGGCGTTCGGGGGAAAGTCCCTGCAGCAGGGCTTCAGGATAGCGCCCTGCCCGCGCCACCGCCAGCGCCGGTTCGTCGATATCGGTCGCGAATATCTGGATTCGCGGAACGACCGGGAGCTTTTCCACATGTTCGCGCAGCAGGATGCCGATGGAGAACACCTCTTCGCCTGTGGCGCAGCCGGGAATCCACACCCTGATGATGTCGTTGGCGGTCTTGCCTTCGAAGAGTTGCGGTACGATCTTTCGCTCGAGCAGTTCGAAGGCCTCGGGATCGCGAAAGAAGTTGGTGACGTTGATCAGCAGGTCGCGAAAAAGGTTCATCACCTCGCGAGGGTCCTTCTGCAGCCATTCCACGTATGCGCCAATGGATTGCATCTGCGCGATCTGCATGCGCCGCTTGATGCGTCGCAGGAACGTCTTGGTCTTGTAGCCCGAGAAATCATGGCCTGAGTGGCTGCGCAGGATGCCGTAGATCTGGGACAGGACCTTTTCCATACCCGCCGTGCGGACGCTATCCTCCTCCGCCAACCCATTCAACGCGTCGAAGCCGCGCGTGAAGGCTTCCAGTTTCGTGCCGATCTCCTCGGCGGGCGCGGCTATATCGATAAGTCCGCTGGTGATGGCGCTCTGCGGCATATCGGGGTTGCGCGGGCCGTAGCCGTCGGAGATCTGCGCGACGGTGAGCCCGCCATGCTCCTTGATCGCCTTGGCGCCCAAGGTTCCATCGGAATCTCCGCCCGACAGGATGACGCCGACGGCATGTTCGCCCTGGTCTTCGGCAAGTGCGCTGAAGAAGATGTCTATGGGTTTGCGCTCCTGGCTGAACCCATTGGGCCGGCGCAGGCGCAGCATTCCCTTGTCGATGGTCATGGTCACGTTCTGCGGCATGACATAGACGTGGTTTGGTTGAACGATCATGCCGTCCGCCGCGATTTCGACCGCCATTTCGGTGTAGCGGCCGACGACCTCGTGCAACAGGCTCTCTCGCTTGGGGCTGAGATGAGTGATGACGACGAACGCCATGCCGGGCTGATCGGCCATACCCTTGAACAGCCCTTCCATCGCCGGAATCCCGCCGGCGGACGCGCCGACGCCAACGATGGGAAATCTTTTCGACTGGGCTGTCACTGGAAGTTCCCCTTTCGGCACCTGTGTGCGAAATCACTTATGAAGCAGGCGGACAGCAGGTAAGCATAGGCGCGGCGGAGATACGGAACAAGTCGCGACGGATGGCGTTGAATTTGGAGTTCACGTGTTCAATGACCAAACGTCCATTCTGAAACAAAGCTCCCGACGCACATGGAGTCAGCGGCGTGGAATTGCTCGACGATTTCGGCCGGGCTCGTGCTGAAACGCCAGCAGGCTCGGCCAGGGAGACTGTTTCCACGAGATATCGGTCGAGAAAGGATGACGAGGTGCGCGATCTGCAAGGGGTGCATCTTCTGATCGTCGAAGACGAATGGATGGTAGCCGGAGATCTCGCCCGTTATTTCAGCAATATGGGTGCGATCATCCTGGGACCGGCAGCGACGGTCGAACAAGCATCATTGCACACTGAATTGGCCGAGGCTGCCATCCTCGACGTCAACCTCAACGGGCGACGGGTCTTTCCGATCGCGGACGAACTGATGCGCCGCGGCGTGCCGTTCGTGTTTTTCAGCGGTGACAGCGATATCGCCATTCCCGAACATCTCCGGCATGCCAGCAACCTGCGAAAATCCTCGGGCAGCGGGGCTGTATTCAATGCTCTTTTCCCGCCGCAAAGCCCGGCTGCGGCGAGCGGCTTTGTGCCAAGTTCGCCGGACGACGTGTTTTCGCTCCTGCCCAAACTCAGGCTTGCGGCACGTCTGTTGCTGGGGGATGTGGAAGCCTCCGACCGGCTTGTCGAAAGGACGCTTGAGCGAGCGATCCGTGACATCGACCAAAGGCGGATCGGCCAGTCCACCGAAGACTGGCTTAACGCCATCATGCGCGATTTGGCAAAGTCCAGCGGCGCAAGGCTTCTGAACTGAGCCGAACCAGGTTTCCGATTGATCGCCGGCCGGGCCTCGGTCAGCCCTTTTGGTCACGCTCGACGAACTTGTTGAAACGGCTGGTCTGCCCGCCGCCGGTGTTGGCCTGGTAAAGAAAAGCCAGACGGTTCTCATCGAATATCCGAAAGAACTCATCCCATTCGACTGGTTCGAATGCCTCCTCGGGCTCGCCGAAATCGATCCGCAGGATGCCGCCCTCGCCCTTGGTTCGCACCACTGCCGGCCGGCCGTTCCGCTCCTCGGCCCATTTGCGAATCTCTTCGTGATTGGTGGTCGTCTGCGATTGCGACATCGAAATCTCCTTTGGACCTGCTCTCTCGCCGCGCACGCACCGCGGCAACTGTTGAGCGTCCTAACAGCACACGGCAGGCAATGTTCCAGCACCCGTCGCGCGGTGCGATGCGCCTGCTGTCGAATGAAACCGCCAGGAGAACTTTGTTGATGCCCAGGGAACAAAGCTTTTGCCGAGAAGTTGGGGACGCCGAGGTCACCAGTCCGAGGAGTTGTCGTGAAACGTATACTGGTCACAGGGGGCTGTGGTTTCATTGGTCGCCACGTCGCACAAGAATTCGCCGATCACGGTTATTCGGTTTGCATCCTAGATGCATTGCTGGATCAGGTGCATGCAGGCGAAGCGGTCAACCTTCCCGCTGGAGCCGAACTGATCAAGGGCGACGTGCGCGATCGCGAAGCCGTCACCAAGGCGCTGAACGGCGTCGACGGGGTGGTTCACCTGGCTGCGGAAGTCGGCGTTGGCCAATCCATGTACGAGATCGCCCGCTACGTCGGCGCCAACGATCTCGGCACTGCAACACTGCTCGAGGTGTTGATCAAGCACCCGGTCGAGCGGATCGTCGTCGCGTCCTCGATGAGCGTCTACGGCGAAGGTCTGTACGCCACGCCCGACGGCCGGCGCATCGGCAACGCCCGGCGCAAGGCCAACGATCTCAAAGGCGGACAGTGGAATCCCTTGTCTGCGGACGGCGAACCTCTCTCGCCGTTGCCGACAGACGAAGAAAAGCCGATCGATCTCGCCTCCATCTATGCATTGACGAAATATGCCCAGGAACGCGCCGTGCTGATCTTCGGCGAAGCCTATGGCGTCGATGCGGTGGCGCTGCGCCTGTTCAACGTTTTCGGCGCCGGACAGGCGCTTTCAAACCCCTATACCGGCGTGCTGGCCAACTTCGCCTCGCGTCTGGCCAACGGCAAGCGGCCGATGATCTTCGAAGATGGCCAGCAGAAGCGCGATTTCGTTCATGTACGTGACGTCGCCCGCGCCTTTCGCCTGGCACTGGAGCAACGCCAGGCAAAAGGCCACGTCATCAACATCGGAAGCGGCCGGGCTTATGCGATCCGCGATGTCGCGCGCCTGCTGGCCGAGGCCATGGGAACGCCGGACCGCTCACCCGAGCTGCTCGGCAAAGCGCGTTCCGGCGACATTCGCAACTGCTTCGCCGATATTTCCAAGGCGCGTGAATTGCTCGGTTTCGAGCCGGGGCGGCAATTGGAGAATTCGCTCGGCGACTTTGTTTCCTGGGTGCGCAACACGATTGCCATCGATCGGGGCGCCGACATGAAACGCGAGCTCGAAGAACGCGGGCTGGTGTCATGAAGCCGGGTAGACGCAACCGTCGCGAAGCACCTGTCGCCATCGTCGGCGGCAGCGGCTTCATCGGGTCCAATCTCGCCGACAGCCTGTTGTCGGACGGCGAGCCGGTGCTGGTGATCGACAATCTCAGTCGCGCTGGTGTCGAACAGAACCTTGAATGGTTGTCGCACAAGCATGGAAGCCGCCTCACCGTGGAAACCGTCGATGTGCGCGACGCCAACGGCTTGGCTTCGGCCCTCACGGGGTCGAAAGCCATATTCCACCTGGCCGCGCAGACCGCCGTTACCACCAGCCTGGTTCGGCCGGGCGAGGATTTCGACATCAACCTTAGAGGAACGTTCAACGTCCTGGAGGCGGCGCGACAGAGCGGCGAACGGATCCCGGTGATCTTCGCCAGCACCAACAAGGTGTACGGCAGCCTCCCCGACATTGCGGTTCGCCCGGAGGGCGAGCGCTATGTGCCCTGCCACCCTGCGATCCGCACCGAGGGCATCGGCGAGGGCCGCAGCCTGGACTTTTGCACACCCTATGGCTGCTCCAAAGGCGCGGCCGACCAGTACGTGCTCGACTACGCCAAGTCCTATGGCTTGCCGACGGCGGTCGTGCGGATGAGCTGCATCTACGGCCCGCGCCAGTTCGGAACGGAGGACCAGGGCTGGGTTGCGCACTTCCTGCTTTGCGCGCTTTCGGGGCGGCCGATAACCATTTACGGCGACGGCAGGCAGGTGCGCGACATCCTGCACGTCTCCGATGCAGTTGCAGCCTACAGGGCCGTGCTCGACCGGATCGAGACGATCACGGGCCAGGCGTTCAATCTCGGCGGCGGACCGAAAAATGCGCTCAGCCTGCGCATGCTGTTGAGCGAGATCGGCAGCCTGACGGATCGAGCACTGTCGATCCGCTATGAGGCAGAGCGGACGGGCGACCAGCCCTTCTTCGTCGCCGATACGAGAAAGATGCAAACCACGCTTGGCTGGACGGCGCATGTTTCGTGGCGAGAAGGCATCCGCGACCTCGCCGAATGGTTGCAGCGTCACCGGCTCGAACCCCACGCCGAAGCCGAGAGGTACGTCGCATGAAAATCGCGTTGGTCAACCCATTCTGGACCTACGACGACAGCATCTATTTCGGCTGCCGCCAACCGCATCTACCCCTGGAACTCGGCTACTCGAAAGCCTTGCTCGAACGGGCTGGCCATGAGGTGCTGATGCTGGACGGACAGCTTCAGAAGCTTGACAATTCCAGCCTTTCCGAACGGGTGGCCGAGTTCGCGCCGGCAATGACGGTCGTCACCACCGCGCCGACCTATCTGTTCTGGCGCTGCGCGCCGCCGGAATTGCGCGTGCCGGCCGATTTTCTCAACCGCCTTGCCGGGCGGGGCGGGCGCACCGTCGCGGTCGGGCCGCATGGCTCGGCGACACCGGCGCCAACGCTGCGCAAGCTCGGCGTCGACATCATCGTGCGCGGCGAATGCGAGGAGGTCGTGGCCGACCTTGCACGGCGCGATGATTGGAGTGCGGTGTCGTCAACCGCCTACTTTAGCGAAGCAAGGCTGATCTCGAACGGCGGTGTCCACGCCAGTTCGTTCATCGACCATCCGCCGCTCGAATGGCCATCGGACTGGATCGCCGCGCACGCGCACCACCATCACAGGTTCGACGACCACCAGGTGGGGTTCGGCGCGGAAGTCGAGGCGTCGCGCGGCTGCCCTTACAATTGCAGCTTCTGCGCCAAGATGGACTTCCGCGATGCCTATCGCCGCCGAAACCACGAGGCGGTCGTGACGGAAATAGACCGGCTGATCGCCCAAGGTGTTGGCTATATCTACTTCATCGACGAGATTTTCCTGCCGCAGAAAGCCTTGCTGGAGGCACTGGTCGACCGTGATGTGAAATTCGGCGTACAGACCCGCATCGACCTGTGGAAGCCCGAACTGCTGGAATTGCTTGGCGCGGCCGGTTGCGTGTCCATCGAAGCGGGCCTCGAAAGCCTGACAGTGGAGGGCCGGGCCATGCTGGCCAAGCGCTGCCGCCTGGGCACGGAGGAACTCGCCGCGCTGCTCGTCGATGCAAGACGCCATGTTCCGTTCGTCCAGGCCAATCTGATCGGCGTGGTCGAAGATGACCCTGCCCTGGTCGACTACTGGCGAAACCACCTGATCGACAACGGCGTATGGGCCAATGAGCCGGTACCGCTCTATCCCTACCCGAGTTCGCCCAGCTATCGCGAGCTTTGGGGCGAGCCCGATGACATCGCGTGGGAGCGCGCGCATGAACACTATCTCGCCTCGTTCCAAAAATTCAGCGACATCCAGGAGAAGCGCCCGCGTCCGCTGGCGGAACTGGAGGCGACATGTTGCGGACACTGACCCCGCGTTCGCGGCGCATCTTGATGACGGTCGATGCCGTGGGCGGCGTGTGGCGGTACGCGCTTGATCTGGCGCGGGAATTCGTGGATGGCGGGGACAGCGTTTTGCTCGCCGGTCTCGGTCCGGAACCATCCACGCAACAGGCCGAAGAAGCACAGTCCTTGGCGACACTGAGCTGGCTGAACACGCCGCCGGACTGGATGACCCGCAATGCCAGCGACCTCGATGCGTTGCCGGGGGAGCTGCATGCGCCCATTCGTGACCACGCCATCGACCTTGTTCATCTCAATGCGCCGACGCAGGCAGTGGGGCTCGATGCGCCCTGCCCTGTCGTGGTGGTCTCGCATTCCTGCGTGGTCACATGGTTCCATGCCGTCAAGGGACAGGCGGTGGACAGCGCATGGGACTGGCAGAGGCAGCGCAACAGGCGCGGCTTCGACAGGGCCGACGCCGTCATCGCGCCGAGCCACAGCCACGCCGGCATGCTCGAAACCTGCTATGGACAAATCGCGCATCTTAATGTCGTCGCCAACGGCGCCCGCCCGGTAGCGAAAGCCGAAAAGCGTCAACCGCTCGTCTTCGCCGCCGCCCGCTGGTGGGATGAAGCCAAGAACGCCGCGGTGATCGACCAGGCCGCGTCGATAACGCAATGGCCCGTCTTTGCAGCCGGTTCCACGCTAGGTCCGGACGGCCAGCGCGCCGGCTTCAGCCATGCCGTCGCTCTCGGAGCGCTACCGCATGATGAGATGCGCTCCCTGATGGCACGCGCCGGAATCTTCGTGTCGCCATCGCTCTACGAGCCGTTCGGCCTGGCGACGCTGGAAGCGGCCATGTCGGCGACGCCGCTGGTTCTATCCGACATCGCCACCTACCGCGAGTTATGGGACGGGGCCGCGTTATTCTACGACGCGCGCGACCCGCACGACCTCGCCGCCTGCATCAACCGTCTCTCCGCGGATGCGCAGCACAGGCGGGAGCTCGGACGGGCAGCCCTGCGCCGGAGCCGCAGGTTTTCGCTGGCGAGGCAGGCAACGGCCATGCGCGACGTCTACGACAAAGCGGCCCTAGCGATGGCGGAGCGCTGATCATGCGCTTTCTGTTTTATACCCATTCGGTCGTTTCCGACTGGAACCACGGCAACGCACATTTCCTGCGCGGCGTCATGCGGGAGCTGGTCGCGCGCCAGCATCAGGCGATCGCGCTGGAGCCGGCGAACGGCTGGAGCCGCTCGAATCTGCTGGCCGAGAAGGGCTCCTTCGCCATCGAGCGCTTCAGGAACGATTTCCCCGAGCTGATGCCGGTGACCTACGATGCCGGCTTCGACCACGAGGCCTGGATCGCCGATGCGGACGTGGTGGTCGTCCATGAATGGACCGAGCCGGACCTCGTCGCGCGCCTTGGTCGCGCCAGGGCCAACGGCGGCAACTTTATCCTCCTGTTTCACGACACCCACCACCGCGCCGTGTCGGCGACCGAGGCGATC
Organism: Mesorhizobium sp. B264B1B; assembly: GCF_020165765.1. Classification (NCBI taxonomy): domain Bacteria; kingdom Pseudomonadati; phylum Pseudomonadota; class Alphaproteobacteria; order Hyphomicrobiales; family Phyllobacteriaceae; genus Mesorhizobium; species Mesorhizobium sp. B264B1B. Next base: position 186,545 of record NZ_JAIUIS010000010.1, read on the forward strand.
TCGGCGCTCCGGCTGGAGCATTACGACGGCGTCCTCGCCTTTGGCGAAGCCCTGCGCGAGAGCTACCTGCGCGCCGGGTGGGGCAAACGCGTCTTCACCTGGCACGAGGCGGCTGACGACCGCCTGTTCAGACCGCATCCTGAGATCCGCCCGACCTCCGATCTGATCTGGATTGGAAACTGGGGCGACGACGAGCGTACCGCGGAGCTCAAGGAATTTCTGATCGAGCCGGTGCACGAACTCGGCCTCGATGCCACCGTTCATGGCGTGCGCTACCCCAGGCAGGCGCTCGCCGATCTCGCAGCCGCCGGCCTGCGCCATGAAGGCTGGATCGCCAATGCCGACGTGCCGAAGGCGTTCGCAGCGCATCGTGTCACGGTGCATGTTCCGCGCCGCCCCTATCGGGAAGGCCTGCCCGGCATTCCGACCATCCGCGTGTTCGAGGCGCTCGCCTGCGGCATTCCGCTGATTTCGGCCCCGTGGTCCGACACCGAGCAACTGTTCAGGCCAGGCGTCGATTTCCTGTTCGCGGACAATGGCTCCCAGATGCGGCGACACCTCCGGGCCGTACTCGGCGACGCGGATTTCGCTGCCTCCCTGGCGGCGTCTGGTCTCGAGACCATCCGCCTGCGGCACACATGCCGGCACCGCGTGGACGAGTTGTTCGGCGTGCTCGCCGAATGCGGACCTCAACACATCACCAATCCGACCGCCGCAAAGGAAGCTGCTGAATGAAGATCGCTTTTTATGGATCGAGCCTGTTGTCGTCCTACTGGAACGGCGCCGCTACCTATTACCGTGGGTTGCTCAAGGCGCTTTCCCAACTCGGCTACGAAATCACCTTCTATGAACCTGACGTCTATGACCGCCGGAACAACCGCGACATCGAGGCGCCGGATTGGTGCGCCGTCGTCGTGTACGAGGCGACCCAGCACGCGCTGATGCAGGTGGCGGCGTGCGCCGCCGAGGCGGATATCGTCGTCAAGGCGAGCGGCGTCGGTTTCGAGGATGAGGCGCTGCTGCGCGCCGTGCTCGATCACGCGCGTCCTGACGCGCTCGTCGTGTTCTGGGACGTGGATGCTCCGGCGACGCTCGGCCAATTGCGCGATGAACCGGACCATCCGCTGCATGCCGCGCTGCGGCAAATCGATCTTGTGTTGACCTATGGCGGCGGCGACCCCGTGGTCTGGGCCTATCGCGCCATGGGAGCGAAGGAATGCGTGCCGATCTACAATGCGCTCGATCCTGAAACGCATCATCCAGTCGCCAGTCAGGCGCGTTTTGCTTGCGACCTCGCTTTCCTCGGAAACCGGCTGCCGGACCGTGAGGCGCGCGTCGAGGCGTTTTTTCTCGATCCGGCCAGCCGTTTGCAGGAGCAGCGTTTCCTGCTTGGCGGATCGGGCTGGGGCGACAAGCCGCTTCCCGCCAATGTCAGTTGGCTCGGCCACGTCGGCACCCGCGACCACAACGCCTTCAACGTCACCCCGAAGGCCGTGTTGAACATCAGCCGCGACAGCATGGCCGCAAACGGCTTTTCGCCCGCCACCCGGGTTTTCGAGGCGGCGGGCGCCGGTGCCTGCCTCATCACGGATGCGTGGCTGGGCGTCGAACTGTTCCTGAAACCCGGCGAGGAGATCCTGGTCGCGCGCGACGGCGGCGATGTCGCCGAAATCATGCGCACCTTGACCCCCAATCGGGCAAAGGCGATCGGCGCGTCCGCGCTGCGCCGCGTCCGCGGTGAACATACCTACGCCATGAGAGCGGCCGTGACCGATACGGTCTTGAGGCGGCACTTCGAGCGCGGGACCGTGGAGGCGGCGTAATGACCAAGCGGCTCAACATCGTCTTTCTCGGCCTGTCCCTCTCCTCGTCCTGGGGAAACGGCCACGCCACGACATTTCGAGGCCTGCTGAAAGGCCTGCATGAACTCGGTCACCGCGTGACCTTCCTGGAGCGCAACGTGCCGTGGTATGCCAATCACCGCGACTTGCGCGATCCCGATTTCTGCACTCTGCGCTACTACGAAACGACGCAGGAGTTACAACAGGACTGGGCACGACGCCTGCAACAGGCCGATGTCGTGGTCGTCGGGTCCTTCGTTCCGGAGGGGCGCGCGGTCATCGACATTGCCGCGGCGCTCTGCAAAGGGGCGCTCTGCTTTTATGACATCGACACGCCGGTGACCCTGGCAAAGCTTTCGACGGATGAATGCGACTATCTTAGTCGGCGCCAGATTCCGTATTTCGATGTCTATTTCTCCTTCACCGGCGGGCCGACGCTTGGCCGACTGGCGCAGGATTTCGGTGCGCGCCGTGCCGAACCGCTCTACTGTTCGGTCGATCCGCAACGGCATCACCGAACCGCCGACCCAGTCGGCTGGGACCTCGGTTATCTCGGCACCTACAGCACCGACCGGCAGGCAACGCTCAACGCGCTGTTGCTCGAGCCCGCACGGCGCATGCCGGAGCGCCGTTTCGTCGTCGCCGGCTCGCAATATCCGTCCGACATCGTCTGGCCTGAGAATGTCGAACGAATCGAACATTTGCCGCCGGCCGACCATGCCGCATTCTATAGCCGCCAGCGCTACACGCTGAACGTCACGCGCAGATCGATGATCGCCGCCGGATGGTCGCCCAGCGTACGGCTTTTCGAGGCTGCCGCTTGCGGCACGCCGATTATCAGCGATCGCTGGCCGGGTCTCGACAGCTTCTTTCCTGCTTCGGCGATCCGCACGGCCGACAAGGCGGATGACATCGTCGATATCCTGCTCAGGGAATCCGAGCGCGCCCGGCTCGCCATGGCCGGCCGGGCGCGCGAACTCGTCCTGGCAGCACATACCGGTGCGGCCAGGGCCCGCGAATTCGTGTCGCTGCTGACACGACCGAGAGCGGCGATGATCGATCTCGATATCGGAACCGCAGCATGACTGAAAGACAGGAGAAAACAGCGATGCGGCAAACAAGAAAAGCGCGAAGGGCGAAGACAGTGCTTGTCGCCGGCGGCGCGGGTTTCCTCGGCTCGCATCTTTGCGAAACGTTGTTCCGCAACGGCTGGCGTGTGATCTGCGTCGACAATTTCCTTACCGGCCGCATGGACAACATCGTCTCGATCATGGACCAGCCGCGCTTCCGGCTGATCGAGCAGGATATCTGCCGGCCGCTGAACCTCGGCGAGCCGGTCGATCGCGTTTTCAACCTGGCATGCGCTGCTTCGCCGCCGCGCTACCAGGCCGATCCGATACACACGACACGCACCTGCGTCATCGGAACGCTCAACCTGCTCGAACTCGCCGCCCGCAACAATGCGCGATTCCTGCAGGCGTCGACAAGTGAAGTTTATGGCGACCCGGAACAACATCCGCAACGGGAAGACTATGTTGGCCATGTGAACTTCACCGGCCCGCGCGCCTGCTACGACGAAGGCAAGCGCACCGCCGAAACGCTTTGCTTCGATTATCTGAGAGCAGCAAAAGCCGATATTCGCGTGGCTCGCATCTTCAATACCTACGGTCCCAGGATGGACCCCGCCGACGGCCGCATCGTCTCGAACCTGATCATGCAGGCGCTTGAGAAGCGCTCGATGACGATATTCGGTGATGGGTTGCAGACAAGGTCCTTCTGCTACGTCTCCGATCTGATCGAAGGTATGATGCGCCTGATGGATCTCGACCCCAATCCCGGAAAACCTGTCAACCTGGGCAATCCCGGAGAATTCACCATCATGCGACTGGCATCCATGGTGAGAGACATGACCGGAACCAAATCGGATCTGAAATTCCTGCCCTTGCCGCAAGACGATCCCCGCCGCAGGCAGCCCGACATCTCGCGTGCAAAGGCGCTGCTCGGCTGGACGCCGAAAGTGCCCCTCAGGCAAGGGCTGATGCAGACGATCGGATACTTCTCCAATCTCGAAACCAGCGAGATCGACGGCCGGATGACAGCTATTGCGACAAACGCAAGATCGGGCAGGTTGCAGGACCTTCCGGCCTGAGGCCAGGCCGCCGCAGCCACGTGTTCCGGCATGACCGCTTAAGCACGGTCATGCCTCCTGCCGCACTTTTGCGGATTGCGCGGAACATCCTGGCAAGCTCGGGGTTTGACGATGAGATCCCGCTATGGAGAACGGACCTGTGCAACCCAAACGATCCGCAAAGGATATCGAGCAGATTGCGGAAAGAGAGACGGCTGCCTTTCTGCGACGGGCCTCCATCACCTATCTCGAGTGCTGCGTCAGCCTGATGATGACGCATCTGCAGCGCGAGGAAGTGGCCACCATTCTCGAACGCGAAGCGGACATGCTGCGAAGACTGGACTGATCGTCACGGCCCGGACCTCTCCAGGAAGCGTAGCAGCCCTTTCTTGTACCGCGTTGCCGCAGCTACCAGCCTTGGCTTCTCCGGGCCATGCTCGGATCGGGCAGCAACGTCCCAGAGTCCCAGTTGAAACGCCAGGTAGCAAGGTTCGAGATAGTCAATTAGGCCGGTATCGATATTGAGCCGCTCCCCGGCTTCCATGCGGTGGACCAACGTCGCTAGCTCGCTGTCGGAAAATCCATATTCGACGCGAGCGCCGGCAATGTCCCACTCTATGGGCTGGCAGCCGATCAAATCATGTCCCCGGCAGTGATCGACGGCATCCGTCTTGATCAACGTCCCGTCGGCACAAACGAGAAACTCCCACGGGTGAAGCCTTCCGTCGATCTCGACCCGTGGCAGCGCTTGCGCAGGGCTTTGCTTCGAGAACCAGTTCCGCAGCTCCGCCGCGCACCGCTCGGCAAGAGCTTCGGCGCCATTGTAGACGGCCATATCAACGAGTTCCGGCAATGGAGCACCGGGCTCCGGAGTTCCCAGATTAGCCGCACGCCAGGCGAGATAGCGTGCGAGCTCCGCGACAAGCCTGTCTTTCGATAGGCTTGCCTGATCCATTGTCTTGCCGTCGGCCCACCGTTCAACCAGAAAACCGTGACAAAGCCCGACGACCTGCGGTCCGAAGCCGGCTTCGTGCAGCATCTCCGCGGTTTGCATCTTGCGCTGCCCGGTTTGACCGAGGCCGGCAAATTTGACGAGCCACCGATCGCGTCCCGCGGACGCCAGGAATTTTCGCCGCTCGATGCCGCGTTGACTCGGCGGCCAGAGCCTCTCCTCGGCGTAGTGGAGGTTTCGCCACTCTCCAGCGGATATTTCGGTCAGGGCCAATTGCGGGCTGCCGGCAGCCTCCGCCACCCAATCGCGTAGCGTCGGCATTTGCGCGCCGCCCGGGAAGGCGCGTTCGAAGGCCCGCGCCACATGTTTGCGGCAACCCGACCATGTCTCACGAACCTCCTTAGAGGCTTCGGCACCCGGACCGCGGGAATGGCTGGGGAACAGGTGAATGCGATCCCTATCGATGCCCAGCCCCCGCAGCCATGCGACGACGGCATGCATCGAACTGCCCGACAGGCCGGGGCCCTCGTCGACGACAGCGAAGCAAGCCGAGGGCTTGTCCCTCCAGGCGCTGATCAATTCCGGGTCGGCGTTGACATACCTGCGGAAAGGATGGCCGATCGGGCGCACGCTGATGGGTACCGGCGCGTCGATCGCCGCGGCGACCAGGGCGGCAAGCCCGAGGCCAATGCTGCGGATGCCGATGACGCATGTATTCGCGTCGAGGCCTGATGCCCGCGCCGCGCCGAGATAGCTTTCAGGATAGAGCGCATAATGCGCGTATCCCTCGGCCGTGCCGGTAAGAACCTTGCCCCGGCAGTCGAGCGCGGCCAGCATATGCCTCAGCATGGGATCGACGGCGCCGGTCACTGTGAAGCCGCTTCGCCAGGACCTCGCCACTTCCGCCGCAAGGCCGACCAGCAGCTTGGCACCTTGCCGCTGCCTCGGCGAAGGGGTGTCCCCGCCGCGGACCTCGAACTCGACATCGGCCAGTGCCTGGACCAGTTCCGAGACCTTGACGAACAACCCTACCAGCGCAGCGTGGCGTTGAATGCCACAGGGCCTGCAATCGAGGCTTTCAGCCATTTCGCTTGCAGCCTCGCGAAGCTGTCGCGCGTCTTCCGTTCGTTTGTGGTCGCCGTAGACGATCATCCACCGATTCCAAGCTCGCCGTGCGCCAACGCGGCATGCGCGGCTTTGATCCATCCTGCCGCGCGCAATTTTTCCACATGCCAAGGAACATTCCGGCAAGCTGACGGTTCGGGCCCAGGAACTTACCTTGGACAGCACAGGACGGCAGTTTCGTGGGATCGAAGAAAGTTCGTGTCGGTATCGTCGGTGTAGGCAATTGCGCATCCTCCCTGGTGCAAGGCCTTTCCTATTACCGAGACGCAAAAGGCAATGAGCCGATCCCCGGGCTGATGCATACCGATCTCGGCGGCTACCACGTCGACGACATCGAGGTCGTCTGTGCGTTCGATGTCGCCAAGGGCAAGGTCGGGTGCGACGTGGCCGATGCGATCTACAGCGCCCCGAACAACACGTTCCGTTTTGCCGATGCGGTTGCAACCGGGGTTCGCGTGGAGCGTGGCCCCACGTTGGACGGCATCGGCAAATATCTGCGCACGGAAATCGAGGAAGCGCCGGAGCCGGTTGCCAATGTCAGCGAAATCCTGCGGAACAGCGGTGCCGATGTGCTCGTCTCGTACCTGCCGGTGGGGTCGGAGGAAGCGACGCGCTTTTATGCCGAATGCGCCCTCGAGGCCGGCTGCGCCTTCGTCAACTGCATACCGGTTTTCATCGCGTCACGGCCCGAATGGCGCCTGCGTTTCGAGGAACGCGGGCTGCCGCTGGTCGGCGACGATATCAAGAGCCAGGTCGGCGCGACAATCGTGCATCGGTTGCTGGCCAATCTCTTCCGCGAGCGCGGCGTCCGCATCGACCGCACTTATCAGTTGAACTTCGGCGGCAACACCGATTTCCTCAACATGCTGGAACGCGAGCGGCTGGAATCGAAGAAGATCTCGAAGACGCAGTCCGTGACCAGCCAGTTCGATGTTCCCCTGGAGCCGGGCAACATTCATGTCGGCCCCAGTGACCATGTGCCATGGCTCACCGATCGCAAATGGGCCTACATCCGGGTTGAAGGCACGACCTTCGGTGGAGTGCCGCTCAACGCCGAACTCAAGCTGGAAGTCTGGGATTCGCCCAATTCGGCCGGCGTGGTCATCGACGCCGTGCGCTGCGCCAAGCTGGCGCTTGACCGCGGCATCGCCGGCGCGCTGACCGGTCCGTGCAGCTATTTCATGAAGTCTCCGCCTGAGCAGTTCACCGATGCCGAAGCTCGGCAGCGCACGCTCGCATTCATCACAGGCAGGGACGAGCCTATGCTCGATGCCGCGGAATGACGACGACCTTCTTCCTGATCCGGCACGCGGCACACGACAATGTCGGCTCCTATCTGGCCGGACGGATGGGCGGAGTTCGCCTTGGCGAATCCGGCAGGGCTCAGGCGGCGCATCTTGGCCGCCGCATGGCCCGCGAGCCGATTGCCGCTATCTGGTGCAGCCCACGCGAGCGCACGCAGGAAACCGCCAAGCCGATCGCGACTGCCTGTAATGTCGGCGAAATCGCGATCTGCGCCGAACTCGACGAGATCGACTTCGGCATCTGGTCGGGAAAGACGTTCGAGGAGCTGAACGGCGATGCCGGCTGGCAGGCGTGGAACAGCCGGCGGCAGGAAGCAAGCACCCCAAGCGGCGAAACCATGCTGGATGTCCAACAGCGTATCGTCTCGCTGATGGATCAGGCTCGCGAGCGGCATCAGAATCAATGCGTCGCGCTGATCAGCCATGCCGACGTGATCAAGGCAGCCGTCTGCCATGTGCTTGGTCTGCCCGTCGGCGACAGTTTTCGCTTCGATATCGACCCCGCCTCAATCACGACGATCGTGTCCGGAGACTGGGGAGCAAAGCTCATCCGTCTGAACGAACTTGCCTGACGAGGACTTGCCGGATGCAGATGGTCATTTTCGGTCTCACCGTCACGTCTTCATGGGGAAACGGCCACGCCACCCTGTGGCGTGGCCTGATCCGCGCGCTGGCCCGGCACGGCTGGTCCATCACCTTTTTCGAGCGCAACACCCCCTACTATGCCGGTGCGCGGGACCTCGATCAACTGGATGGCGGCAATATCGTGCTCTACCCCGACTGGGAGGACATCCGGAGGGTCGCGGAGCAGACGATCAAGCAATCCGACGTCGTCATCATTACCTCCTACTGTCCCGACGCCGTGGACGCTTCGCGCCTGGCGCAGCAGGCATGCCGCGGGCTGCGCGTCTTTTACGACTTGGACACTCCGGTCACTCTGGCGCGCCTCGATCAAGGTGAACGCCCACCCTATTTCGGGCCCGAGGGCCTTGCCGATTTCGATCTCGTCCTGAGTTACACGGGCGGCTCGGCAATCGATGCACTCAAGTCGGTCCTCGGTGCACGCCACGTGGTGCCGCTCTATGGCCATGTCGATCCCGACCAACACCGGCCGGCAGTACCTAGGCCGGAATTTGCGGGCGATCTGTCCTATCTCGGGACCTATGCGGCAGATCGCCAGGCCGGCGTCGAGAAACTGCTGGTCCGTCCGGCCGCACTCCTGCCTGACCACCGCTTCATCATCGGCGGTGCACAATATCCACAGGAATTCCCGTGGAGCGACAACATCTTCTTCGTCAGGCATCTTCCGCCGGCAGATCATCCAGCCTTCTTTTCGTCGTCCCGCCTGACGCTGAATGTGACGCGCGAGGCGATGGCGCAAAAGGGGTGGTGCCCTTCGGGCCGGCTGTTCGAAGCAGCGGCATGCGGCGTGCCGATCGTCACCGACACCTGGCCGGGCCTCAGCAGTTTCTTCGAACCCGGTAGCGAGATCCTGCTGGCGTACGACACAGACGACGTGATCGCGGCGCTCAAACTGCCATCGCAGGAGCTCGATGCAATTCGAAGCCGTGCGCGTGAACGGGTTCTGGACGAACACACATCCACGCGGCGCGCGGCGGAACTGGATCGCATCCTGAACGAAGCCTTGCAGAGGTCTGCCGGCGAACCGATGAAGGAAGCAGTCTGATGTTGGGCATCGTGCCCGCTGCCGGACGCGGCAGCCGCATTCAACCGCTCGGCTTCTCGAAAGAGCTGCTGCCGGTCGGGAGCCGGATCGATGGACAGACAGAGCGCCCATGTGCCGTAAGCGAGTACCTGGTGCGGCGGATGGTGCGCGCCGGCGTCGACAAGGTCTGTTTCATCATCGGATCGGGTAAATCCGACATTCTCGAATACTATGCCGCGGGCTACGGAGCGGCGACCGCTCTGTTCGTGGTACAACCCAACCCTGTTGGCCTTTGCGACGCCATCTTCCGGGCAGCACCCCTCGTCGCACCGGACGAGACGGTGTTGATCGGGCTTCCCGATACGATCTGGTTTCCCGAAGACGGCTTCTGCCGTCTGCCGGACGACCGGCTGTCATTCCTGCTCTTCCCGGTGGATCGGCCGGAATTCTTCGATGCCGTGGTTCTCGACGAGGAGGGCCGGGTGCGGGAAATCCAGGTCAAGCGGCAGGACGCGGCGACGAACTGGATATGGGGCGCGTTCAAGATGCCGGGCCATGTCCTGCACCAGCTCGCGGCACTCTGGCGCGAGCGGGATTGCTATGACGAATATATCGGCACGTTGATCAACGCCTACCTGACGGCGGGCGGTCAGGCGTATGGGGTGAAGGCAGGGGCCGCCTATGTCGATGTCGGCACTTTCAACGGTTATCGCGCGGCCCTTCGGCTGCTCGACGACGATGCTGCGTCCAAACAGCACCGGCCCACGATGATCGCGCCTACGGCACATTCGCATGCCGTTCCGGGCGAAGGAGCTTAGCCATGCTGCATTCCCATGCTGAAATCCAACGCCGTATCGATGCCCTCGGCCCATGGTTCCACAACATGGAACTGGCCGGCGTCGAAACTGCTCCGGACCATTTTCTCGGTAACTACCCGCTGGTCAAATGGCGCAAGTTCGCCTATGCCATTCCAGCCGACCTGTCCGGCAAGTCCGTGCTCGATATCGGCTGCAATGCCGGTTTCTATTCCATCGAAATGAAACGGCGCGGCGCCGGTCGCGTCCTCGGCATCGATTTCGACGAGGCCTATCTGGCACAGGCGCGCTTTGCCGCCGAGATCGCGGACTGCGACATCGAGTTCCAGAAGCTTTCGGTTTATGACGTCGGCGCCCTGCGCGAGACATTCGACATCGTGCTGTTCATGGGGGTTCTTTACCACCTGCGCCATCCCCTGCTCGCGCTCGACCTGATCCGCGGGCATGTCGCCGGCGACCTGATGATCTTCCAGTCCATGCAACGCGGCAGCGCCGATCTGCCTGCGCTTGAGCAGAATTATCATTTCTGGACGCACGACCTGTTCGAGCGGCCGGAATTTCCGAAACTGCATTTCATCGAACATCGATATGCCGACGATCCGACCAATTGGTGGATTCCCAACCGCGCCTGCACCGAAGCGATGTTGCGCAGCGCCGGCTTCGAGATTTTTTTGCACCCCGAGCAGGAGGTTTATTTTTGCCGTTCCGCCGGCGATCCGGCCGGCGGCGGCGCCGTCTACCCGTCGAAAGGACAGATCCATGATTGAAGCCGCGATGATCTGGAACGAGCCCAACAACAAATCGCATTGGGATCCCGAGCTCGACCCCGATTGGAGCCGCTTCGCCGCCATGGCAATGTTGTCGGCGGATGCGATAGCGTCCGAGAACCCGGCCCTGACCAAGGTGCTCGGCGGCATCTCTCCGATCGACCCCGGCTTCGTCACGCGCATGAAGGAACTCAGATTGCTGGACCACGTCGATGCCGTCGCGGTGCATGGCTTTCCGCTCGACTGGAACCTGTGGCAGATCCAGGAATGGCCACAGAAGATCGGTGAGATCGCGGCCGTCACCGATCTCCCGATCTGGGTCAGCGAAGTTGGCGTATCGACCTTCGGCGCCGACGAGATCCAGGTCTGGGGCCTCAGGCGCACCGCTGAATTGCTGCTCGGCAACGCTCCGCGCATCCAGTGGTACAGCCTTTATGATCTTCCGCGCGAATGGGAAGCAACAACGCGCCATCGCGAAGCGGAAGGCTCCTCCTACTATCGTCACTTCCATATGGGGCTGCTGCGCCAGGACGGCACGCCAAAACCGGCACTGGAGGAATTCCTGCGCCATACGCCCGAGATGGGGCTGGTGCAGTGGTTTCATTTCGAGGACCCGCGGCTGGACGACGCCGTCGCCTGGATGAAGCGGCTCGGGGTCACCAATATGCGGACCGGACTTTCCTGGGCCGACAGTTTCAGGCCGAATGCATTGAACTGGTTCGACCGACAGATGGAAGCGCTCGCCGATTTCGACGTGACCGTCACCTTCTGCTTCACGCCAGAGCATCGCGGGATGATGCCTCACCACACCAGTCCGCCGCTGGTGCCGGAGGAATTCGCCGAATTCTGTGCAACCATGATCCGCCGCTACGCGCCCGGCGTGGCTTCCACGTCGAAGCGGCGAGCCTCGGCAGCGTGAGGCCCCCATGCATCAACCGTCGGCAACCCTGGGCGAATTCGCGGCCCTGTTGACGGGCAGTGACGCAGCACATGGCTCCGCCATCATGGTCGTCGTCGCGCATCCGGACGACGAGACGATCGGCATCGGCGGGCATCTTGCCGGACTGCGGTCATGCCGCATCGTCCATGTCACGGACGGAGCACCACGCGATCTTGCCGACGCGCAAGCGCATGGTTTCGAGACATGGCAGGACTATGCCGATGCCCGCCGTGCGGAACTGACGGAAGCCTTGGCCGCGGCCGGCATATCGCCATCGGGCCTGACCGCTCTTGGCTATCCCGACAAGGAGGCTGCGGCGAATCTCGTGGCGCTCGCGCAGGAACTCGCCTGCCTTGTTTGCGAACCCGACATCCGCTTCGTCTGCACACATCCTTTCGAGGGAGGCCATCCCGACCACGACGCGACCGCTTTTGCCGTTCACGCGGCCTGCCATCTTCTGCGCCGTGACCGCCGGCCCGTGCCCACCATCATCGAAATGGCCTTTTATTCGGCTGGCCCGGACGGCCCGGTATTTCAGGATTTCGCCAGCGGCACCGGCAGTGATTGCATAGAGGTCTGCCTGACCGAAGCGGCCTTTCAGCAAAAGCAGCGCATGCTGGCCAGCCACCTGACGCAGCAGCGGACGCTGGCGCCGTTCTCGACCCGCACCGAGCGTTTCCGGCTGGCGCCGACCTATGATTTCCTGAAGCTGCCCAACGATGGCAGGCTCTACTATGAATCGCTGCCGCTGGGTTTCGAGCCCGGCACCTGGCTGCATGCAAGCGCCCGTGCTCACGAGGCGCTCCGGCTCGACCAGCCATGACGCTCACAGTGCTCAATGTTGCCTATCCTCTCGCGCCGGTGGGACCGAACGCCGTTGGCGGCGCCGAGCAGGTGCTGTCAATGCTCGATCAGGCCCTGACCCGCGCCGGTCACCGGTCCATCGTCATCGGCTGCCAGGGTTCCAGTGCAAGCGGCACTCTGGTGGAAACGCCCGCCGAAGCCGGCGTGCTCGACCAGTCAGCAAAAAACCGGGCACAGGAGTCCCATCGCGCCGCGATCGCCGCTGCCCGCGCCCAATGGCCGATCGACGTGGTTCACCTGCATGGCATCGACTTCGACGCCTACCTGCCTGCCGACGGTCCGACCCTGGTGACGCTTCACCTGCCGCTCGACTGGTACCCGGCCGGGGCGCTGCGCCCAGGGCGCGACGATCTCTGGCTTCACGCCGTCTCGTCAGCCCAGCAAAGAACCGCACCGCCGGACGCAAGCTTGGTTGCCCCGATCCCGAATGGTGTCGATATCGACGCGCTGAACCAGCCGCGGCCCAGGGGCGACTTCGCCGTCGTGCTCAGCCGCATCTGCCCGGAAAAGGGCATACACCTGGCATTGGATGCCGCCAGGCAGGCTGATGTGCCGCTGGTCATCGGCGGGCGGGTCTATCCTTACGAGACGCATACCCAGTACTTTCGCGATGAGGTCGAACCCCGCCTCGATCGTCGGCGCTGCTTCCTCGGTCCGCTCGGCTTCGCCGCCAAGCGGCGCTTGCTCAATGCAGCACGCTGCCTAGTCGTTCCGAGCCTCGCCGCCGAGACCAGTTCGCTGGTCGCGATGGAAGCACTCGCCTGCGGCACACCGGTGATCGCCTTTCCAAATGGTGCGCTTCCCGAAGTGGTCGAGCACGGCAAGACCGGCTTTATCGTCAACAATGTCGACGAGATGGCGCAAGCAATTGTCGCGGCACCCAGCCTTGATGCCGAGACGTGCCGAAGCGAGGCGCGCCGGCGGTTTTCGCTCGAGCGCATGGTCTCGTCCTACATGAGCGCCTATCTGGCGCTGGCCCGGCTCGGCGCCGACCGCAGGCGTCTCGCCGCGGTGCGGTGAAAGAGCAGATGCTGCGCAGCGAGATCATCGGCGATCCAGAGCAATTGCATGCACTGGCGCCGCACTGGTGGAACCTGTGGGAGCAGAGTTCGTCGGCGACGCCCTTTCAATGTCCCGCCTGGCTGCTGCCGTGGTGGCGCACATTCGCTCCGGGGGAGCTGGCGACGGTCGCCATCTGGCGCGGCAACGATCTGGTGGGCCTGGCGCCGCTCTATCTCGAACATGGCACGGAAGGCTCGAAACTGCTTCCGATCGGCATTTCCCTCAGCGACTATCTGGACGTGCTGTGTGTGCCCGGCAGCGAGGCCCAGGTCGCCACTGCCCTTGCAGAGAAGATACTCTCGATCGAGTGGTCGCAGTGGATCCTGCCGGATCTGCCGCAAGGCAGTGCCGGTCTGGCGATCGAACATCCCGAATTGAAAGCCGATGGACTGGTCGGCCACGCCGTTTGTCCCGTGCTTGCCACCGACGGCGATGAAACGCTGGCGGGCTGCGTCCCTGCCCGGCGCAGACGCCAGTTGCGCCGGGCGCGCCGCGCCGCATCCAGACGCGGCCGGGTCGAGTTGTCGCCGGCACGAGGCGATCCTCAACTGTTCCTCGACCACCTGATAGGCCTGCACGGCGCGCGCTGGGCCGGAAACGGAGGCGGCGTGCTGGCCGACCCCGCCGTCGAGCAATTCCACAGGTGCTCGCTTCCCCTGCTCGACGCTCGAGATCTGACCCGACGCTGGGTGCTCGCCATCGACGGCAAGCCAATCGGCGCCTACTACGGATTTCACCATCGCGGCCGTGCCTATGCCTATCTTGGCGGTTTCGATCCTGCCTATGCCGAGGAAAGTCCAGGCGCGATCCTGGTCGGCCACGCAATCGCCGAATCGATCCGCGAAGGTGCGCGCGAGTTCGACTTCCTGCGCGGCCAGGAGCCGTACAAATATGGCTGGGGCGCTGGCGACAGGTGGACGATGCGAAGGACTTGGACGCGGAAATGAGACCATGGTTTCGATGGAACCAACATCCGTGCGCCGCCGGATAGCGGTCAGGCTGGCGGTCGAGGACTGTATGGCGGACGCTGTCAGTGCCGAGGCCGTCATCGCCAGGCTGGCGCTGCATCTCCACCCAGGCATCGGGGCAGTCGAATTGGCGGAGATCGTGGCGGAGATCGACCCGGTCGATACTCGAGACAGGGAAAGGCTCCAGCAGATAGCCGGGCTGCTTCGCCGCGGATCGGAGGTTTTTGCCACGTTGCAGAAAACGGGTTCTGCCGTTCGTCACGAACGCGACGACGACGAGACGGATGCAGATGTGGTGACGCGGCTGGCCTCGGGCTTTGATGCCGCGGCAGCGATTTCCCGGGTGGCGAGTGTCCAGTTGGCTTCCCTTGGCGATGAGGAAAGGCTGGCAGCCACGACCGACGAAATCGTTGCATGGCTGACAGCGCAAGACTTCACCGGTGCTGGACGCAGCATTCTGGACATCGGTTGCGGCATCGGGCGTTTCGAACGCGCGCTGTCGGCATCCTGTGGGCGGGTCGTCGGTATCGACATATCGTCGAGGATGGTCTCGATCGCCCGTGAGCAATGCGCAGCGCTTGGCAATGTAGAGTTGCGGCGGACCTCAGGCCTGGATCTGGCGGAGTTCGGCGACGCGAGTTTCGACTGCGTTCTGGCGGTCGACAGTTTCCCCTATCTGGTGCTAGCCGGCGTGGCGGAGCGGCATTTCGGCGAAATTGCGCGCGTCCTCAAAAGGCCGGGCAGGCTGGCCTTGCTGAACTACTCATATCGCGAATCACTGTTTTTGGACCGCTCCGATATACGTCGCCTGGCGCAACGTCACGGATTGCAGGTCGTCATCGATGGCGAAAAAGCGTTTCGGCTGTGGGACGGCGACGCCTTCCTGCTTGCCGGCGTGACGGAACATTACCAGCCAATGCCAGTTCGGGCGTCGAACACAGCGACGCTGAAGAGCGGCGCCAATTCGAAGGAGGACAGCATGGCATCCGGCAGCAAGAAACATATCGGCCGTGGCAGCCACGGCAAAGGGGCCGGCGCCGGAGCAATGACCGAACTGGCCAAGGACAAGATCGAAGAGAATGCCGTTTTATCCAACAGGGACAAGAAGCAGCACAGCGAGGAACGCGGCCTGGACGGCAATCAGATCAAGTCCGATCAATATCAGGATCATGCCGCAAATCGATTGCCGAAGGACTGAAAGCGCCGCAGTGGATCTGTGACCTCGGCAATCGAGAGTGGAAGAAAAACCTGTGCAAGGGCTGCCGGCAACGGTTTCGGCACCGGGCATCTCCTTGTAATGGCGGTTGCTTGTCATCACAATAGGATGACGGACTGCCATCCATCCAGCCAGGGAATACGATGTCTCGTTCGAGCGATGATAGAATGGACCCGCGCGCAGGAATGGCGATGGATCAGGAGATTGCCTCTCTGCTGATCGCGATCGAGCAGGAAAAGGTTCCTGATCGCTTGACCAGACTGGCGATCGAACTGCAAAACGCGCTCCTTGCGAAACGCCGGCGCGACATAAAGAACTGACTATCCGCGGCTGTCGGCATCAATATCGATCTGCCCGTCCGACAGATGATTTCGTCTTTCCATCAGCGTCTGCAGCGAACTCTCCCCCAGGAACTCAAGAACGGCGGCGCGGGCACGGTTGAGCCGGCTTTTGACCGTTCCCACCGCACAGCCACATATCTCGGCCGTCTCCTCATAGCTGACACCTAGGACGCCGATCAGCATCAGCACCTCGCGCTGGTGTTCAGGGAGCCTCTGGATGGCGCCGTGAACTTCCTTGCTCTGAACGGTCCATTCCTGTGTGGCTTCCGAAATCGGCCTCGAGGACGCGCAGTCGAGCAGGCCAGGCGCTTCCCTGGCCGCGACCTTGACCCGGGTGTAGTAGGTGTTGCGCATGATGGTGAAGAGCCACGACTTCATGCGCGTGCCGGGTTCGAACTTGTCGATGTTGGCAAGGCCCTTCGTCAACGTCTCCTGCACCAGATCGTCGGCATCGTCGGGGATACGGCAGAAGGTGCGCGCGAAAGCCCGTAGCGCGGGTATCAGGTCAACGATGGAAACTTCGTGGGTTTCCTGGTCGGCCAAAAGATAGCCTTCGCCTGACAATGGTCCAGCTCCCAGAAAGAAGTATGAATGCAGACCCCAGCTAAATGCATGGACGTTTGTATCGTTCCGGGCGTTGAAGACAACTCTCCAGAAAATTCTGATGCGGCCGAACGATCCTGCTGCGGCCGCGCCCCCTTGCGCGCCGTCCACCAGCGTGTTCGCGCTGGCTTAGGATAGGCGCGACGCGCCGTTGTGCGGGAACAAAGCCATGCACCGGCAGTTCGGCGCCTTGAGCCAAGTCAGCCCACGGGCGTCAATCGAGGAAAAAATCATGGCCAAATCCGCACACCGTTCAGCTCCCAAATCGGCGCGTATGCACGATCAGAATGCCGCGCGCGGAAATGGCGGCGAATTGCACCAGATCGCGGAAGCCGACACGCCTGTTCTCACGACTGCCCTGGGAACGCCTGTCTCCGACGACCAGAACACATTGCGGATCGGCGAGCGCGGACCGTCTCTGATCGAGGACTCCCACTTTCGCGACAAGATCTTCCACTTCGATCACGAACGCATCCCGGAAAGGGTGGTGCATGCCCGTGGTTACGGCGCTCATGGCTATTTCGAGACTTATGAATCGCTGGCCAAATACACGCGTGCCGACATTTTCCAGCGCGCCGGCGAAAAGACGCCTGCCTTCGTGCGGTTCTCGACGGTCGCCGGCAACAAGGGCTCGTTCGACCTCGCCCGAGACGTGCGCGGCTTTGCCGTCAAGCTCTACACCAAAGAAGGCAATTGGGACCTCGTCGGCAACAATATTCCCGTGTTCTTCATCCAGGACGCCATCAAATTTCCGGACCTCATCCATGCTGCCAAGCAGGAGCCAGACCGGGCTTTCCCGCAGGCCCAGACCGCACATGACAATTTCTGGGATTTCATCAGCCTGATGCCGGAATCGATGCACATGGTCATGTGGATCATGTCGGATCGAGCGATACCGCGCTCCTTCCGTTTCATGCAAGGCTTTGGCGTCCACACGTTCCGCCTCGTCAATGCCGACGACGAATCCACATTCGTCAAATTCATCTGGAAGCCGAAACTCGGCATGCAGTCGGTGATCTGGAACGAAGCGGTCAAGATCAATGGCGCCGATCCCGACTTCCACCGCCGCGACCTGTGGGAAGCGATCCAGTCAGGAAACTTCCCGGAATGGGAGCTGACGGTGCAATTGTTCGACCAGGATTTTGCCGACAGCTTCGACTTCGACATCTTGGACGCCACGAAGATCATCCCTGAAGAGATCATTGAGCCAATCCCGGTCGGGCGGCTGGTGCTCGACCGTATGCCGGACAATTTCTTCGCCGAGACCGAGCAGGTTGCATTCATGACCCAGAACGTGCCGCCCGGGATCGACTTCTCCAACGACCCGCTTCTGCAGGGCCGCAACTTCTCCTATCTCGACACCCAGTTGAAGCGGCTGGGCAGCCCGAACTTCACCCATATTCCGATCAACGCTCCGAAATGCCCCTTCGCACATTTTCAGCAGGACGGGCACATGGCCATGCACAACCCGGTCGGCCGCGCCAACTATGAGCCGAATTCGTGGGGCTCGGGTCCCCGCGAGGATCCGCAACGCGGCTTCCGCTCTTTCGCCGACGCCGAAGAGGGGCAGAAGGTGCGTCTGCGGGCGGAGAGCTTCGCCGACCACTACAGCCAAGCGCGGCAATTCTTCAACAGCCAGACAGCGCCGGAGCAACGCCATATCGCCATGGCGCTGACATTCGAATTGAGCAAGGTGCAGGCACCGGCGATCCGCGAACGCATGGTGGCGCATCTGCTGAACATAGACGAAACGCTGGCGACTCAAGTCGCCGACAAGCTTGGCATTCGAAACATGCCCGACCCCGCCGAGGCCGCCGTCCCGCCGCGCGACGACCTGCCGCCGTCTCCGGCTCTCAGCATTATCGAGAACGGCCCCGACAGTTTCAAAGGCCGCAAGGTCGGCGTCTTGCTGAGCGACGGGGCCGACACGGCCCTTTTCGAACAACTTCGCTCGGCCATCGAAACGGAAGGCGCGGTCATGGAGGTGATAGCGCCCAAGGTGGGCGGCGTCGAGGCCGCAGACGGCACCCACATCGAAGCCAGACACATGATCGACGGCGGTCCGTCGGTCCTGTTCGACGCCGTGGTACTGCTCCTGTCCGAGCCGGGCGCCGAGTTGCTGGTCAAGGAGGCAGCCGCGAAGGACTTCGTGTCGGATGCCTTTGCGCATTGCAAATTCATCGGCTTCACACCGGGAGCCGCGCCTCTCCTGGCCAAGGCAGGCGTCGCAGCCGATGCCGATGAGGGATTGATGCGGCTGGACTCCGCAGCCTCCGCCAACACATTCGTGCAGGCTTGCCGCAAGCTGCGGCTGTGGGCCCGGGAAGCGGCCGTCAAGCTGTGACGCTATCGACCGGCACGGATTCCCGTCCGTGAGCGGCGGTTCGGCCAGCGGGATTCCAGTCGGTGCGGGCTAGGGGCGGTCTTGCTCCTTGGCCTCCCGCTGTTTTCTCAGCACTTCGTCGGTTCCGACCAGCTTCTTGGCTCCGCCTGGAATGGAGGTGGACACCACCGCTGGCGGGTCGCTTGCGGGAAAGGAATCTTCCAGACCGGCCTGCAGCTGATCCTCCAGCGTTTGCGGCTCTTCCGAGCGGCCGGGGGTTCTGCGGTCCTCTATCTTTTCCAGCGGTTGCTTCTTATCCGGCGATTCGTTCGCGTTCCTGATCCAGGCATAAAGCTGTTCGATCGCGAATTCCTTGATTGCCTCGAAATCGGCTCGATCGTCCTTGGTCGCCTCGATCTGATCGACCATGGCTTTCTCGAACCGGGCAAGGCTATCACCCCCGCAGGCCCGGGAAAGACGCAACAATGCCTCATGCAGCATCATCGGGGCGAAACGAGCCGAAGCCTCGAGTCTCAGTTGCTCTAAATGCTCTTGAGTGGCGGCTTGGAGCTTTGACATGGACAGCCCTTTCTCTCACACGCATTTCAACGAGAGTTGACCGTGGATGTTCCACTGCGCCTGAACGTCCTTTCCGCGCCGGCGAACTACATGAACCAGGTCGCCACCAGTCCCGCGGACGCCGCAAAGACCGCTATGGTCGTCACGCCACCCAGAATGTTGGTGGCCCTGCTGTTGACCTTGTCGCCCATGATCTTGCGATTGTTGGTCATGATGAGCATGAGAAACAGCAGAGGTGGCGTTGAAAAACCCTGCACGATGCCGGACCAGACCAAGGCTTTCATCGGGTTGAAGCCAAAGAAATTGAGAACGACCGCCACCAAGGTGATCACTCCCGTCGCGATGTAGAATTTGGGCGCGTGCCGGGGCTTGGCGTTCAGGCCATTCTTCCACCCCATGGCCTGGGCGAAATCGAAAGCGGCGCCGGCCGTCATGACCGGCACCGCCAGGAAACCGACGCCGATCACCCCGGCCGCAAAGAGAATTCCCGCCGCGTCGCCCGCAAGCGGCCGCAGCGCTTCGGCCGCCTGCGCTGCCGTTTCGATCTGGGTATGCCCCGCCTCGTACAGCGTCGATCCGGTCGAAAGGATGATGAAATACATGATCAGGTTGGAAAAGATCATGCCGATCAGGATATCGCGCCGGGACCGGCGGAGTTCACCCTCGGTGGCTCCCTTGCGCTCTTCGAGGCTCGTCCTGCCCTTGGCGATCTCCTCCTCCACCTCCTGATTGGACTGCCAAGTGTAGAGATAGGCGGACAGCGTCGTGCCGATGATGGCGACGATGATGGACAGATATTCGCGGCTGAACTCGATTTTCGGCAGCAAGGTGCCGCGCAGCACCGAGACCACATCCGGCTTGGCGAGCACAGCGGAGACCACATAGGCGAGCAGGGCCAGTGCCAACCATCGGAATATGTTGCGGATTAGCTTGTAGGATCCGAACATCTGCAAGGCAAAAATAATCATCGCGACACCGATGACGACCGAGTTTGAAGGCAGCGGAACGAACAGCACGACAGCCGCCGACATCGCGCCAAGGTCGGCGGCTGCCTCGATCGTGTTGCCGATCAGCACGCCCACCAGCACGGACCACAGCAGCCAACGCGGATAGAAATCGGAAATGACCTTGAAAAGACCACGGCCCGACACCTGGCCAAGTTTGGACGAGAGATAGACGACGATGTACATCATCGGGAGAGTGACAGGAGCCGTCCACAAAAGGTCGGGCCCGAACCGGGCTCCGGCACTCGCATAGGTGCCAATGGCCGAGCAATCGTCGTCAGCCGCCCCAGTGATCAGTCCGAGCCCGAGAGCGCGTGTGATGCCGCCGTCTTTTCGCTCTCCCTCGCTTCGGCCGGCATCGTCAGCTGCTCCACTCATGGGAGATGCGTGTCCAATGAGACCACACGGGAAAAAATCATGTCGATTGTTCCGACCAAGTGCCGATGCCGAGATTGAGGTTCGAACCTCCGGTCAAGCTTTTTGTTCCTGTGGAAGCCAACCGCCAATGAAACGCAGCGCCCGCCTTGGCCGTTGATGCGGCTGGAGCCGCATCGCCTTGAAGATCGACATGGATATGCCTGGGACCGACGGTCGAAAAGAGTGCGGTGAGGCTCTTCACCCGCACCTTCCCCTCGCCGGCCTGATCTATGGCGGGGCGGCGCTGCTCATGGCGACCCTCTGGATCCGGGAAAGCGGAAGACGGCAGGCCCGACACGACCTGCGTGCCGTCTGACACCGAAGAATCGAAACAAAAAGCCAAACCCTGGGCGATCCACAGCCGCTGTCAGGCGGAACCTCGTCCCGGTAATTGCGTCTCTTCGCTGACCTGCTTCCGCAGCTCCTCACGCGCGCGTTCCACCTGGCCCTCGCCCGCGGATTGCGAGGCGCTGCGCCCCGACCGATCCAGCCTGTCCAACTCGTGCTCGACCGTTTGGCGAGAGCCCTCCGCCGGATCCTCTTCCGGATGGCTGTCCGCAGCCTGTTCCTGCCGCGTCTCTTCCCTGCCTCGGCGGTCGTTGCGCGTCGCGTCCTGGCTGCGATCGTCCTTGCCTGCGACGCTTCGATTTCCGCCGGCCGTTTTGTCTGTGTTGCTCATGGCTAGTTCCTAAGCTTTCGCGACGTGGAACCGTCCGATGCGCGTCCCGCGCCTTTGCCTGGAGAAACGGACATATCCGCCATTTGGTTGCGCTCCCGGCGCGCAAGCATCGGCCCGGCGCCAATCGCATGGCGGAGAAAAGCCGGCCATCGTTGCCAAGCATCCTTTTACAGCGATTCGCGTTATCGCCTTGGCATCCATGGGGATTTCACATGGCAAGATGCACGGGCCCGTCCATCCGCCTGCGGCAACGGCGGCAATGGCCCATTGCGTCCGCCTTTGCACGTCCAGCTCGAAGCACGTCCGGCAGCCGTCTTCCAGGCGTCCTGAAATGGCTCGGCCTCGCGTCTACAGTGGTCTCGGCACCGGTCCTGAGCGGGTGCAGCGGCTGGCAATCCGCACTCCACGCACATGGTGCGAATGCCCGTGCGATTCTCGATCTCCTCTGGTCTTTTGGCGCGGTGGCGACCATCACCTGGCTGCTCGTCATGCTGGCCCTGGCAATGGCGCTCTTCCATCAGCGCCGGGCACAAGCAGGACCCCCGCCGCTAGTCATCGACAGCCATCAGGAGCACAGGTTTAGCCGCGCGGTCGGAAGCGCCGTCGCGGCGACCGTGCTGGTTCTCGCCGCGCTGACGATAACGAGCTTCTTCGCCGGCAAATCCATTGCCTCGCTGGGCGGAAAGGAGACGCTCACCATCCGCATCACAGGGCATCAATGGTGGTGGGAAATACGCTATCCCAACGATGATCGGTCGCGCATGATTGTCACGGCGAACGAGATCCATCTTCCCGTCGGCGAACGGGTAAAGGTGGAACTCGATTCGACCGATGTCATTCACAGCTTCTGGGTGCCAAGCCTCGCCGGTAAAAGGGACCTCATTCCGGGCCGGCCGAGCGAGATCACCCTCATTGCCGACAGGCCTGGTATCTATCGCGGCCAGTGCGCCGAGTTCTGCGGCTACCAGCATGCTCACATGGCCGTCACCGTCATCGCGGAAAGCCGCGAAGCGTTCGAGGCATGGCGGTCCAGACAAGACGCCGCCGCCATCGCGCCTGCCAGCGAGGAGGAACGCCGCGGCCAGCGGGCTTTTCTTTCCACCGGTTGCGCGCTCTGCCACACGATAAGGGGGACGCCGGCCAAGGGAGCGGTCGGGCCCGACCTTACCCATCTCGCACACCGGCGTGCATTGGCCGCCGACACGCTGGCCATGACACCCGGCGCGCTCGCCGCGTGGATCGCCGATCCGCAATCCATAAAACCCGGCGCGAAGATGCCGCGCATTGCTCTCAGCGCCGACGATCTTCGTGCGGTCGTCGCCTATCTTGGAAGTCTTGAATGAGTGGCGTTGCCAGGAAGACGGCTAGGCGAAAACAGGAAGCGGCCCTGAAAGGCATCCGCGACACCGGGCTCGACGAGGCAAGACTGCACGACTATCTGGCGCATGCCTGGCGGACGCCGAACGGCCTCTATGGTTGGCTGGTCACGGTCGACCACAAGCTGATCGCCCGGCGCTATATGGTGACGGCCTTCCTGTTCCTCGCCCTTGCAGGCCTGTCGGCACTTGCCATGCGGTTCCAGCTTGCCACGCCGGAGGCACGCCATATCGGCCCCGATCTCTACAACCAGCTCTTCACCATGCATGGCACGACGATGATGTTCCTGTTCGCCGTACCGGTCATGGAAGCGTTCGCCATCTACCTGGTGCCGCTGATGATCGGCACCCGAAACGTCGCCTTCCCGCGGCTCAACGCCTTCAGCTACTGGGTCTATCTCTCCGGTGGGTTGATGATCTGGATCGCCTTCGCTTTCGACACCGGCGCGGATGCCGGCTGGTTTTCCTACGTGCCGCTCGCCGGACCTGAATATGGGATCGGCAAGCGCCCCGATTTCTGGGCGCAGATGGTGACCTACACCGAAGTGTCCGCACTCGCGGTCGCCGTCGAGATCATCGCGACTGTGTTCAAGCAGCGCGCCCCTGGCATGTCGCTCGATCGCATCCCGCTCTATGTCTGGTCAGTCCTCGTCATGGCTTTCATCATATTGTTCGCCATGCCCGCGGTGATGGTGTCGAGCACCATGCTGATCCTCGACCGGCTGGTCGGCACCAGGTTCTTCGACCCGGCGGCGGGGGGCGACGCACTGCTCTGGCAGCACCTGTTCTGGTTCTTCGGCCACCCGGAGGTCTATATCATCTTCATTCCCGCGACCGGCTTCGTCTCGGCTATCCTGCCGAGCTTCGTGCGCCGTCCGGTCTTTGGCTATCTCGGGATCGTGCTGTCGCTGGTTGCGATCGGCTTCCTATCCTTTGGACTATGGGTGCACCATATGTTCGCCACGGGCCTGCCGCAGCTCGGCGAAAGCTTCTTCACCGCCTCCTCGATGATGATCGCCATTCCGAGCGGCATCCAGATCTTCTGCTGGATCGCGACGATCTGGGGCGGCCGGTCGATTTTTGCCACGCCGCTGCTTTTCGTGCTCGGCTTCATCTTCACCTTCGTGATCGGCGGGCTGACCGGGGTCATGGTCGCCTCGGTGCCGCTCGACCTGCAGATGCACGATACCTATTTCGTCGTCGCACATTTCCACTATGTGCTGGTCGGAGGCGCCGTCTTCCCCCTGCTCGGCGCCGTCTACTACTGGTTTCCCAAGATCACCGGCCGCATGCTGTCCGAGAGGCTCGGCCGCTGGAATTTCTGGCTTGTCTTCATCGGCTTCAATCTCACCTTCTTCCCGATGCACATCCTTGGCTTGCAAGGCATGCCGCGGCGCGTCTACACCTATCCGCCGGCGAGCGGCTGGGGCGGCACGAACCTCTTCATCAGCATCTCGTCGCTGGTGGTGTTCGCCGGCTTTGCGCTTTTCGTCCTGAACATGCTGCTCAGCCTTCGCAACGGTCGCCTCGCGGGAGACAATCCCTGGGGGGCGAGCACACTGGAATGGGCAACGACGTCGCCGCCAACTTCCTACGATTTTTCGCGCCTGCCAGTGGTGACCCATCGCGAGCCGCTCTGGGCCGAACCCGACATACTCCCGGTGGTCGAGGGCCTGCGCGTCGATGCGCGCGAAGTGCTTGCCGGCACGGTCGCCGATGCGGTGCCGCAACTGCGCGTGCCATCGGCCGACAACTCGATCTGGCCGCTGCTCTCGGCCGTCGCCGTGGGTGGCGCGTTTCTGGGCTCGATTTACACGCCATGGGCGGTGGTCTGGGGCGCGATACCGGTCTCGATCGGCTTTATCTGCTGGTTCTGGCCGAAAGGCGAGCCGGAGGACGAAGAATGAGACACCGGCCAACCGTCGACGTCAGCCACCTGCCCACCTATGATTTTGGATCGGCAAGCCCGATCTGGTGGGGAACGGTGGCCTTCATCACCCTTGAAACAACCGGTTTTGCCCTGGCGATCGGCACCTATTTCTACCTGGCTGTGCAGGCGCGGCATTGGCCGATCGGAGCGCCAGCACCCGACCTCCTGCCGGGCACGGCAATATTGATCATTCTGCTTGCCAGCGCCGTCCCCAACCGTCTGATCGATCTTTGGGCGCGGCGGCAGGACCTTGTGAAGGTGCGCATCGGCATCGTCGTCATGTCGATCGCCGGAATTCTTCCCCTGATCGTGCGCATCTGGGAATTTCCCGCGCTCCGGATCTCCTGGGACCAGAACGCCTACGGGTCGATCGTCTGGTTCCTGCTCGGCCTGCACACGACACACCTCCTCACCGATGTCGGGGACACGATCGTGCTCGCCGTTCTCATGTTCACCAAGAAAGGCAACACCGGACGCCACTTCAGCGACGTGTCGGACAATGCCTTCTACTGGGACTTCGTGGTCGTCTCATGGGTCGTGCTCTATCTCGTAATCTACTGGGTTCCGAGGATGTAACATGCAGGCGATCCGCACGGGCGTTTCCTGGGCAGGCATGGCCACCGGACCAACGGCGTGGGCGATATCGCTGCAGCTCGACTATTCAATCGCATATTGGCAATGCGACGCCGGGTTTCAGCCCACTGTTCTGTTCTCGCTGACAGGCGCCGCCGTCGCGGCGCTGGGCGTCCTGTTGTCATGGCGCGCCGTTCATGATCCAGGGCACGGCACGAGCCCGCCCCTGAAGGCGCGCACGCGCGCGTTTCTGGCCAGGACTTCGGTAGGCATCGGGGCCCTGTTCACGCTCGTCATGCTGGCGCAAATGGCGGCCGGATTGATCTTCAGCGGATGCGAACTGTGACTGTGCAGCGGAGCCGACGAGCGGTCATCCGCCCTGGGCAGCGTTTGCGTTGGCCTGCTGCAAGCGTTCCGTTCCTCGCCGTTCTCCTACGAATCGCGGCCGTCATGGCGTCGCTGGCGCCTGGCACGCCGCTGCGGGCGAACGAGATCCAGAAAGGCGAATATCTTGCCCGAGCCGCCGATTGCGTCGGCTGCCACACGTCCAATCCGAGCCGGCCTTTCGCCGGAGGCTATCGGGTGCCGACGCCGTTCGGCGATGTCTATTCCACCAACATCACACCGGACCCCGACACAGGCATCGGGCGCTATTCCGCCGACGAATTCGTGCGAGCCGTGCAGAAAGGCGTCAGACGCGACGGGGCCGATCTCTATCCCGCCATGCCATATGACAGCTTCGTCGGGATGAACCGCGAGGATGTGCTCGCGATCCGAGCCTACCTGCTCACGACCGCGCCGATTTCTCAGCCGTCGCCGGCAAACATACTGCCCTTTCCATTTAACCAGCGCTGGACGCTCTGGTTGTGGAAACTTGCCAACCTCCACGCCGGCGGCTTCGGACCAAATCCAAGCCGAACCGGCGCATGGAACAGGGGCGCCTACCTGGTGGAGGTGCTTGGCCACTGCGGCGCCTGCCACACTCCAAGGAATACGACGTTCGGCATGGATGAAGATCGCAAGCTTGCCGGCGGCAGCGCCGGTATCTGGCAGGCGTTCAACATCAGCAGCGACAAGATCGCGGGCGTAGGCGGCTGGAGCGATGAGGAGCTGTTTCGGTTTCTCAAGACCGGCGCCATGCCTGGAAAGGCATATGCGGGCGGTCCGATGGCGGAAACGGTCATGAACAGCCTGCAATATCTTTCGGACGACGACATTCATGCCATCGTCGCCTACCTCAGGACCGTGCCCGCCCAATCGGGAGACGAGAAGCGGCCGCGCTTCGCGTGGACCAATCCGCCCGCAGCCGCCCGCGATGCCGGGACGAAGACCAGCGTGGAGGGCAGCGGGGTCGCGGTGGGCGACGATCTCTACCGGTCGCTCTGCTCGGGATGCCATGGCCTGAATGGAGGGGGATCGGCGGATGGCACCTATCCATCACTGACCAACAACAGCACTCTCGGCGTAACCTCGCCTGAGAATGTCGTCATGACCATCCTTGAAGGCGTCAAGGCAGGTGGCGTCGCGGGCCGCAAATCGATGGCGGCCTTTGACGGCTGGCTCGACGACGGCCAGGTGGCGGCCCTTGCAAACTATGTGACAGCGCGCTTCGGAAACCCGCAAGTCAGCGTCACGGCAGCCGATGTGCGCCAGATGCGGGCAGGCTCGACGACGGAGCAGACGGTCATGGTTCTGGCGGCCCAGGCGCTGGTGGCCGGCAGCGCCGTGCTCGTGCTTAGCCTGGCGCTTCTGCTCGCCAGACGCCTTCGCCTGAGAATGCACCGGCGGCATCTCACATTCATGCATAGGGACGGGCGATGAGACGGCGTGCCGAAGCGTGGCCTACCCGTTCGGCGTTTCCGGGATGAACTGCCCTAGTTTGGCATCTCGACCGAGCCCTTCTGAGAGGAACTCCCGGCAGCGCCGCGAGGGGCGCGAAAGACGTCCGCCAGCCAATCAATGAATACCCTGATCCGCGAAGACAGATGGCGGCTCTGGGGATAGAGCACGGATACGGGTATCGGCGGGGGTGGAAAAGTTTCCAGTACCGGAACCAACTGTCCGGCGGCGATCTGATGCTCTACGCGATAACGCGGGACCTGTATCAACCCGAGCCCGGCGACGCCGGAGGCCGTGTAGATTTCGGCGCCCCGGACGACGATATCGTAGGGTAGTGGAATTTCCCTTGCCGCGCCGTCCATCTCGAATTCCAGCGGGTACGGCTGCCCTGTCGCGGAGGCGGTATAGGCAACCATGCGATGGCCGCCGAGATCATCCGGTGTTGAAGGGACGCCGTGACGTTCAAGATAGGCTGGGTTCGCCAGGGTGAGTTGCTCGAATGCGGTTATGCGGCGACCGATCAGAGACGAGTCGGACAGTTCGCCGGCTCGCACGACGCAATCGACGCCTTCAGTGATGAGGTCGACCATCCGGTCGCCTTCGCTGAGGCTGAGCGAGATGCCGGGATAGCGCGTGATGAACTCGGGCAAGGCGGGCATGACGAAAAACCGCGCGATGGTCCCCTGCATATCCACACGAAGCGGACCCTTGGGTTCGGCATTCCTGAAGACGCTCTCCACCTCATCCAGGTCCGCAAGGAGCCGGATGCAGCGTTCATGGTAGAGTGCGCCATCGAGCGTCGGCCTCACATTTCGAGTTGTCCGTTCGAGGAGCCGAACGCCGAGATCCGCTTCCAGGCGCTGGATCGCATGAGTGGCAGTGGGCCGCGGAACCTGCAGGTCCCGCGAGGCCTGGGCAAAGCTCCCACGCTCGACGATCCTGACGAAGAGCCGCATGACGTCGATGCGATCCATGACCATCTCGTAGTCGATTGTTATGGTTTTTGAAATGGTGATGTTGAAATCGGCTTTCTAGTGCTGGTTTTAAAAACGGCTACCTTCACACCATTCAAGTCCTCAGATCGACAGGAGTGAAGATCATGCCTTTCGTCAATTTCAAGGTCCCCGAGGCGGCGCTGAACCGGGCCCAGAAAGAAGAGATCGTCCATCGGGCCACCGCGATGCTCGTGGAATATTTCTCCGAGGCCGCTCGGCCGCATACCATGGTCCTGATCGAGGAGGTCAAGGACGGCGGTTACGCCCGCGCCGACGAGGTCTTCGTGATCCCGCAGGAATATCGAGCGAAGGATTGATATCGGCAACAACACGGCAAAGGAACAACGACAATGATCACCTCAACGAACAAAGTTGCGATCGTCACGGGAGCGTCTCGTGGCATTGGAGCGGCCATCGCCCGCCGGCTGGCGAGCGACGGCCTCACGGTCGTCGTCAACTATGCAGGCAGCGCCAAAGCGGCCGCCAAGCTGGTGGACGAGATCGAAAAGGCCAGCGGTCGGGCCACCTCCTTCCAGGCCGATGTCAGCGACCCGCAAGCTGTGAGACGGATGTTCGATTCCGCCGAAGCGGCCCATGGCGGCGTCGACGTGCTGGTGAACAATGCCGGCATCATGAAGCTCGCGCCGGTCGCTCAATTTGATGATGCGACCTTCGATCAGACCATCGCGATCAATCTCAAGGGCACGTTCAACGGCCTTCGCGAGGCGGCGAGGCGCCTGCGCGACGGCGGCCGTATCGTGAACTTCTCGACCAGCGTCGTCGGACTCTACCAGCCGACCTATGGCGTTTATGCGGCCACCAAGGCCGCGGTCGAAGCGCTCACCCACATTGTGGCGAAGGAGTTGGGATCCCGCGCCATCACGGTCAACGCGGTTGCGCCGGGGCCGGTGGCCACCGAGCTTTTTCTCGAAGGCAAGGATCAGGCTACGCTCGATCGTATCAAACAGATGAACCCGCTCGGCCGTCTGGGCGAGGTCGACGACATCGCGCGCGTCGTCTCCCTGCTGGTTGGACCGGACAGCGGCTGGATCAACGGCCAGATCGTCCGAGCGAATGGCGGGGTCATCTGAGGAACAGGATCATGAAGCAAGTCCGGCTCGGATAGGGGAAGGCTTTCCGTGAACGGGCTGCCTCGGACGGAGGTCGACAAGAGCGGCCTGATGGTCGCATGCCAAGGAACCCGATCGCGCCGTCCTCGTTGGGCAGGGATGCAGACCCACGCGCGCTCATCATGCCGTCAACCGCGGCCACAAATGCTCGACATCCCCTTTCTGGAGGAAGGCGCGAAGCATGACACAGCGGCTTTGCTGCTGCACGGCTGGCCTGACGACGCTACCACCTGGGTTTCTGTCGCCGAGAGATTGTCCAGGGCCGGAATTCGCACCATCGCACCATGGCTGAGAGTTTCGGTCCGACCCGCTTCCTGTCGGATTCCTCGACAAGTCTCTGGATACGGAGGACGAGATGATTGCGAACTGGACTCTGCCTGAACGCTTCATCTACCGCGGTCATGCGATCGCCTGGGGCACGCTCGGCGAGGGACAGGCTGCGGTCCTCTTGCACGGCTCGCCATTTTCCTCGCTGGTGTGGCGGCGAATTGCACCGTGGCTCGCGCGGCACCGTCGGGTTTTCTATTATGATTTGGTAGGTTTCGGGCAGTCCGACAAGCCGGATACCGACGTCCTGCACGGTCTTCAGAATGGAGTTTTCGCGGCGCTGGTAAAGCACTGGGGTATAGAGCGCCCGGACGTCGTCGCGCATGACTTTGGCGGGTCCGCCGCGCTGCGCGCCCATCTCATGGACGGCATCGACTACAGCAGCCTCATGCTGATCGATCCTGTCGCAATCAGCCCGCAGGGATCCGCGCTGGTGCAGGCGGCCAAGACGCACCAAGACGTTTTTGCCGGTCTACCGGCTTATATCCATGAAGCCGTCCTGCGCGCGTATATTGGTGCCGCAGCGAAGCACAAATTGCGCGAAGAGGAGATGCGGCTTTACCTCCAGCCTTGGCTTAGCGAGGAGGGCAAGAAGGCGTTCTGGCGCCAGGTGGCGCAGATGGACGACAAGTACAGCGAGGAGATCGAAGATCGTTACGGCGAAATCCGCTGCCCCGTGACCATTCTTTGGGGCGCCGAGGATGAATTCATCCCGCTGAAAGATGGTGAGGAACTCGCACGGCGCATTCCAAACGCTCCACTCGTTGTCGTACCGGATGCGAAGCATCTTGTTCAGGAGGACGCGCCAGAGGCTATTACCGCAGCCGTTCTCGACTTCTGGCACCGGGACGGCGCGCGTCACGATGCAGCGCGGACGCCGCCGTTTTCCGAGCCTCGAAGAACGGCCCGGGCAGGCCCGCAGGCCGGAGCGAATAGATGAGCTGAAGCGTATCGGCGATGTCTGTGACTTGACGGTCGATGATCGATCGCACCGCCGTCGCCACGCAGGCCTGCGAAGAGTGCGCTCGCTGTCAGCATTCGCATTCAGGAAGGGGCCGTCTGCACTGGCCCGCTTTGGTAATTTAGAATGTGTCGACCAAGGGACGAACGAAGCGCTCGAAATCCTTGTCGAGCGGCCAGAGCGGGCGCGGCGCGTGGATATAGGGACGCCGTTCTGCCCGCGGCGTTGCCAGCGCGCCCGCATCGCAGACGATGACCTTGCCCGCTATCGGCTCGAATGCCGCCCGGAAATGCTGCATCGACTTCAGGACCAACACGCGGCGAGCCGTCGGTTCTATCCCGAAGGCCCGCAATTGCTGAAGGTCGACCATCTGCTGCGCTTCTGAAACGACCAGGACTTCGATCCCGTCGACATCGATTACGGCGGTGGGTCCGAAACTATGGGTGAGCCCGCCTTGAATCGGTCCGTCACCGACATAGCTGCCCTCCGAAAGCCTGGTCAGCACACCCGTCACTGTTAGCGGGCCACCGCCGAAATTGGGGTCGCCCCTGCCGCCAATCGTCACCGTCACAGTCTCGCCTTGCCGGTGACGGTGCAATTCATTTGCCGCTTGAGGATCGATCATCGGCGCGAGTACCGCACCCTTTACTCCCGCATCAAGCAGGCCCTTCAACAGCGCGGTCGAGTCGCCGTAGGAACCGGCGCCGGGATTGTCGGCGTAATCGGCGATAACAAGCGGTTTGTCGCCGCGCCAGGCATGCGCCTCGGCAGCAGCCTTATCGACCTCGATGAAAACATTGCGTTTCTTGGTCCGGCCCTGCCAGATCCTGTCCGCAAGTTCCTCTGTCACACGCATGGCGGCTGGCTTGGCGCCGGGATCACGGCTGTCATAGGTTGCGAGCACGGTGGGACCGACGCAGGACACGTCGGCGCCCGTGAAGGCTGCATTGACGGAAACCGCGAGCAAGCCCTCGGCCTCGGCCTCGCGGGCGCGGTCATAAAGGGCCAGCGTCTCGGGAATGTCGGTGCGGCCTGAATTCGCTTCGTCCAGCATCGGCACATGCGCCCTGACAGTCCGGGGCGCGATTTCACCTTTCATTGCGCGATCCAGGATACGGGCGGCATGCGCGCCGATTTCGCGCATGTCCACATGCGGATAGGTCTTGTAGGAAACAAGGATCTGCGCGTCCCGAACCATGTCTTCGGACACCATCGCATGAAGGTCGAGCGTTACCGCAACAGGAATGTCCGCTCCAAGTTCGGCCCGCAGAAGGCCCAGCAGATACCCTTCACCGTCATGGCAAAACTCCGGCACCATCGAGCCATGAAGTCCAAGAAGCACTCCATCGAGGCGGCCCTTGTTCGAACGCGCTGCCTCCAGGATAATACCGGCGATGTGGTCATAGGCGGCTTTCGTCACCCGCCCCCCGGGCACGGCATGTGCCGAAATCGCGTGGATCACGTTCCAGCCCGCCGGTTCCGCCACATCCATGAACCCAGCAAGTTCGGTGTTGGCGTTGCGGCGGGCGCGGATCGCTTCGTCGCCAAGGAGAAGCGTGTCCACCTGAAACTGCGGCAAGTCGGTGCGGAAGCGCGAGAACGTATTGCTCTCGTGCATGAATTCGCAGGTAAGGACGGTGAAGGTCATCGGCAATTCCTATTGCGCGAGGCGGACGCGATGACCGCGGCCGATCTCGACAAGCTCGCTTGGCTCGTGTTCTTCGTCGGGATCCGGACGGCGCGAAATGTCGGGCGAAAAGCGGGCGGCGTCTGGAACGAAGGCGGCATCCGGCAAGGTGCGTGCCCCGGTCAGGATCGCGTCGGGATCGGGAACCGAACCGATCAGGCGACGCGTGTAGGGATGCGTCGGGCGACTAAAAATCGAATGCCAGTCACCCTCTTCCACCACGCGGCCGAAATACATGACGGCAACCCTGTCGCTGACATGCTCGACCACGCTCAGATCGTGGGAGATCATGATGTAGCTCAAGCCCAGCGTTTCCTGCAGGTCCATCAGCAGGTTGATGATCTGCGCCTGGATGGACACGTCCAATGCCGACACCGGCTCGTCCAGCACCAGGATCTTCGGATCAAGCATCAACGCCCGCGCGATGCCGATCCGCTGGCGCTGCCCACCGGAGAATTCATGCGGATAACGGTCGGCGTGATCGGGCGTCAGGCCGACGCGGGTCAGCATCTCGGCGACGCGGTGGCTGGCCTCGCTTCCCTTGGCAATTCCATGCAGGGAAAGCTGCGAGGACAGCATGCGGCCGATGGTCTGGCGCGGATTCAGCGACGCATACGGGTCCTGAAACACCATCTGAGCGATGCGCGCGCGCTCCTTGCGGGCGGGAGCGCCAGGGCCTGTCAACGGCTTGCCCTGGAACAGGATTCTTCCCGAAGTCGGCTCCTGCAGACCCATCACGGTCAGCGCGGTGGTGGATTTTCCGCAGCCGGATTCACCGACGATGGACAGGCACTCTCCGTCGTTCAGGGTCAGATTCACGCCCTGAACGGCACGAAGCGTCCGCTTTGGCCCCAACAGCGAGCGACGCGGCAGCGGGAAATGGACGTTGAGGTCGCGGATTTCCAGAAGAGGCTGGTTCATGCGGTCGCCTCCAGACCAAGGCCGCGCGGCGTGGTCAGCGTCGGTGCGTCGCGTCCACGCTCCTCGCTGCCCACGACCTGGTCCAGTTCGGTCAGGCGGGCGCGTCCAACCAGCGTTCGCGACCCCAGGCGAGGGCGTGCCGCGAGCAGGCCTCGGGTATAGGGATGCAGCGGATTTTCGAACAGAGCCTTGGTGTCCTGCTCCTCGACGAGCCGCCCCCGGTCCATGACCCCGACGCGCCGGCACATATTGGCGATCACGCCCAAATCGTGACTGACCAGCAGCACGGCCGTTCCTTCAGCCGTGCAAAGCTCGGCAAGCAATTCCAGGACGCCTGCCTGGACCGTCACATCAAGTGCGGTGGTCGGCTCGTCCGCAATCAGCAGGTCGGGACGGCAGGCCAGTGCAATGGCGACCATGACGCGCTGGCGCATCCCTCCCGACAGTTGATGGGGGTAGGACAGGGCGCGTTCCTCGGGCGCCGGCACACGAACGCTTTCCAGTGCCTCGACGGCTTTCCTGCGCGCATCCGACCACCCGAAGCCCCTGTGAACGACGAACATTTCCGCGATCTGACGGCCAATCGCCATCAGCGGATTGAGCGCCGTCATGGGCTCTTGAAACACCATCGCCATACGGTCGCCGCGCAGACGGCGCCTGGCGCGGCTGCCAAGCTTCAACACGTCCTGGCTCCGGAAGAAGATCGAGCCGCCGGTCACCTCCAGCGGGCGTTTAAGCAACCCCATCACCGAAAGGCCGGTGATGCTTTTGCCCGAACCGGATTCGCCGACAAGTCCGTAAGTTTCCCCAGGCAGGATATCGAAAGACACGCCGTGAAGGATTTCGTTCCGCTTGCCGACGCCGATGCGCAAGTCGCGGATGGACAGAACAGGGTCGGGAAGAATGCCGCTCATGCCTGCCTTATCCTCATATGCGGATCCAGCATGTCGCGCAGCCCGTCACCGAGCAGATTGAAGCCAAGGACCGTGGCGAAGATTGCGAGGCCGGGGAACAGCGAGGCCCAGGGGGCGGTGCGGATCAGTTCGCGCGCGTCGGTCAGCATGTTCCCCCAGCTCGGCTGTGGTGGCCGGATGCCGACGCCGAGGAAAGACAGTGCAGCTTCCGCCAGAACCGCGCCGCCGATGCCAAGTGTCGCGATGACCAGCACCGGACCGACGATATTCGGCAGTATCTGCGTGCGCATGATGTTGGCGTCGCTGAAGCCGGCCGCCCTGGCGGCCTGCACGAAGCCCTGATTCTTGAGCGACAAGGTGGAGCTGCGGGCGATGCGGCAGGTCCAGGACCAGTTGGTCAGGCCCAATGCGATCAGGAGGCTTGGCAAGCCGGGTCCCAACACCGCCATGATGGCGAGCGCGAAGACCAGGGATGGGATCGCCAGCATGACGTTGGTCAGCCCGTTCACCAGGTCGTCCCACCAGCCTCCGAAATAACCGGCCGAAACCCCAAGCGCCATACCGATGCACGAGTTGATCAACTGCGAAACGAGGCCGACGGTCAGCGACACCCTGGCGCCGTAGAGGATACGGGAAAAGACGTCGCGACCCTGCCCGTCCGTGCCCAAAAGATGGTCCCAGCTCGGCGGCATTTCAGAATTCATCA
The DNA here is from genome assembly GCF_020165765.1 of Mesorhizobium sp. B264B1B. Lineage (NCBI taxonomy): Bacteria > Pseudomonadati > Pseudomonadota > Alphaproteobacteria > Hyphomicrobiales > Phyllobacteriaceae > Mesorhizobium > Mesorhizobium sp. B264B1B. Next base: position 221,498 of record NZ_JAIUIS010000010.1, read on the forward strand.
GGTCGGCGTCGAATATCGGGTTGTACGGGGCAATCCAGCCGGCGCTGACGGCTGCGGCGACCACGAGCAACGCCAGCGCCAGGCCAAGGGCGAAATTGAAACGCAACCGCATGGATCAGGCCACCTTGATGCGCGGGTCGATCATGGCATAGGCGATATCGACCAGCATGTTGATGACAAGGAACCACAACACGATCACGATGACCGTACCCTGAACCACGGGAATGTCGCGTGCCGACACGCTGTCGACCAGAAGCGACCCGATCCCTGGCCAGGAAAACAGTTTCTCGATCACGATCGCCTGCCCCATGAGCGAACCGATCTGAAGGCCAAGCGTGGTCAGGATCAACACCAGCACGTTGCGGGTGACGTGACTGCGCACCAGACGCGGTTCGGTCAACCCTTTGGCTCGCGCCGTTCGCACGAAATCCGCGTTCATCACGTCCAGAACGCCAGCGCGGGTGGTTCGCGCCAGGAGCGCCATCGGCGATACGCCGAGCGCGATGGCAGGCAATATGATGTAGCGGATGCCGCCGGGCTGGTAGCCGAAGCTCGGCAGCAGACCGAGCTGCAGCGCAAAGACGTACATTAGCAGCAAGCCTAGCCAGAATTCGGGAACCGACAGGCCGGAAACCGCCAGCATCATCGTGCCGGTGTCCAACACGCTGCCGGGCTTCAGCGCGGCCAGAAATCCCAGAGGAATACCGACTGCCGCGGCAAAGCCCATCGCCGCCAGCGCCAGTTTGATCGAAGGCCAGAGCCGCGGCTCGATCACGTTCCACACCGGTTCGCGGGTGCGGTAGGAAATTCCAAGGTCGAAATGCGCCAGCCCCCACAGATAGTCCCACAGGCGGACCGGCAGAGGCTTGTCCAGCCCGAACTGCTCGTTCAGATGCGCCATCACATCGGCATTCGTGGCGTTGCGCCCCTCCGACATCAGGCTCGATATGAAGCTGCCGGGGACGACGCTGAATATCACGAAAATGATCAGCACGACCGCCAGCAGGGTCGGGATCATCTGCAGCGTGCGACGAAAGATGAAGCGCGACATCCGCGAATCCTGCCTTTCAACAACTGGGCGCCATGCGGCGGGCGAGGAGTGGGCGCCATGCGGTGGGCGGGGCCGTACAAACCGGTCCCGCCCGCCAGCCATGCCATCGCGCTACTTGCGTGATGCGGGTGCGCTGTCGTCGATCCAGATGTCCTCGTAATCCTGGATAGCCAGTTCCGCGCCGTTCGGCTTCAGCCCGTGAACCCATGGCTGGTAGGCCATGACGGCCTTGTTGTAGTTGAAGAACCAGACCGGAGCCTCGTCCTGCAGCAGGTTGTTGGCTTGCCTCAGAAGATCGTTCTGCTTGGCCGGATCGGTTTCGTTGCCTGCCTGCTCGATCAGCTTGTCGAAGTCGGAGTTGTTGAACTTGACGTAGTTGCAGGCGGTCTGCGACGTCTTCGAATAGAAGCAGTTCAGATATTTCAGCGGATCCGGGCCCGACGAGTTCGACCAGATAAAGGCATCAAAATTGTCGGACAGGATCTTGTCGGACAGGACCGAGCTTTCCACCGGGTCGGTCGTCACGGTGACGCCCACCTTGGCCAGCATCGGGATGATCGCCTCGACGATCGGCAGGCCCCAGCTTTCGTTCGAGGTCGCAGTGACCGAGAACTTCAGGCCGGTCTCGAACCCTGCCTCCTTCAGCAGTTCCTTGGCCTTTTCCGGATCATAGGCATAGGGCTTGGCGTCCTTGTCGAAGGCCGGCGATGAAATCGGCAGCCAGGAGACCGCGGGATAAGCCTTGTTCTTCAAGAGCTTCTCGACAATCAGGTCCTTGTTGATCGCATAATTGATCGCCTGCCGGACGCGCTTGTCCTTGAATGCCTCGACCTTCGGATTGAAGCCGATATTGCGGGTGTAGACTTCGGCCACCTCAAGGATGTGATCCTTCAGCGCCGGATCCTGGCTGTAGGCCTCGTACTGCACAGGGCCGAGAACGTTGGTATCGATCTCCGCGTTGCGGAAGGCGACGTCGCGAGCCGAAGCTTCGCCCATCAGCATGATGTCGAGCTTGTCGAGATGCGGCTTGCCCTTCTCATAATAGCCGTCGAACTTCTCCAGTTCGACCTTCGAGCCCGCGACGTAATTGGCGAGCTTGAACGGGCCAAGGCCGTTCGGCTTGGAGGCGAGCTGATCCTCCGGATAGTCCTTGGAGTAGATCGGCGCATAGTTAGACATCAGGTTCCAGCCCGGATCGGCCAGGTTGATGAAGGTGATTTCGATGGTCCTGTCGTCGATCTTCTTCAACCCGGAAATATGATCGGCCTTGCCTGCCTGAAATTCGGCGACGCCGGCGATCTGCAACATCTGCTCGGCGCCCGGCAGGGCCTTCTTGGGATCGGCCAGACGGTTGTAGGACCAGATCACGTCATCGGCGTCGAGCTTGTCGCCATTGTGAAAGGTCGCTTCCCGGAGCTTGTAGGTATAGGTCTTGCCATCCGCCGACTTCTCTACCGTTTCGGCGAGGTCGAGCTCAGGCTTGCCGCTTTCCGGGTTCCATTTGTAGAGGGAGCGGTTGATCGCTTTGGCCACGATCTCGTCTTGCGTATGCGGTGTCGCCGTGATGTCCAGCGATGTGATGGAGTTGCCATAGGGCGCGGTGAACACCAATTTCCCCCCATCCTTCGGTGTGGCGTCCTGCGCCAGCGCGGCGGTCGCCGTTCCAAGCGCAAGCGCCGCGATCAAGCCAAGTCTGTTCAACATCCCTCAATTCCTCCCTGTGGTTCGTTGTTGATTTCCTGTCAGAGACGGGCCCAGCCGGCATTCCGCCTCAACTTCCTTCATAGACGATGCGCCCATCCAGAATTGTCATCTCACAGCGCGTTTCACGCAGGATTGTCTCCGGTGTGGCCGTCAGGAGGTCGTTGGAGAACACGGCGATGTCCGCGAGCATTCCAGGCTCCAACCGGCCCTTCACCATTTCCGCGCCCTGGGAGTAGGCACCGTGTTCGGTATAGGCGCGCAACGCCTGTTCGGGCGTCAGTATTTCGGAAGCGTCCATTACCATGCCCTTGTGCGTCTTGCGCGTCAGCATGGCGTAGAGGTCCGGGAAGGGATTGGGCGAACAGACCGGCGAGTCGCTGCCGGTGGACGGCTTCATGCCGAGGCGATCCCAGGTTCCGATCGGATAGGAGCGCAACCCGCGCTCCGGCCCGAGAACCGAGACGTAGGCGTCGCCGAAATCATAGATGAAGGCCTGCTGCGGCGCAGGCAGGATGCCTGCCTTCAACATCCGCTGATTGATGGCACCATCGACATAACCGCAATGCTCGATCCGGTGCCGGTGCTTGTGATCCGGCCTGGCGGCGCGCACACGTTCATAAGCGCGCACGAGCTGGTCGATGGCGGCATCGCCAATGCCATGGCAGACCATGGTGTAGCCCATTGCGGTGTAGCGGTCGACCAGTTCGAACAATTGAGCGTCTGGCAGCATCCGGACACCGAAATTGTCAGGCTGGCCAATATATGGCTGGCGCATCCAGGCCGTGCGTCCGCCGGCCGAGCCGTCCGTGAATATCTTCACGCCGCCTATGCGGAACATGTCGCTGCCGACCCCGGTAACGAGACCCGCGGCATGGCAAGGCTCGACGATGGACGAACCGGGGTCGCCCAGAAGTGTTGCCCAGACCCGTACCGGGAGCCGGCCGCTGCGCTCGGCCTCATGATAAGCCTCGATCTCGGTCATACCGTCGATCTGGCCAGTGGCCGCGTCCATGCAGGACGTTATGCCGAACCGTAGGAGGTCACGGCCCCCCGCTTCGATAGCATCGAGTATCTCGGCGAAAGAGGGTGTCGGCTGGACGTCGTAGACGAGGTTCTGGGCGTTCTCAGCCAGCATTCCGGTCAGTTGCCCGGCCTCGCGCCCAATGACGCCACCATCCGGATCGGGCGTGTCGATATCGATTCCCGCCAGCGCCAGCGCCAGCGAATTCACGACAGTGACATGGCCGCAGGCGCGCGTGACCGAAACGGGATGATCCGGCAGGGCGGCGTCCAGCTCCTTCACGGTCGGCATCAGTGCGTCCGGATATCGGGTCTGGTCAAAACCGCGCGCGGTCACCCATGCGCCTTTGGGCGTTTCGGCGGCCCGTGCCCGCAGCGCAGCCATCAGCGCGCCGCGGGTCGGCGCGGCATCGGGCGTCGCATCGACCTTGCCACGCAGGAGCCCCGTCGAGATCAGATGCAGGTGCGCATCGTTCAAACCGGGCATTGCGAAGCGCCCGGCCAGATCCACGACCCTCGTGCCCTTTCCGATCAGGGGCTTGATATCGGCGTTGGAGCCACTGGCCACGACCTGGTTGCCCAAGACCGCAATCGCCTCCGCGATCGGATTTCCGTAACCGGTCCAAATCTTGCCGCCATGCAAAACGAGATCGGCTTGGTTCTGCGAATTCATGCTGCCTTTTCTTCTCCCCCGGCGTTCACGGACGTCGCCGACATAGATTTGACTTTGAGTGGCATTCCGTTTCGTGTGCGGTCAGATTCTTCTCCCGCGCTCGACGTCACGTTCCCCTGCCACCGGCTCCAGTTGCCAGCTTTTTCGTTTTGCAGACGTTGGGGCGTCGGCGATCACAAGGCCAATTCGGTTTTCGCAATCAAGCATGCAAAATTTGCATAACATTGCAATTATAATGAAATATGCTCCCATTGCGGCTGGATCAATGCTCGAACGCAGTGGAGGAGAGGCCGCGTGGAAATCAAATGGCTCGAAGATTTCGTGACGCTTGCAGAAACCTCGAGCTTTTCGCGGGCAGCCGAAATCCGCAATGTCACCCAGTCGGCCTTCAGTCGGCGCATCAAGCAGCTTGAGACGTGGCTCGGAGCACCGCTCATCAGTCGCGCCACCATGCCGGCCGAACTGACATCGGCCGGACGCAATTTTCTTCCGATGGCGCAAGACGCCATCAGGATGTTCTATTCGGTGCGCGAGTCTCTGCGCCCGCCTGCGGAACAGGGGCTTGTACGCTTTGCGGCCCTTCACACATTGACCATCACGTTCTTTCCGGTTTGGCTGCGGGAGGTGCAGCGGAACACTCGCACCTTCGGCACATCCTTCATGGCTGACAGGGGTGGCATCGAGGCGAACCTGGCTGCACTGACCGATGGCGAAACCGACTTCTTCCTGACCTATGCGCACCGTGAAGTGCCGTTTCACCTGGATCGCGACAAGTTTTCTCATCTGGCTATCGGATCGGATCGGCTCATCCCGGTCGCGGCGCCGGAACTGCGCTTCGACAAGTCGACCGTGCCCGCGGCGGGCATTCTGGACAGTCCGGAAACGGCAAAGCGAGCTTTGCCCTATCTGGGCTATGGTTACAGCTCTTTCTTTGGTGTCGCCCTCGGAAAACTGTTCTCGAAGCACTCGCCGTTCCGGCGTCAGACAGTGCATGAAAGCACAATAAGCGCCGGACTCAAGGAACTTGCGCTGACCGGCGCGGGCATCTGCTGGCTGCCAGAAAGCCTCGTCGAGAACGACATCTCCAATGGAGCCCTTGTCATCTGTTCGAATGACAGCACATGGACGCTCGATCTCGAGATACGATTGTATCGCAGCTCGGAGAAGACGCGAAGCACCATGGTAGAGGCTCTTTGGCAATCATCCAAGGCGCTGGCGCAAACGTTGAAGCCCGCCGCGCCAGCCGCGGGCACGGCGACCTTCAGCTCTTCATGAAGCGGAAGGCGCGCAGCACCTCGAAATAGTCGTTCGATGCAAAGGCGACGGCACGTGGCCCGTGCCGGCGCACTCCGGGATACCAGGAAGCGCGATAGGCATCGACGGGATTGCTGAATTCGATGATGATCTCGACCCTTTCCGGCATTGACGGCAAAGCTTGCCGCGCCCTGTCGCGCAACGCCCTTTCAACGCCCTCGCATATTGCGCCGCGCGCCGACGCAGGCGCCAGGGAGATGGTGGCCGCGCCGATGCCTTTGAGGGTTTCGACAGTGGCTATCCCCGGGACGAGGGCTCTGGCGTCGGCGCAAATGCCTTCGTCGCCGGAAAGAAATACCGAGCGCACGCCATAGCGCGCGGCGCACAACGCATTCAATGTGAATTCGGACGCTGTTTCGCCATTCAGGATCAGCCGCGATATTCGCAATGTCGATGTGTGTGCAAGCGGGTTGTCCTCGACGCCGGCCTTGGAATGGTAGCCGGTATAAAGCGCGGCATCGAAGCTTTCATCGATCCCGAACATCATTGCGTCCGGATGTCCCGACCAGCCCCTCACGATGCGCGCGAAAGGCGGCATGCGTTCGAGAATAAGGTTGCGCCCGCTGTCATGCGCATCCTTGATCATAATTTCGGTGGCGCCAGCGGCTCGCGCTCCTTCGCAGGCGGCCAGGACCTCCCCGGTCATCAGTTCGCGGAATTCCCTGTGGTCGGCATGCGTTCTTTCCGCCTCGTCCCAGGATTGAATGCCCGAGGTGCCTTCGATATCGGCCGAAATGAAAATCTTCATGCTCAAAGGGGCTCCTTCAGCCAGTCGGTCAACGCCGGAATCCTGCGTCTATTTCGTCCAGCCACGCCTTGCGCGGCGCACAGGGCGTTCAGAACGGCCTCGACCGTGGTTTCCACAACCGCTTCGAAAACGAGGTCGATGTATCTGTCATCGACACGCGAAATCGAAATGAACGGTGAAGGCGAGACGTGCGGCAGAGGATCGGCGGTCGTGAAGGCGATGGCGATATCGCCACTGCCGTGTCCCCAATACGAACCGAGGCGGGCAATGCCGGCGCCGGCCCGGCTGGCGGCACGGTTCAATTGCCGGTCGTCAAGAGGAATATCCGTGCCGAGAATGATGATGATCGACCCGCTTTCAGGCTCGCCGAGCCCTTTGGGATCGGCTCTGCGGCCATCCGGGAGGACAAGATCCCCTGCCCTGCCGAAGTTGGACAACACCAGAGCGCCAAGCGTGAAGGCGCGAGACCCGATCTCGACAGACCTGGACGCGCTGCCGATACCCGCCTTGAAGCCAAACGACGTCATTCCGGTGCCGGCGCCGATGCTGCCCTGTTCGACCGGACCGGCGCTCGCGGCATCCAGCGCCGCTTCGGCGTCATGCCGGGTGACCGCCATTGCCTGAATATCATTGATGCCGCCGTCGTTGCATTCGCAAACGACGGGGTTGACCGTGCTGGTCTTGCGCCCGATCTCCGGGTTGGCGGCAATGGCACGCTTGATCAGCGCCTCCGCACATGGTGCGACCGAGAACGTGTTGGTCAGAAGGATCGGCGTTTCGATCGTGCACAGTTCGGACAATTGCATGAGCCCGACGGACTTGCCGAAACCGTTGATGATATCGACCGCCGCCCTGACCTTGGATCTGAACAGGTCGCCGCCATGGGGCAAGACGGCGGTGACGCCTGTCGCAAGTCCGTCGGCGATGATCGTCTTATGGCCGACCAGGACACCCGGCACGTCCGTGATCGCATTGTTCGGGCCGGGCGGCAGCCGCCCCATGCAAAGGCCTAAACGCCGTGCCGCGCCCATTTTCACATCCCACTCATCAAGCAAGGGCCGCTCTTCCGGCCGCATGCCCGTTCATCTCTGCAAAAGCTGTCTGGACGTAAATTTCCTGCAGGCGGCGTGTCAATGGACCAGGTTGGCCGTTTCCGATCCTGTGGCCGGCAATACGGATGACGGGGGTGACCAGGCTGGAGGCGGAGGTCAGGAACGCTTCCGCCGCCGAAAACGCCTCCTCTGGCGAGAACGCACGCTCTTCAAACAAAATGCCCTGGTCTTCACATAGACGCGCCACTGCTCGCCGCGTGCAGCCGGGCAGGATGGCTTGAGAATTGGCGCGAGTAATGACACGGCCGTCGTGCGTAACGATGAAAGCCGTCGCCGATGCGCCCTCGGTCACCTGTCCACCCTCGACAAACCAGACATCATCGAAGCCTTTCTCGCTTGCAGCATGCTTTGCCAGAACCTGCCCCAGCAGCATGACAGTCTTTATGTCGCGCCGCGCCCAGCGCGGATCAGGCGCCAGGTCGACGGCGACGCCTTCGGCCTGAGCCTTGGTTCCTACGAGTTTGCGGGCGCTTGTGAAGGCGACCATGGTCGGCTCAAGATCATCGGGAAACAGGAAATTGCGCTTGGCTTCGCCGCGCGAAATCTGGAGATAGACCGTTCCTTCATCCAATCCGTTGAGCGAGATCAGTTCCAATTGAATGGCTTCTATCTCAGGCAGCGTCACGGGCATGGGAATACATATCTCGGCAAGCGACCGCTGGAGACGATTGAGATGGAAATCATTGTCTATCAGCCTGCCGCCCATCACGGCGGTCACCTCGTAGACCGCGTCTGCAAAGAGGAACCCCCGATCGAAGAGACCGATGCGCGCCTCGTCTTCGGGCATGTAACGCCGATTGCAATAGACTTGCGCCACTTTGGCCATCCTCGATCCCAGCATCAACTGACTGCTCGATAAATGCCAAGGCAGGTCGGCAAAGACCAATTCAAAAAATGCAATTCGGTATGCCGATACCGTCAAAGCGCAACGGGCACTCCCTGCGACGGCCGCATGATTCACGCCACGAGACGGCGCAGGTCGCTGAATGGTTTCCTTTAATCCCGCGGAGCCGGACGGGGGCTTGGACGACGCATCGTTGACCTCCCGATATTGACAGGTCGCGGCCATCGATTTAAGTTCGCGTTAGTGGCCACTAACGCGAACTACTGGACAGCGCTCGGAGATCCGACAAGGCGCACGATCTTCGAACTGCTGGTCGAACAGCCCTGTTCGGTCAGCGGACTTGCTCGTGCCCTGCCTGTAACCCGGCCGGCCGTCTCTCAGCACTTGAAGATACTCAAGGCTGCCGGGCTTGTGGCCGACACGCGCTCGGGCAAAGAACGCATATACCGTATCGATCAGGATGGGCTGGCAGGCCTGCGCGCGGAAATCGACCAGTTCTGGAGCAAGACCCTGGCGGGCTACAAATTAGCCGTCGAGTATCCAAAAAAGGACCAAGCATGAGTAAGGACCCTGCACTCGCGCCCGTAAGGCATTTCGTCGTTGTCGAGGCATCCATTGCGCGTGCCTTCAAGGTTTTCACCGAGGATTTCGGGAGATTCAAACCTCGAGAGCACAATCTTCTTGCCGTTCCGATCGCAGAAACGATCTTCGAACCCCGGGTCGGAGGGCACATTTACGACCGAGGTGTGGATGGCAGCGAGTGCCGCTGGGCTCGTGTGTTGGCCTACGATCCGCCCAGCCGGCTGGTTCTGAGCTGGGACATCAGCCCTCGGTGGCAGATCGAGACCGACCCGAACAAGACGAGCGAATGGGAGGTCCGGTTCACGGCCGAGACCGAGAACAGAACCCGAGTTGAGATCGAGCACCGGCATTTCGAGCGCCATGGGGAAGGCTGGGTAGGCGTGAGGGGTGCAGTTGATAGCGATCAGGGCTGGCCGCTCTACCTGCAACGGTTCCACGACTTGTTCAACCATCGGACAGCCTGACAACCGCGTTGCAGTTCATGGGGTATGACTCGCAAGCACCGTATCGCCCACTGAGATTCCAGGAGCAGAGACAATATGGAAGTCTATTGGTTAAGCATCCTCGGCGTGCTTACGCTTTGTTTGCTGTCGGTGGTGTTGGCAGTCTATTCCGGTTCGTCTAAGGGATTTGCAGGGGTGCTTTCAGGACCGGTAGTCCCGGCGGACGACCACAACCCGCTCTACAGGATCGACCGCGTCCACATGAACTCGGTTGAGGCGCTGGCGCCCTTTGTCGTGCCCGCGGTGCTGGCGATGATGGTTGGTGTTGGACCGACCACTTTGGCGACGCTTGTGGGGCTGCACCTGGCGATACGCCTGATTCATCTGGGAATCTACCTACGTGGCGGAAACGCCGCAAAGGGAGGCAGTGTCAGGACGGTTCTGTACGTTTCGGGAGCGCTGGTTACGCTTGCCCTTATTCTTGTGACTGGATGGGCAGCACTCCATTGACGCGTTATCGGCAGTTATCGGAGGCTACATCCGTTATAGTCCGCGTCCGGCATCCCCGTTCGGCAACAGCGCCACCGTCTCGGCCCAGGCAACTTTCGGGACCATTATGCGTTTTTTTCAAAAAGTGCCCTAGCCGCTCCAGCCAAGGCATTTTTTCGTTGCAGCCGATCGGCATTCTCCCACCCCCATCGGTCCCGCTGTTATGTGTTATTTTTGCTACATGTCGCTGCTCATGACTGGGAAAACCCATTTAGAGTCGCCTAAATTAATATTCGCTCACGTATTTTCTGAATATATCGGGTAATTCGGCAATGGTGGGCCTGGGGTTGGCCCGCTTAAGCGCCTTGAGGAAGGCGTTGGGGAAACGGGTGGGCTAAATGAATAGAACTGGCATGTCGGCCATAGGCAAGCGCCTTGGTCTTTTGATGGCGGCTACGATGCTGACTTGCGGGGGGGCGAACGCCCTCACGCTCAAGGAGGCCGTGGCGGTAGCGGTCGAATCCAATCCGGAGATCGGCCAGGCGATAGAAAATCGCGAAGCGATCGAGTTCGAATTGCGTCAGGCAAAGGGCCTCTATTTGCCCAGCGTCGACCTGCAGGCGTCGGCTGGCGCTCGCCGTCTCGACAATTCGTCACGGCGCGCACTCTCGATAGAGGACGACGCGCTTTATCCGGCAGAAACCGACCTGACCGTTTCGCAGACGCTCTATGACAGCGGCGCAAGGCGCGCAGAATTGAACCGCCAGGCCTCCCGCGTCGATGGCGCGTCGTTTCGAGTGCTGGAACGGTCGGAATTCATCGGCCTCTCTGTTGTCCAGGACTACCTCGAATACATGCTCCAGGCTTCGATTGTTGCCGAGGCAAAGAAAAACCTGGGCTTCCATCAAGCAATCCTCCACGACATCCAGGAAGGCATTGCCGGCGGCGGGTTGAACGAAGCCGACCGGCAACAGGCCGAGGAGCGGCTGTTCGCGGCCAAGGCCCGCATGCAGGAAGCGTCGGAGGAACTGGAGGCCGCGCGGATACGGTTTTTCAAGACTGTCGGCAAGCCGCTGACCAATGCAGCGAGGCCGGCCGACGTGTCCGGCACGCTGCCAAGGTCGCTGGACGATGCGCTGGGCCTTGCGCGCGAGAGCAACCCGCGCGTCCACATGGCCAACAGCGATATTGCCGCGGCGGCCTCGCTGGTGGACGCGGCGCGCGCGAAATACGGCCCTTCGATCATTGCCGAAGGCTCTGCCCGGGCGGGCTACGACATTGACGGCGACAATGGAGACGCATCCGATCTGCAGGCACGTCTGGTGTTGCGCTGGAATCTCTATCGGGGCGGCATCGACAAGGCCAATGAGCAGGAGCAGATCCGCCGCACCAGCGAGCAGCGGCTCGCGATGCACCAGGTTCTGCGAGAGATCGAGGAAGCCGTTCGCACGTCATGGGATCGTCGCTTCCGGCAGGCCGATCTGGCCAAGACCCTGAAGCTACAAGCAGCCTCCAACGAAAAGCTGGTCGCGTCCTATCGCGAACAGTTCAAGGTCGGTCAGCGCTCGTTGCTCGACGTGCTCGATGCGCAGAACACGCGATTCAACACCGCGACACTGGCCGACACCGCGTCCTACGCATCCCTTTTCGCGCAATATCGGCTTCTGGCGGCGACCGGGCAGTTGCTGAAAACGATGGACGTCCACCCGCCAAAACAGGCTACGGCATACGCGCGGACCGAGTTCGCCGCGCCGGAAACGGCCGACACCGAAACCTATGCGCGCACGCCCTCGGAACAGAAAAACGACGTGCCGTTCGATATTCTGGCACCGGTCAGGAAAAAATAGGCGGGCCTAAGGATCGATCGAGAGTCCCCGCGGGCGGATCGTGAACCAGCAACCCAACATCCTGTCACCGAAAGAGGCTTTCAAGGCCTGCTTTTCGGCCGTCGCCGCATATCTCGGCCGCCCCAGCGCCGAAACCGTGCTCTTTGCCGGCGTGCCGCTGGCGGAAACGCGCATCGACATCGACGCGATCCGGCATCTTGCCGAGCGCGTCGGCCTTGAAATAACCGAGTTCAGCCATCGCGACTTTGTTCGGGGGCGCATCGACCTCCCCGCGATCGTCTTTCGCGTCAGCCAGCTGCCGGTCGCGCTGCTGGCCGATGGTGAAGCCGGCGAATATTTCACCGCTCCCCAGGAGGACGGGCGCACCACGATCAGCCGGTCGGAACTGGCCAACAGCTATATCAGCGGCGGTGCGTCCTTCTCGATCACCTACGCCAACGCGACGGAGGCCATGAGCGTCGGCTCGGCGCCGAAAATCGAGCGGCGACATTGGCTGACGGGAACGATGGGGCCGTTCTGGCGCACCTATTCGAAGGTTGTCCTGTCGGCGGTGTTCATCAATCTGCTCGCCATCGCCTCGCCGATCTTCACCATGAACGTGTACGACAGGATCCTGCCGAACAAAGCGATATCGACGCTCTGGGTGCTGGCCATCGGCATCGGCGCGGTCATCCTGTTCGATCTGCTGCTAAAGACCTCCCGGGCATCGCTCATCGACTATGCCGGGCGCAAGGCGGATCTGCGCATTTCATACATGCTGTTCGAGAAGGTGCTGAACTCGTCTCTGGCGGCACGGCCGGGCTCGACGGGCGAATACGCAAATCGCGTGACCCAATATGAATTCGTGCGCGAATTCTTCACGTCCAACACCATCAGCGTGTTCATCGACACGGCTTTCGTGTTTGTTTTTCTCCTCGTCATCTATGCGATAGGCGGCTGGCTGGTCATGATACCCGCGCTGGCCTTCGTCGCGTCGGTGATCGTCGGACTGGTCACGCAGCGGCGCATCGGCAAGCGTGTGGCGGCCTCCATGAACGAGGCCTCGCAGCGCCAGGCGCTGCTGGTCGAATCCATTTCCACGCTGGAGACGATCAAGTCGCTGCGCGCCGAAGCCTACCTGTTGCGAAAATGGGGAGAGCATTCCAAAAACGCCTCCAACACCTCCGAGAAGATCAAGCAGCTTTCGGCCGCCGCCGGCAATATAACGCAGGCCATCCAGCAGCTGGTCACCGTCGCGCTGGTGGTGGCCGGCGCCTACGCCTTCTCCGAAGGACATGTCTCCACCGGAGCCATCATCGGCACCGTCATGCTGGCCAGCCGGGCTGTGGCCCCGCTCGGGCAGATCGCCATCACCTTGTCCAGATTGCGCCAGGCCATGCTCTCTTTGCGGATGGTGAATTCGATCATGGCTCAGCCGGAGGATCGTCCGGACACTGTGGGCTTCGTCAACCGGCCCATCCGCAACGGCGCCATGGTGTTCCGGAACGTCGGCTTTACCTATCCCGGCTCCGAGAACGAAGTCCTGACCGGCCTGAATTTCTCCGTGAAGCCGGGGGAGCGGATCGGCATCATCGGCCGCATAGGATCGGGAAAGACGACGATGGGGCGGCTGATCGGCAGGCTTTTCTTGCCGAGTTCCGGCGAACTGCTGCTGGACGGCATCGACATCCGTCAATACCACCCCTCCGAGGTTCGCGCCGCCGTCGGCATCGTCGCGCAGGCGAACGATCTGTTTTCAGGCACCATCAAGGAAAATCTTTTGATGGCCTGTCCGGAGGCGACCGATGAGCAGATCGTCGAAGCGGCCAAGGCCGCCGGCGTCGACGATTTCGTCTCCCGCCACCCGCGTGGCTATGACATGAATGTCGGCGAGCGCGGCACCAATCTCTCGGGCGGCCAGAGACAGACGATGGCGATCGCCCGGCTGTTGCTGACGAAACCGAAAGTCGTCTTCCTGGACGAGCCGTCCGGCTCGATGGATCTGGCTTCCGAGCGTCAACTGATCAAGCAGCTCAAAGTGGCTTTCGATCGAAACACCACGCTGATCGTCTCGACGCACCGCTTCAGCATGCTCGAACTTGCCGACCGGCTTATCGTCATCGAGCAAGGCAGGATCGTTGCCGATGGACCAAAGGACCAAGTGATACAGGCGCTGCAGAAAAAAAGCACCTGAAGAACGAAAACTATCAAAGTATTCAATGCGTTGGGGCCGTGGGAAATGCTTGCAAGAGAAGACCGGCCGCCGCTCTTTGCGTCGGCGTCCATATTTATCATAGGTGCACTCTTCGTGTCTTCCGTCGCTTGGGCGTCCTTTGCCGAGGTGGATGAAATCGCACGCGGCGACGGCAAGGTCATACCTGCTTCCAAAACGCAGATCATCCAGGCCAGCGAGCCGGGCGTCGTCCAGGAAATTGCCGTCAAGATCGGGCAGGTCGTGAAGAAGAACGACCTCATCATCCGCCTCGACAATACGTTCAACACCTCCAGCCTTGGCGAGCAACAGGCCAAGGCACGGGCATTACAGACCCGCATTGCACGGCTGAAGTTCGAGCAGAGCGGCGATCTGCAAGGCGAATTTCCATGTCCAGCCGAAATCCAGAAAGTCGCCCCGGAAATCTGCGACAACGAGCAGAAGCTGCTCGTGGCCCGCCGCGACAACTTCGAAGTCAAGCTGTCGGTTCTCAAGTCGCGCCTCGATCAGCGCGAGAAGGAATTGGACGAGGCGACCGCCAATTCCGATCGCCTCACGAAGAATCTGGTCGTCAGCGACCAGGAGGCAAAGCTGGTCGAAGCCATGGTCAAGAAAGGCCTGATGGCGCGAACCGAGCAACTCCGGGTCGAACGCGAGCAGACCGAGCTCAATGGGCAGCTGACGCTTGCTGGAGAAACCACCAAGAAAGCCAAATCGGCTATCACCGAGGCCCAGCTTCAGGTCGACGAGCTCGGCCTGCAGCTGCAACAGGAGGCGCTGAGCGACCTCACGCAGGCGCTGGCTGACCTCTCGGTGGTCGATGAAACCATTCGCGGCGCGACCGACAAGGTGGCCCGCACCGACATCCGTTCTCCAGTCGACGGTATCGTCAACACGCTTGACATCAATACGGTTGGCGCCTTCGTGCAGCCCGGCGCGGTGGTCGCCGGCATCGTTCCGACTTCGGAGACCTTGCTGGTCGAAGCGCGGGTTTCGCCCCGCGACGTTGCCTTCATCCGGCCGGACCAGGAGGCGCTGATCAAGGTCACCGCCTATGATTTCTCGATCTTCGGCGGCATCGAAGGCAAGGTCTCGAACATCACCGCCGACAGTCTCGTCGACCAGAAGACAGGCGAGCCCTATTATCAGGTGCGCGTCGCGACCGACAGGTCGACGCTGACGCGGGATGGCAAGACCTATTCCATCATCCCGGGCATGATCTGCTCCGTCGACATCAAGACCGGCCGCAAGACGATCCTGACCTACCTGCTGAAACCCATCAACAAGGCACGAGAGGAGGCGATGAGTGAACGATAGCGCCACGCCTCCCGCTGTTCTCGAGCGGTTGCTCGTGCCGATGGCCACGGAAGACCTCGGCATGGAGTTCCGGGTTGTCGCGCGCCGCGGCATCCGCCGCGGCATCCGCCTGGAGCGGACGTTCTGGACGTCGCTCAGGCAGATGGCGGAAAGCCGCAAATGCACGATCGGCATGCTTGTCGATGAGATCGCCGAGAGCCAGCCTCCGGCCGGCAATCTGACGTCGGCGATCAGGGTTGCCTGCATTCGTGACTTGACGGAAGAAAACCTGACGTTGAAGAGGCTTGCATCGATCAGGACGATCACCGCGATACTGGTCGCCTGCCCCTCGCCCGCCTTCGCCCTTTCATCGTCGAAAAAGATCCTGACCTTCAACGCTCCGTTCCAACAATTGGTAAAGCGCCAATTGCCGACGGCGCCGAGCGATGACGGGCGTCAGGATCTCAGGCTGGCGCTCGATCTCAACGTGGCGGACATCTTCGCGCGGCTGGATGCCAATGGCGAGATTCCGGTCGCCAGCGGGTTCGTCATCGGCGCCGGCGAACGCCGATATCGCGGCCAATTGAATGCCGTGCGAGCACCGCTGGTCGGGCAGGACCTGCTGATGGCATTCGTCAGCGGCTAGCAGCAGTTCCAGGAAAAGTGCGAAACGCTTCCCGGGAAAAGCGTGTAGCGCTTTCCCTTGGGAATTGCGCAAAACAAAGAGATAGAGCGGTTCGGCGTTTTCCATAAAAGCCGGCGAACCGCGGTTGCTCACCGACGGGCAAGCGCTCCAGAAGCCGTGTCGGGCTGCAATCCCTCGCCGGGCGCGACGCCTGCAAAACCGCCCTTGATCTCCGCGACCTGCGCGCTGCCCGATCTCGAACCATGGATCCAGGCTCGGTCCGTGCTGAAGGAATAAAGCGGCACATAATCGGGGAGATCGCTGTCGCGCAGCACGGTGTTGTTGAGGCTGTCGAGAATGAACACGCCACTTGCCGTGCTTACCGACAGGACCGCATGGAAGAATCCCCGCCTGCGATCCTGGAGAACAACCAACGCCATGCTTTGCGCGGGGATGCCGGCCCTCAGCAGCGCCGTCATCTTCAGTATGACGAAATCCTCGCAGTCGCCGGCGCGCTTATCGAGCACCTCGGTGGGCTTTGCCCAGTAATCGAGCTTGCCATAGATGACGCTGTCCTTCCTGTAGGCGATCAGGTGATTGATGCCGCTGTTGACGAATGACAGTTTCTCGCTGAACCCTTTGCCCTGTGCCGACGAGATCAGCCTGGCAAAAGCCGCGCTCTTCTGCTCGCAGGCACTGCCCGCCGAGCAGCCGACAATTGCTTGGTAGACCGGTGCCCACCGCGCGGCGACGGGAAAGTTATGCATGGACAACGCGACCGAGCCGAACACGCCGGGGATAATCGTTGCCGTCTTGATGGGATCAATTCCGGCATTCGCAGGCGCCGGCGCAACGCCCGCTTGGGCATCGTCGATCGTGTAACTCATGGAAACCAGGTCGGGCTGGTATCCTACCGCCGATCGCCAAGGCTGGAATCTTTCCAGGGAAACGCCGCCCAGGCTGGGCGGCATCCGCACGTCTTCAACAAGCCCGCCGACCGAAGCGGTGTCCTCTAAATGGACGCTCGCGAGCGATGGCTGCGGCAGGCCTGCGAGGCTGATCGTCAGCAAGAGTAGCTTGAGGCCGGCTGTTCCCGGCGCGGTTTTTTCTTTTTTCATAACGCCCACCTTTTGACTGTGGACGGTACCGATCTTGTCTCAAATTATTGGCAATGAAGGTAGATAATGGCGACGAAACTTGTTTCCCCTATTTTTCGTAAAATTTTATTTGAATTTATACTTCTATTTACCATGCAACCGGGGGCGAGGCCTCATCCGCACTGGCACCTATCGACTTATATAACAGAATATATGCTCCCAGTTTACCACGCGTAAAAAATGCCATTGTAGGCATATAATGGTATATAAAGTAGATTGACGGACGGTTGCAAAGTAATGGTTGCCACTGTCTCTTTCGGGGAAATGCCGGAGGGGTACAAGCAATGACCATCAATAACGAATTGGACGCCGTTTCGGGTTCGTGGGACGAGCATTCCATGGCCAGTGAACGTCACGACCAGACCTCGCCGGCAGAGTTCCAGGTCGCACAGGCGGCTTCGACGCAACAGGCCGCGCCGGCAGCGGCCGAACCAGTGCCGGTCGATGTGGGCAGTGGCGCGCCGGCGGAAGCACCCGCGGAGGCGAAGGCCCAGGCGGCAGCCGCGCCGCACGAATACGTCGCCGACGCCGGCAACGTCGTGAAGCTTCCGGCGAACGTCTCGATCGACAACATCAAGGTTGACGGCCACAATCTCGTGCTCGAACAGGCCGACGGCTCGGTCATCGTGATCAAGGACGGCGCGCTCAACGTGCCGACCTTCGTCCTTGGCGATGTCGAGGTGCCGCGCGTCGCCTTGATCGCCGCGCTCGAGGCGAGCCATGTGGATGTCGCCTTCGGCGCCGATGGTTCGATGTCGGCTGGCCCTGGAGGTTCGACCTCGAGCGCCGGTGGAAATTTTGAAATTCCTCCTGGCGGCATCGGCGATGGATTTGATCTTTCGGCGCTCTTGCCGCCGACCGATCTGCAGTTCGGGCAGGCCGAGAGGCGGGAACTGTTCCTTCCCAATGCGAACCCGGAATTTGGCGATCTCACCGTCCGCGTGTCGGAAGAAGGGCTTTCCGGCGCAAACCCGGACGGCGATCCCGGCTCACCCTTCGACGAATCGAATCTTTCGGTGATCAACGGCAGCTTCGGCGCTACGGATCCCAATGGCGATCCGCTGACCTACGGCCTCGGAGTGCCTGCCACGACGCTTACCTCGCACGGCACCGACGTCGTGTGGGAACTGGTCGATTCGACGCATCTCGTCGGCAGGGTCGGATCGGACGTCGTGATCAGCGTCACCATCACGGATGCGAGCACGGGAACCTTCCAGATCGCCCTGCTCGGTCCCCTCGACCACCCGCTGGCCGGTTTCGAGGATGACCTCTCCATCGTCGTCCCGGTTACCGTGCAGGATCCGTTCGGCGGCTCGGCAACGGCCAACATGACCGTGATCGTCGAGGACGACAGCCCTGCCCTGACGGTGGGCAACACAGCAGCCAGTTCCGCGGTGCTCGATGAAACCAATGCCGGTTCGCCGGCCGGCTTTCCGATCGATGTGACGAGCGCCAACCCGATTATTTCCGTTGCATCCAATTTCGGTGCCGACGGGGCCGCCGCCGGCGGCGGCATCGCCTATACGCTGGGCCTGACCGGCAATGTCGCATCGCTCGATTCGGGCCTGAAGACGGCCATTGGCGATTTTGCGATCACGCTGCAGCAGACCAATGCGACGACGGTCACCGGCATTTATCAGAACGGCGGCACCCACACCGCCTTTACCATCGTCATCAACGGCAATGGCACGCTTACGGTCACCCAATACGCTCCGCTGGAGCACACTGTCGATGGATCGAGCGCTGCTGCCCATGACGACGTGCTGACCCTCTCGGGCAAGATCACAGCCTCGGTGACCGTCACCGACTTCGATGGCGACAGCGCATTCGGCGGTGCCCAGATCGGCGGCGCGATCCAGTTCCACGACGATGGACCTTTGGTGACAGTCGTCGCCGACGCCGGCGCCGTGGTCTCACTCGACGAAACGCAGGCCTTGAGCATGGCGGCTGCGATCAACACAGGAACCATCGTCAAGGGCGATGATCCCGATATCGGCGGTACCGGGGCGATCACCTCCGGCACCAGCAACGGCGCCCTGGTCAATGTGACGGCGCTGTTCGGCGGCGACGGCCCGGCGGCAAGCACCGCCACCGTCTATCAGCTGAGCGTCACGAACGCCGTTTCCGGCCTGACCGTCACCGACGGCTCAACGATCACCTTGCAGACGCTTGCGAACGGAGTGGTTGTCGGAGTCGTGCAGGGCGGCGCGTTCAAGGGCGAGGCCGCGTTCGCGCTGTCGATCGATCCGGCCACCGGCAAGGTGACCGTCGAGCAATATCTGTCGCTCCACCATTCCGACACCGGTAATCCCGACGACACGGTTGCACTCACCGCCGGCTCGCTGGCCGTGAAGGTCACGATCACGGATAGCGATGGCGACTCCGCCAGCGCCAGCGCCGACGTCTCGGGCCAGATCAGTTTCGACGATGACGGGCCGAAGGTGACGGCTGTCGCCGCCACCGGCGTTACGGTAGCGCTTGACGAGACGGCGACCAC
>NZ_JAIUIS010000011.1:0-231276 GCF_020165765.1 Mesorhizobium sp. B264B1B
AATCTGCCACGGCTCGTCCTCCTGTGATGAGGATCGGCTCGGACCGCCCGAGCAACCCTCGGACGCGCAGTGTAGGGTGAGCCACCTCACCGGCAGAAGCGGACATACGGTCTTACACTTGACCGCAACCTTCGTGAGCAGATGCTGATCGAGAGTAAGACCGTATGTCCGCTTCTGCCGGTGAGGTGGCTCGCCCTACACTGCGCGTCCGAGGGTTACTCGGGCGGGCCGAGCCGATCCTCATCACAGTAGGACGAGCCGTGGCAGATTATAGGGGAGCAAGATTATAGGGAAGCATTTGTCGGACTCGATGTCAGGTGGACCTTCGCCGACTTCCACTCGGGTATTAGAACGGCCGCCGGCAGCGGCTTCAAGGCGGCCCGCTCGATCTCCTCGAACAGTTCGCGGCGGCTTTGGCCGACATGGCGCATCGGCCGATTGTTCAGATTCTCTAGCAGTTAGGCGATCGCCGCGTTGAGCTCGGCGTTCGAGAAGAAGGATCAACGACGCCGCGACCGCGGGCGGACACCAGAACTCTCCGGGCCTGACAAAATGCGCCACAGCTGCTTCGCCGGAACGTCGGCACGCAGCTTTGTCAGAGCGCGCCGCGCTGCAACGGCTGCAGCGTTAATCGTTGAATCTTAAACTAAAGCTTAGCGAATCTTTGCAACCGCAGGCCGCCGACAGTGATAACTTCACCGCCAAATCTGAGGTCCGGGAGCGATAAGGAGCTGATGCTTTTTACGCTCGGACCACCGCATAGCATGCAATAAAGGTCAGGGCCAATGACAAGAAGAGCGCTCATCATGGTTGAAGGCCATAGGAGTATGGGTCTGCTATTCGTCCAAGCGGCCCAGCGTCTTGGTCTTCATCCAATTACCCTGTCGGCTGATCCAGCTCCGTACGGCTACCTTGCAGCAGAAAGCGTTGATACAATCCCTGTCGATACAGCCAATCTCGATGCGCTGATCCACGTATGTTCCCGGCTGCGTGCGACCTATAAGATTGCAGGCATTACGGGCGCCGAGGAAGAGATTTATGCGATGGTTGGCAAGCTCTGCCGGCACTTCGACCTACCGGGCCCGGACCCCGAATCGGTTGAACGATGCTGTGATAAATTCCTTCAACGTCAGCTCCTCGCTGAGGCTGGCGTGGCAATGCCTGCTTATCGCTTGGCAATGAACACCGCGGATGCAGAAATCGCTGCCGCCGAAATTGGCCTCCCAGTGATTCTCAAACCGGCCGTAGGCACCGGCAGCAGCGGTGTCCGATTGTGCCGCAATGTGGACGAAGTAGCCGAACATACCACCTATCTGTTGGGCGGTAAGTACACATGGCGGTCTTCCCCGAGAATACTCGTGGAAGAATTCGCACAAGGACCTTATTATGCCACCCATATTATGGGAAATGAGGTTATTGGGATTGAGGCTGCTGACTTCGACCGTCCACCCCATTTTGTCTTTCGTGAGGGCATCTATCCGGCACCGCTTACTGGTCACGAGCAGAAACGCATGGCCGATGTATCGCTGAGCTGTTTGCGCGCTCTCGGCCTTGGCTGGGGGCCAAGCTTCGTTGAACTCCGGTGGACGAAGGTTGGTCCAGTCGTCATTGAAGTCAATCCGCGCCTTGGTGGCGGTCCTCAACACATCCAGCTGGCTGACGGTGTCGATCTCATTACGGAGCACATCAAGCTTGTCATCGGCAATGAATGGAATTTGCGCAAAACGCACTCAAACGTTGCGGGCTGGCGGAACCTACTTCCCGACCGCGATGGCACCCTCGATTGGATCGACAACGGCAGTCAGGCCGCTGCTGTACCAGGTGTCGCTGAGGTCAAATTCTATGTTGAACCCAACAAGCCGATCGTCAGGAAAGGTGATTACCGAGACTCTCTCGGATCTGTCATGGCCGTTTCGCCCAACCTTGCTCAGACCCAGGCAATACTTCAGCGTGCCGTCGACTTAGTTAGCTGGTCGATCACACCATTTCCGAGTGTGAATGAACAGGAACAGCCTGCAGCCCCTTACTCCTAGCGCAGTTAGGTAGCGCGGAGCGGATGGAGTGTGAATCGTCCGGGCTCTTTTTTCCAGGCCTTGCAGATGATCGATATGCACCGGAACAAAGCTGTTGTCGCACTTGCCGCCAAGATGGCGCATGTCTGGGTTGTCCTGACCAAGCGCTCTTCGAACGCAGGGACCCCTGCTTTCGTCTGACGCTCCGGCTCCATTGCAATTCTCGGGAATGATGACGAAACAGTGGCGCTGACGCTATTGTGGCAGGAGTATCGCGCCGTCCATCCCGACGGCTACGGCTACACCTGGTTCTGCGAGCACTTCGCCGCTTTCGAACGCCGGACGAGCGCGACATTCAGCAATCGGCATGCGGCGGGCGCGGTGATGCAGACGGGCTATTCCGGGCACACGGTCCCGGTGATCGATCCGGCGACCGGCGTCATTTACCGGCGCAGATTTTTGTCGCGGTGCTGGGCGCATCCAATCTGACCTTCGCCTTTGGGAGCCTCATTCAAAAGCTGCCGGACGGGATCGAGGGCCAGCTACAAGCGACCCCAGCCCGCGTGTCGGACAGGCTCCTAGGCCATGCCCTGCTGTGCAGCATCACCACCGAGGAATCGACTAATTCCGTCGTGTAACAGATCTTGCATGAAAAACTCACAAGTCTTCGCGATCGCAGGTATCTGACTGTGGTAGATTAAGCCGGGGTACAGCAAAAAGCTGTGATGTTGCTTTTACGCCTCAGACGCCCAACAGCACACAACATCGGAGTTAACAGCCATGGCGAGAAGAGCGCTCATCCTGATTGAAGGCTCAAGGAGCAATGGTCCGTTATATATCCAGGCGGCCCAGCGTCTAGGTCTTCATCCAGTTACCCTTTCAGCCGATCCAGACCGGTATAACTATCTTGCGGTGGAAAACGTTGAGGCAATCCGGGTCAATACAGACGATCTCGATGCGCTGATCCGCGAATGTTCCTGGTTGCATGCAACGTACGGCATTGCTGGCATTACTGGGTTTGCGGGTGACGACGAGTCGGTCTATGCGACAGTTGGCAAGCTCTGCCGGCATTTCAATCTACCAGGACCGAACCCCGCATCGATTGAACGATGCTGCGACAAATTCACTCAACGTCAGCTCCTTGCGGAGGCTGGGGTTCCGATACCTGCATATCGCCTCGCAGCGAATGCGGCGGAGGTTGAAAGCTGCGCTGCGGAGCTCGGCCTGCCGGTAGTTCTGAAGCCTACGGTAGGCAGCGGCAGCATCGGTGTCCGATTGGGCCGTACCGTCGAAGAGGTGGCTCAATATACAGCCTTTCTGTTGGGCGGGAAGCACGTATTGCAGTCTTCGTCGAGGATACTGGTCGAAGAATTCGCACAAGGCCCCCATTATATTGTTCATATAATGGGAAATGAGGTGTTTGGGATTGAGGCCGCTGATTTCGACCGCCCACCGCATTTCGTCTTCCGTGAAGGCATCTTTCCAGCACCGCTTGCTGATGAGGAGCATGAGCGTATCGCCAACGTTTCGCTGAGTTGTTTGCCAGCTCTCGACCTTGGCTGGGGACCAACGTGCGTTGAACTCCGGTGGACCAAGCGGGGCCCGGTCGTCATTGAAGTCAATCCGCGTCTTGGTGGCGGTCCTGATGCGGTTCAGCTGGCCTACGGCGTCGATCTCATCGCCGAGCACATCAAGCTTGTCATTGGTAAGGAATGGGATTTGCGCAGAAGGCAGTCTCACATTGCTGCCTGGCGGTGCCTGCTTCCTGATCGCGATGGCATCCTCGATTGGATTGATGGCGACAGTCTGGCGGCTGCTGTACCAGGTGTCGCCGCGGTCAAATTGTATGTTGAACCCAAGACGCCGATTGTCAGGCAAGGTGATTACCGAGACTCGCTAGGATGGGTCATAGCTGTTTCCCCGCGCCTTGCTGAGACCGAGATCGCCCTTCAGCGTGCTGTCGATTTAATCAATTGGTCGATCACACCGTTTCCACCAGTTGGGGACTAGTAATAATCTTCAGTTCGTTCTTCTGGGCCGGAAGCGAAGGTGCGGCAGATAGGAGATAATGAAAGCTTTATCGCAGTAGGGGAGAAGTATTTTCTGATTTTACCAAGTCCTGACACGGAATCCAGGATCGGGGAGAGCAGCAAGGGACTTCAGCGCCTAGTTGTGCCCGCCACAAGTCTGGCCGCTAAGCAGCGACGAAGAGCTTCGCGTGAGATTTGGACCTGCAATGAGCGGTGCTTCTGAAATATGAGCCCGTACATCAAAGCCGCGGCCCGTACACTTTGGCCAGGGTTAGGAAATTCGTTGCGATTAACGGAAGGCGAAGCGCTGATGCCGCCACGCGCGCACTTTCGGTAGCTGTGAGCAAGTAGTTGTCGAGACTGGACGGCCTTGTTGGCCGGCCTTTCGGCGTTGATGTCATTGAGGAAGCGAATGAACTACTGGTGGCGGTGCCGCTGCATGTTGCGGCCGCGCCGTCGAGCAAGTTGGTCACGGCAAAGAGAGCGGTGGTGCCGTGCTACTTCTAGTCATGCGCCATGGTGCCCCCGCCTCCCAGCTTCATGGACAGGCCAGGCTGGGGCTTCGGTCCGGCGCCTGGATCTGCAAAATTTCATCAGACGGCGGACCGACGTAAAGCCCGAGACATCGCGCCGTTTGTCGACAAATGTCGGATCGTTGGAGAGCTTGAACTGCCGCGAGCGGTGTGGCTGAAGACCATACGCCTTCCCGATGCGCTGGCTGGCGCTGGCGCTGATGTCGGCTACCTTCGCCATCATGGCGGCCGTCCAGCGCGTCGTCTCGGCGGGCGGGTCTTCGAGCGTGAGCGCAACAACGCGTTCGGCGACATCCGGGCCGAGCGGGGGGTGCGCGAGGGCCGCTTCTTGTGCGCAGCAGTTTTTCAAAGCCTTCCTCTGCGAAGCGCTCGCTGTCAACCGCCAGACGTTTTGGACTTGCCGGTCCGCCGCATGATTTCGACGGTGCCAACACCATCGGCGCTCAACAGCACGGTCTCGGCACGCCAGACATTCTTCTGCGGACTGTTGCGGTCGATGACCAGGGCGGTCAGCCGCCGATGATCAGAAGGCGAGACGGCTAGAGATATTCTACCGCGCATGATGCACAGGCAGCAGGTAATTCTACCCCAGAACTCTTATGTCAGGCGGAGACCATTAGGTGCCTTCAGCAATACCAGCGTGCATTAACCGCGCCTATCAGTGAATCTTAAAAAACGACAGCATCCCGAAACAAGGGAGTTCATAGAAATCTAAACCAAGGAGCGCGCATTCAAAGGTTATGGCTCAAACTTTGTTAAGCTTCCGTAAACTATAAAGTGCCAGCCCAGAGAGGAATCTTCCGATGTACACCCTCGAAACGTCCCACCTCATCCTAAGGTGTCCGTCGCATTGCGACGAGATTCTTCTGCATGGACTGCATAGCGATCCGTTCGTGGTAAACGCCATCAGAGACGGAGTCTCTCCGACAATAGAGCAGACGAAAGCTGAGCTTCTTCAGTTCATCAATCATTGGCAGCATCATCGTTTCGGCTATTGGATAATCGATATCAAAGACGAGGGTAAGGCCAAAAAATTCGCTGGTTACTGTGGACTTGTACGGGGAGACTCCGTAGAGGAGAGCAACGTGTAAATTGTAACCCGCCTCCACCTTGCTGCCTCCGGGAAAGGCATCGCGGTCGAAGCTGGGAGAGCGGTAGTGCAATTTGCTTTCGACTATTTAGAAATTAATAAAGTGACTGCGTTCGTTCGCCCAGGTAACACTCGCTCGCTCATCAAAAATCTGAAGATTGGGTTTCACTACGTAGATGACATAGTGTTCGAGAAAGGGACTAGAAGGCGCCTAGAGGTTTCTCCTAAAACTGCTGTAAGATCCGACAGTTTACGTGTGTTTGATTGCAGAGAGACGGGAATCACTCGAAATCCGTAGCGCTACGCCCGGCCCGCATTGAACACAGTCGCACGATTGGTGGCGGCGCCTCCTTCTCGTACTCGGTCGTAGCCATTCCCCGCTGTGATTGAGGCCCGGACAACGCCAAATTAGTAGACTAGATTGTCGCCGTTCGATCTCCGTCCCGATATCATCAATTTCGCGATCCATTCGGCGTCGCTGAGTGGCCAGAAGGCGATCTGCCCCTGCTTTCGGAGCGGACCAGGAAAACTCCCTGTTCCGCAAGGTTAGCATCCAAGCGATGAAGGCCGCTGTTCTTCATCCATGATATCGGAAGATCCGCCGGAAATCGGCGCGAAGACCTAACACGCTGCGTCTTACTCTCGGTCAGGCCGAATTGTATCGCCGGCCGCGTGCCGCTTCGCAGATCGGCGCTGCGTTCGACAGCTATCCATCTCGCTTTTAGATGACGACATATACAAACTGCATTTGACGACCGCTTGCGAGTGATGCTGATTGGTAGGCGGAAAGTCGTCATAAGAGCCTGCAATTGGGAACGTCAGACTTTCCGAGATTTGCCCACAGGCGCGGATCCGCCTCGCCACTAATTTAAGGGGAACTGGAACATGACAGTCTCTCGACGCGACCTAATTAAAGTGGGCTTGGTCACCGGAACGGCTTTATCAATCCCTTCGGTCCTGCGGGCGCAGACATCGCCAGCCTCAGCGCGGACGGTGCATATGGTGAAGGGCGACCTGCGTGTGTTTGACCCGATCTGGACGGCGACGAACATCACCGCCGACCACGGGGCGGCGATTTACGACACGCTGTTCTCGCTCGACTCCAAGTTTATGCCGCGGCCGCAAATGGTAGGGAAATGGGGCGTTTCAGACGACAAGAAGACTTATACATTCGAATTGCGGGAGGGGCTCAGCTGGCACGACGGCACCCCCGTGACCGCGGCGGATTGTGTGGCCTCGATCCGTCGCTGGGGCCAGGTGCATCCCGGCGGCCAGCTGATCATGGCTCGCGCCAGCGATATCTCGACGAAGGACGGGAAGACCTTCACGATCGCGCTCAAGGAATCGCTTGGGATTTTGATCGATATCCTGGCAGACCTTACGCCGCCATGCCTTTTCATAATGCGCGAGAAGGATGCGAATCGCCCCGCGACGGAGCAGGTGACCACGAATATCGGATCGGGCCCGTTCAGGTTCAATGAAGCTCTTGCCAAGCCAGGCGCGAGCATCACCTATGATCGCAATGAAAAATACGTTCCACGCAAGGAGCCGACCGAGGGATTGGCCGGGGGGAAGGTCGTCAATGTCGATCGCGTCATCTGGGATGTTATCGCTGACCAGCAGACGGCAATGGCGGCTTTGCAAGCAGGCGAGGTCGATTACGTAGAGTCGCCACCAGCCGATCTGTTCTCGGTGATCGAGGGCGATCTCAATCTTGCACTTCAGGTTCTGGACAAGCAGGGCTGGGACGTGGTGCTTCGCATGAACTTCCTGCATCCGCCGTTCAATAACATCAAGGCGCGCCAAGGGGTGCTTCACCTCATTGATCAGGAAGCGTTCATGCGGATCATGTACCCAGACCCAAAATACGTCGACACCGTCACTTCGATATTCGGCAAGGATACGCTCGTGTCCAACGAGGAGGACACGGGATGGTACAAGAAGGGTGGTGACCCGGAAAAAGCCAAGCAGCTATTCAAGGAGGCTGGATACGCCGGCGAGAAGGTGGTCATTCTCGATCCGACCGACTGGCGCGAGTCCGACAATGCCTCGCAGTTTCTGGCAGCTGAACTGCGCAAGATCGGCATCAATGCCGAGCTTGCGCCTATGGATTGGGGCGGACTGACCGCGCGCCGAGCGAAAAAGGACCCCGTTGAGAACGGCGGCTGGAGTATGTTTATCACGGCCGAATTCGATTATTCGCTAGGTAATCCGCTCGCCAGCCCCCTTCTCCTCGCGAATGGAGACGACGCTTGGTACGGCTGGCCGAAGAACGATGAGTATGAGGCGCTGCGGGCCAAATGGGCAGATGTCGCAACGCTCGATGAGCGAAAGGCACTGGCCCGCAAGATGCAACCAATCTGGTGGGACTTTGTCGGCGACGTGAGGTTGGGAACATATGTCTCGCCGGTCGCGCACCGCAAGTCACTCACAGATCTCATCGGCATGCCGCAGATAGTCCCCATGTGGAACATGCGGAAAGCCTCCGCCTAATGGCGGCCTACATCCTGCGCAGATTGGTTTCGGCGATCGCTGTCATGGTGATGGTCGGGATCTTCGTCTTTCTGCTGCTCAGGATGGCGCCCGGCGACCCGGCAGCGATCATCGCCGGCAAGTCGGCGACGGCCGACATGATCGCCGGCATCCGCGAAAAGCTCGGCCTGAACGATCCCATGCCGGTTCAGTTCATGCATTGGGTGCGCGACATGCTGGGCGGCGATTTCGGCACCTCGATCTTTGCGGGCCGACCCGTTCTCGATCTGATGTCGCAGCGGCTTGAGCCGACCCTTTCGCTGTCGATGCTGACGATGATCCTTTCGGTGACGGTCGGAGTCTCATTCGGCATTCTTGCCGCGTGGCGAACCGGCGGGCTCATCGACCGCCTGCTCGCGGTCTTCTCGGCATTTGGCTATTCGGTCCCGGTCTTTGTCATCGGCTATTTTCTGATATATTTCTTCGCCATCAGAACACATTGGCTGCCGGTTCAGGGCTACCTGCCGATCGAGAGTGGCCTCGGGCCGTGGTTCGTGCATCTGGTGCTGCCCACCGTGGCGTTAAGTCTTGGCTTCATTGCGTTCATCGCCCGGGTGACGCGGGCGAGCATGCTTGAGGTGCTGTCGGAAGACTACATACGAACGGCGGCCGCCAAGGGCGCTTCGTCCTATGCCATGCTTATCCACCACGCCCTCAAGAATGCCGGCGTCCCGATCCTGACGGTGATCGGCATCAGCTTCGCCTATCTGATCGGCGGCGTGGTCCTCACCGAAACGGTGTTCAACATACCCGGCATCGGCCGGCTGGTCGTCGATGCTATCAGCAACCGCGACTATCCGATCATCCAGAGCGTGCTGATCGTGACCTCGGGTCTATACGTGCTCATCAACCTCACGGTCGATCTGGCCTACACCCTGATCGATCCTCGTATACGGTACTGATATGACGATTTTGTCGGCACCA
Source organism: Mesorhizobium sp. B264B1B (assembly GCF_020165765.1). Classification (NCBI taxonomy): domain Bacteria; kingdom Pseudomonadati; phylum Pseudomonadota; class Alphaproteobacteria; order Hyphomicrobiales; family Phyllobacteriaceae; genus Mesorhizobium; species Mesorhizobium sp. B264B1B. Next base: position 9,122 of record NZ_JAIUIS010000011.1, read on the forward strand.
GTTGAAGATGTCCCGGCGAGGCGACTGCGCCTGTCTGATCTTCCGCGTCTAGCAAGGCGTCATCCGCTCGTCCTGACAGGCGGCGGCCTACTGGGGCTTCTGATCATCCTGACGCTGGCGGCGCGGGTTTACGCCGGCGATCCGGGGAACATGGATCCGTTCAAGCGGCTGCAGCCGGCTTCCGCCGAAATGTGGTTCGGCAGCGACAATCTCGGGCGGGATGTGTTTGCGCGAACGATCTTCGGGGCCCGCATCTCGCTCCTGGTCGGGCTGCTGTCGGCGGCGAGCGCTTCCCTGATCGGGCTCCTGATCGGTGTCATCGCTGGTTACAGCCGCAGCTTCGACAATGTCGTCATGCGGATCATGGACGGGCTGATGTCGATCCCGACGATCCTGCTGGCGATTGCGCTCATTTCTCTAACAGGTCCGGGGCTCGGCATCCTGATCGTCGCGATCGCGATCCCCGAGACCCCAGCCGTCGCACGGCTGGTCCGGTCGGTGGTGCTGGGGGTTCGCGAGCGCCCCTATGTTGAGGCCGCGCTGTGCGGCGGGGCGCGCCTGACAAGGGTGCTGTGGCGTCATATCCTGCCCAGCACTATTCCGGCGCTGATGGTGCAGGGCGCTACTGTCTGCGCCAGCGCGATCCTGACGGAGGCGGGGCTCAGCTTTCTTGGCGTAGGCGTTCCGCCCGAGATTCCGAGCTGGGGCAACATGATCGCCAGCTCGCGGCTTTATCTCGCCATCGCGCCGTTGACGATCTTTGCCCCCGGTATCTGCCTGGCCGTCACCGTCCTTGCCGTCAACCTGCTCGGGGACGGCCTGCGCGACCTGTTCGATCCCCGCGCCAGGCAGAGGCGCTGACACGCAGATGCATCAAAGGCTAGGAAACGACCTGCTGCTCGAGGTGCGAGACCTCGAAACGCATTTCTTTGGCGAAGACAGCGTCACCCGTGCGCTGGGCGGCATCAGTTTCCAGGTCAAGAAAGGCGAGACGCTCGGCGTCGTCGGCGAATCCGGATGCGGGAAGAGCGTGACGGCCCTGTCGATCCTTCGCCTGTTGCCAAAGCGGGGCGCCAGGACCGTTGGCGGCGAGGTCCGCTTCCAGGGTCGCGACCTGCTTGGACTGTCCGATCGGGAGATGCGCAAGATCCGCGGCGACCGGATCGCCATGATCTTCCAGGAGCCGATGACGAGCTTAAACCCGGTCTATACGGTCGGGCACCAGATCGCCGAAGCGGTTCAGATCCACACCAAGGCTTCCCGCCCGGCGGCCATGAAGAAAGCCGAAGAGATGCTACGTCTCGTCCGCATCGCGGACCCTGAGCGTCGCGTCAACAACTACCCCCATGAAATGTCGGGCGGCATGCGCCAGCGCGCCATGATCGCCATGGCTCTGGCCTGCTCGCCGGAACTGTTGATCGCCGATGAGCCGACGACGGCGCTCGACGTCACCATCCAGGCGCAGATCCTGCGGCTGATCGTCGATCTGAAGGAGCGCACGGGAACGGCCGTGATGTTCATCACACATGACCTCGGCGTCGTCGCCGAGACCTGCCAGCGCGTGATTGTGATGTATGCCGGTCGTATCGTGGAACAGGCCAACGTCATCGACCTGTTTGCGCGACCGGCGCATCCTTACACTCAAGGGCTTATGCGATCGGTGCCCGACCGGCGGCGCGGCCGCGAGCACCGCCTGCCGGAGATACCCGGCGTGGTGCCAAACCTGCGCGAGCCCATTGTCGGCTGCAGCTTTGCACCACGCTGCCCCTTCGCGATCGATATTTGCCGCGAGAAGACACCCATCCTGCGTGATGTCGGGTCGAGCCAGGCCGCAGCTTGTTGGCGCGCCGAAGAGGTAATGGGCGCATGAACGGTCCTCTGCTGAAAGTCGAGAATCTGACCAAGCATTATCCGCTTGGCTCGGGCCTATTCAAGAAAAGCATTCCGATGATCCGGGCGGTGGAGGATGTATCCTTCAGCGTCGAGGCGGGGGAGACGCTGTGCATCGTCGGCGAATCCGGCTGCGGCAAGTCCACAGTCGCGCGACTGCTGATGCGGCTCGTCGAGCCGACCGGCGGACGCGTGCTGATCGAGGGAACCGATATTGCTGGCCTCACAAAAGGCGCGCTGCGCGCCTGGCGCCGTCGCATGCAGATGGTCTTTCAGGATCCTTACTCGTCGCTGAACCCGCGCCTTACCGCCGGACAGATCATCACGGAACCCGTCGAGAATTTCGAGCGCCTCAGCCGAAGGCAGCGCAACGCACTCGCTGCGGATCTACTCCGAAAAGTCGGAATGTCGCGCGAGATGATGCACAGGCTTCCGTCCGAATTGTCGGGCGGTCAGCGTCAGCGGCTCGGCATTGCACGCGCCCTGTCGCTCAACCCCTCTCTCATCATCGCCGACGAAGCGGTGTCTGCCCTCGACGTCTCCGTGCAGGCACAGATCCTGAACCTGCTCCTGGATCTCCAGCAGCAGATGGGCATCGCCTTTGTCTTCATCTCACATGACCTTGGCGTCGTGGAGCATATCGGCCACAGCGTCGCGGTCATGTATCTCGGGCGGCTCGTGGAGCTTGCGCCGTGCGAGGCGCTCTTTGCCAAGCCGGTCCATCCCTACACCGAGGCTCTGATCGCGGCAGCACCGGTCCCGGATCCGACACGCGTTCGGCTGGAGGCGCCCGTCGAGGGTGAGGTGCCAAGTCCCATTCATCCGCCTAGCGGGTGCGCGTTTCATCCGCGCTGCCCGCTCGCGGTCGAACGTTGCCGTGTCGAAGTCCCGGCTTTGGTGCCTATGGGAGATGGGCGGGTCGTGGCTTGTCATGTGCGCGCTCCGCTGCAAGACATCCTCCATCTAATGCCTGTGCCGGGGGATCATTCGCTCGATCCGATGGTTATGTCAGAAACTTTCGCCGCTCGAACATCTCGAGAGCGCCGCTGACATGACCACCCAATCCAATGTAGCGAAAAGAAGAGAAGAAGGACTATGGAAGAAAATTCACACGTGAGCAGTTCTCATCTGGTCCAGCAGGACGGCAACTACGATACGGTTGGTTCAATTCAAACGAACGTTGAAGATGGCTTCACGATGGTAGCAGTCGGCGACCTAATCGTGTCTCGAGCGGTGACAAAATCTCAAGATCCCGGCTTCGGCGCTATCGTCAAAATCCTTCAGGATGCTGATGTCACTTTTGGCAATCTGGAAGTCAACATCTTTGACAGCAGATCTTTCAAGGGATATCCCCAGGCTGAATACGGCGGCGCGTATCACCTCAGCTTGCCGGAGGTCGGACCCGACTTGAAGGCGATGGGGTTCGACATCGTGGGCCGCGCGAACAACCATACTCTTGACTGGGGCATTGAAGGCATGCGCGAGACGAGCCGGGTGCTCGATGAGAGCGGTGTTGTCCATGCGGGGACGGGCGAGAACCTTGCACAAGCTGGTGCTGCGCGTTTCTTCGAAACGGCACGCGGTCGCGTGGGGTTGGTGTCGTTGGCCACAACATTTGCGCCAATGTTTCGTGCGTGCGATCCCGCTGGCGAGGCCCCTGGTAGACCCGGCCTCAACCCGCTTCGCTTGGCGCAAAACATCGTGGTCCCGTCGGATATGCTGAAAAATCTAAGGCAAGTGCGCGATGGATTGCCCGTTTATTACCAATCCGAATGTGAGCCAACATGCGTCGTGATCGCTGGAGTGACCTTCAAGGCGGGCGACAAGGCGGGATACAGCTATGAACCCGACTCGCGCGATGTCGCCGACATCCTGCGGAACGTTCGCCGCGGCAAGCAGTTCTCTGACTTCTGCATTGTCACCAACCACTGCCACGAGCCTGGTAATTTGAGCCAAGAACCGCCAGATTACGAGCAATCCTTTGCGCGCAAAATGATCGACGCCGGAGCGGACGCGTACGTTGGACACGGGCCCCATCTGCTGCGAGGCATCGAAATCTATCGGGGCCGGCCGATTTTCTATAGCCTGGGTAATTTCTTCGAGGACGACCTTGGGACCCCGACCGGCGCCGACATGTTTGACGAATATGCTAAGGACCCGCGCGTCCATACTGATGCGGAGGTGAAGGTCGCCGAGATGGCAAAAGGGTTCACAGACCCGATCTTCTATGAAAGCATTGTCACGGTAAGCCGTTTCGAGCGGAACCAACTTGCCGAATTGCGGCTATATCCCATCGAACTCGGCCACTCCAAACGGTTTGCCGACCGGGGAATCCCTCAGTTCGCCTCGGCACCTCAAGCCAAGGCCATCCTAGAGCGCCTACGGATTTTATCCGAGCCGTTCGGGACCGAGATCAACATCGAAAACGATGTTGGAGTGATCAGATTGACCCCGGCGCGCTGAGGGCTCGACCAAGTTGCCGCATCTGATTGGGCATTTACATCTGCTGAAATAGAGGACGTGGCAGGCTCGGTGGTGCTTTAGAATCTGCAGAAGCCCTACAAGAACCCGCCTCGTGGCCAGACACGATGGCAGTCCTTTGTAGGCACAGGTATCAACGGTTCACCGCTCCCGTTTTCTCTTTTTTGGACATCGACTAGCCGTGGTCCCAGCTAAGCGGCCTCCATCTAAAAGCGCGATGGCACCGTGCCGGACATTATATTGGCGAATTGACGATCGTGTGGCGCATACTTCGAGCGCGGGAAAATGCAAATGCATAACGGCAACCGAACCCGGCTGCCAGATCGCCTGAATACTCGCAATAGGTTGAACAATGAGCGAAGCACCACATCTTACGTTTGATCTCGAGACGCCCGGCGTGAGCAGGGGGCATCTTGTTGTCCCGGGAGGCGCCGACTCCGGAGAGCTTTCGCTTCCGATCTTCAGTCTCAATAAAGGTGAGGGACCGCGCCTCCTTGTCACCGGCGGAAACCATGGCAATGAACTGGAGGGGCCACTTGTCGCGCGACGGCTTATTGAGTGGCTGCCAGAAGCGCAAACCTGTGGAAGGGTTATCGTCCTACCGGTGCTCAATCCATTGGCCGTGCAGGCATGGAGCCGCAATACTCCGCTCGACGGGTTGAATCTCAATCGCGTGTTTCCGGGCCGCGGCGACGGGTCAGTGACCGAACGAATCGCTGATGCGGTGTCCCGCGTATTGTTGCCAATGGCCGACACGATATTTGATCTGCACAGCTTCGGACCAGCGTGGGATTTTCCACCGGCCGCCACGACGCATCCGATTGCCGATCGCGATCTCATGGCCAGGACGGTGAGAATGGCGGAAGCGTTCAAATTGCCCGTGACTTTGGTCTGGGAATATAACGACACGGTTGGAATGTTCGATATCCTGGCCCAAAACCAGGGCAAGGTATTTGTTTGCACTGAATTTGGTGGCGGCACGGTAGGTGCGGATAATCTCGCGATCTTCGAGGCTGGAGTGCGTAACGCGCTCATCGCGCTCGGGTTGGTCGAGGGCAAAGCCGAATATCCAACATTCCTTGAAAAGAAATCCGGTCAAATACTTGAAACTCGTCCGTCCGACGAGTTGAAATCGCCTGCAACCGGTATCTTCGAACCTCGCTGCTCGGTGTTGGACGAAGTGAAGCAGGGAGCTCTCATAGGAATCCTGCATCCGATGGATTCGCTGTCCGCTAAGCCCATTGGTATCCGCGCGCCTGGAACATCCATCGTCTTAGCCATCCGATCGGGCAGGCATGTGCACGTCAACGAAGAGGTAGCAATCGTCGCGCGACCGCAGAAGATCTAAGATCAAATGCCGACCGGCCAGCGCCCCGCCGGCCAGCAGCGTAACGAATTTTATCCCCTCAGAATGAATCGGGTGACTGAATTGCAGATCAAAGACGTGGTCCTTGCGCCTGGCAACGGTGCATTCTTCTATGATGATCAAGCTGCCATCAGGTCCGGCGCCGTCCAGGATGGTTTCATCTATGTCGGCGTACCGACAACGCCTGGGTTCAAGTCGATTCGCATTCCAGCATCATCGCTCAGCGTCGGGCTTGTCCTTGCCGACGACACCGTCGTTTGGGGCGACATGATGAACGTCCAGTACTCTGGTGCCGGCGGACGCGATCCGCTCTTCGATCCGAATCAAATCTCCGATTTGTCGTGGCGGGTCGTGGTCCCGCGGCTTCTCGATGTCGATGCATCTCTTTATCTGGATGCCTGTGCGAAGGTTTTCGAACCCTACGAACATAAGCCGTTGCCACTCGCGATTCAGTATGGCGTCAGCCAAGCTCTCCTTCGCGCGGCCGCCCATCTTCATCATACGACGATGGCGGAGATCATATGCAATGAATTTGATCTGCCTCTACCGACACGTAGGGTTCCGATTTACTGCCAGAGCGGAGATGCTCGCGAAATCAATGTTGACAAGATGATTTTGAAGGGCGTGGATGTTCTTCCGCACGGATTGATCAACTCGCGCCAGAAATTCGGCGTCGACGGTCAGACCTTCATGGAATTCGTCAAATGGGTTGCAACTCGGACAGGTGAAATCGGCCACGCAGGTTATCATCCGGTCTTGCATTTCGATGTGTATGGCTGGATCGGCCAGGAAATCGGCCTGGAGCCGCGACGCGTTGCCGACTTTATCTGCAAGGTTGCAGAAACCGTTCCGGATTTCACGCTCAATATCGAGTCGCCGGCGGATTATGGTTCCACGCAAGCTCAAATTGAGAAATATGCCCGGATCGTATCGATCCTGGATGACCGGGGATCGGGCGCCCGCGTTGTCGTCGATGAGAGATGCAATACGCTTGAGGATATTCTGCTCTTTGCTGAAGCGAAGGCCGCGCACCTTGTTCAGATAAAGACGCCCGATGTCGGCTCCATGGCCGACACGGCTCGGGCCGTTCTCCTTTGCAAGGAAAATGGGGTCGGAGCGTATGTCGGCGGGAGCTGTACCGAGACAGATCTCTCCGCCCAGGGTTCGGTCCACGTATCGGTGGCAACCCAGGCCGACATGATGCTTGCAAAGCCGGGAATGGGTGTCGACGAGGCATTCTCAATTGTCGGGAATGAACAGAACCGGTTGCTGGCGGTCCTGAGGCGTCGGAATCAAAACGAAAACGTTGGATGAAAAGCACGGTGTCGCATGCAGAACTCTCTTGAGGGGATCACCGTCGTAGCGGTCGAGCAGGCCGTGGCCGCACCCTACGCATCGTCACGCCTTGCAGACGCGGGCGCCCGGGTCATCAAGATCGAGAGGCCCGAAGGTGATTTTGCCCGAAACTACGACAAGTTGGTCCAGGGACAGAGTGCTTACTTCGTCTGGCTCAATCGGGGCAAGGAGTCGGTCTGTCTGGACCTGAAGTTGGAAGCGGACCGCGCAGTCCTGGACGCGCTTATTACCGGTTCGGACGTCTTTATTCAGAATCTGAAACCGGGCAGTACCGAAAAACTCGGTTTTGGATCTGCCGATCTCCGCCGACGTTTTCCGCGGCTGATCACCTGCGATATCTCTGGTTTCGGGGACACAGGGCCATATTCCCATTTGAAGGCATATGATCTCATCGTCCAGGCTGAAACAGGTCTATGCGCGATCACGGGCAACCAGCAAGGACCAGCGCGTGTAGGGGTCTCTGTTTGCGACATCTCGGCGGGCATGACCGCGCATAGCGCCATTCTTCAGGCGCTGTATCACCGTGAGGTCACTGGCGAAGGGACAAGCATTCAGGTGTCACTGTTCGATTCCGTCGCCGATTGGATGAACGTGCCGGTTCTGCAGAACGACTACAGCGGCTATCACACAGTACGCGCCGGCGTGAAACACCCGTCGCTGGCTCCGTATGGCGCCTATCGTTGTGCCGATGACAAGGAAGTCATTTTTTCGGTTCAGAACGACCGCGAGTGGGTGAATTTCTGCGAGAAATTCCTGAAGCAGCCGTCGCTTACTGTCGATCAGCGTGCCATTGTATGCCGCAAAAGAGAGCGCTTCCTGTTTGGAAGCGCTTACTAAACGATAGGTCACGCAGATCGCCACGAGATGACGGCCGAAAAACTGCAGGCCGTCGCTTTCGCCCCACTCCCGGGTATCGCTGGTCTGATCCATCTGCCGGCTTGAATCCTTCAAGCGTAGCAACCTGCACGATTGGACCTGGCTAGGCAACCTTTGCGGCACACGCGCATCTTGCCTGCAGCGACAGTGCCGCGCGCCAAGCAAGCCCAGCGGCGCGGTCGTCCGCCTCAGGGAATCGATATGGTGGATGTTCTCGTTGCAGCTAATAGGGCCGTGTGGGTCGCAAGGTATCGGTGGGAAGAAAATGCCCGCGGACCCAACGCACCAAATAGTCGACGAGAAACGGTAGATCTTGCACATGCCGTTGAATCGTACGCAGCAACGCAACGTAGTCCGATCGCCCTTTGATCAAGTGCTCGAGCAACAATCCGGTCGCAGCCTGCCGGAATGGGTAAGTAGAACCATCCGACCAGAGGTCACGAAGACACTGTAGCGCCGCCAGCACGTGGGATTTTGGCTCCGCGCCTCGCCCACCTATGACCTCGCACAAAGTCCGGTACAAATATCCCGGTGCCTGGCCTTCGGCGGCGTCGAGTCGAAATGCGCGAGCCAGAGCAATGCCCGAAACTCCAATGTATGTATGGCCGCTATCTACCAAGTCAGCTGACCAGCGAATGAACGTGTCGAAGTCAATATGGCCGTGTTCGGCCGCGACCCCGAACACTTGATGAAGCCATGCACTACGGCTCCATCCCATAATGTGCGCAAACTCCCTGATAGGCCGATCGTCGCTGATCAATAGATGCTTGTTCTGGATGGCCAAGGCTACGCTGTCGAAGAAGTCGCTCTTCCCACCCTGCAAGAATTCAATCAATTCCTTGGGCAGTTCGTCGGTCAGAAGCAACGGACAAACGTGGGCATTGGTTTCGACCCACGCTATCGCCTTGTCGATATCTTCGAGCCAGGTCTTGACGATCTCCGGAGCGACTTCCGTCGCAGCGATCCGTCCGTTGTCGTATTGAGCCGTCTTGAGGCCGTCTTTGAGAGAAAATTGAATTTGTTCACGACGGGCAAGCAACCGGTCAGATACGCTCTGAGGCAGATGAATTCGACCACACGTTGCCTCGATAGTCTCGAGAGCCCTCAACCGCCAGCCTGTCCAGAATGCCAAGAGATCCAGCGTGCATCCCTGGATCGCGTTCTCACGGACGGCGATTGCGGCGGTATCTCGTTCAGCCTCGTTGCCGATCGCGACTTTCAGCGGCACTCCCTGGGACGCCAGCCCAGCTGCGACCTCGATCGTGTCGACGCCGATGCGATGCGCGAGCATAGCAAGTGGCCACGGTCCGTTCGTGTAGGTTTCCTGCTCCTGCTTGACCCAGTCAAATCTTTGCTTCAACTCGGCGATCAGGTCATTGAGTCCGTCGGGTCGCTCAATATCGATTGACACCTTCCGAAACCCAAATATTTCGGGAAAGCGGCCCTCATGATGCTCCATCACGTAGTGAAGTCGGGCGACGTACTTGTGGCGAAGCGCTATAATCTGGCCCGGCCTGCCAGATGGATCCAGGAACCGATCACCGCTTGAAAGTCCTATGAGTGCTCGGACGAGCGGATGGTCAGGCTCCCAGGATTCATTGTCGAGTCGACGGAGATCGGGATCCGGCTCGACCACCAGAAAGAGCCGCTCGCCGTCGTCGTAGCTGAGGTCCACCGCAACGTCAGATGCAACGACTCTAGCATTCCACGATCGATCTTCGTTGTCGGTACGGCCTTCCTCGATGACGAGCGCCGAAAGCGTCATCCATGCCTGCGATCGATCGCGGTTCTCGAGAAAGAGGCGATACGCAAGAGCCGCCGCCCTATCGAGGTAGCCAAAGTGGCCAAGCAAGCTTGCAATTCGAAAGCGATCCTTAAGGCGTCGGTATCGAAGAAATTCCAGGGGGTGATCGAGTTCGGCGACGATCTCCGTCGATTGATTCTGACGGAGCAGGATTTCAATTCTCAGAAGGCGCGCGTCCGCATCCGAAGCATCGAGACTCAAAATCCTTTCGACGGACGCACGCGCCGTAGAGAGGTCGCCAACGTTCCACGCGTGAGTTGCGGTTGCCCAAAGTACGTCGGGTGTGTCGCGCACGATTGGTGCTGCACGCTGGAGCGCATTCCGAAAAGCCTCATCCCGACGGGCCGCGGCGAGGCACTGCAGATACATCGTAGTCAGGGGACCGGGACGGTTCAGGTCGACAGCGCTGTCCAAGAGTGCGGCAGCTTCCTCCGGCAAGTCGTTGTGGCGAAGCTGGTCGGCGACTTGATATCGCGTGACGACATCAACCGTGTCGGGCAAGCCCTCCACAATTTTTCGCAGGCGAGTCGTGATCTCATCATTACCAACGCCGGTTTTCTTGTCACAGCGGATAAGGAGCAACTCAGCCTCGACTTTATCCGTGCCCAGCTGTCGAAGGGCTTCCACCGCCTCCCGCACCCTTCTTTCGTCATCGAGAACAAGCGCGAGTTCGCCGATGAGATGCCATCGTGAGCTTGCCAAGGCAGGGCTCAGCTCGTCCGGATCAATAGCCAACACCCGACCCAATGCTCCCGAGGGGTCATCGAGTGCGACTAGGTCAGCGGCGAGAAACTGGTTCTCGGGATCACGATCGCCTTCCAGCGTCGCCAAGGCATCCTTCGGTCTGCTCTGGCCAATCAGAGATAACGCGAGAAGACGTCGCAGCTGAGGCTCGCCGTGAACGACGGCGGCTGCGCGCTTAAGCAGTGTCTCGCATTCCGCGGGCCGATCCCCCAGCCGCAGGAGGACGCCAGCGTTGTTCAGATAGGCAACAAGATCATGTCGATCGGCAAAGCCGATTTCCAGCATATGTTCCGCAACTGCCTTCATATCGTTGGCCGCGGTGTTGAGTTCATCGGGACTGATCGGGCTACGGGCTCCCGGAACGGTGGCGCCGGATGTCACGACTATAGAGAGCGTTGCAACGGCCCCAATTCGCTTGAATTCCGCGACCTCGGGATGCTTTCGTGCAAGCTGACGATTTCGCTCTGCCCAATCGGAGACGTTTCGACGGCTGTAAAATTCTGCCAGACCGAGATCCGCATGAGTGCTATCGACGAGATCCGGCGGGATGAGCGAATGTGGGTCGCCGGCGAAATCTGATCGCGCCGCTGCTTGGAGTAGATAACCTATCGCATGATCGGCACGCGGCGTACCGGCCAAAGCCTTTTGCGCAAGATCCATGGCCTCGGAATATCGTCCCTGAATCGTCCGGGCCAAGGCGAGATTGGCATTGGCATTCGGATCATCAGGGCGGATCGAATGCGCCGTTTCGAACCGCCGTGCCGCGTCCGGCTCCCGGCCCAGATCGAGAGCCGCCGCGCCCAGGTTGGTTTCAATCCGAAAGCGGGCCCACGGCTTCTTGTCCAGGACCTCCTTCTCTAGCAGCCCAAGAAGTGCCTTCTCCGCAATAAGCGGCTGATCCTCTCCCAATAGATCGCGAAATGTATCGATGCGGGCATGCAACGCCGGATCCTCGCTGGAGAGACTGCTATTCGATGAGCTATCTGTCGGTAAGGAAACAAATCCCATTTGCCGAAGCTGTTCGCCGACTTGCAAGGCAATCTGTCCCGCCAAGTCGCCTGGAGCGCGGTCTCCCGGTAATGGCTGCTGTGGGGCAGACGTGGATACCGAAGCCGGGAAGAAAAAGGCGTACGCCCGCTCATGGAGGGCGATCAGGACCTGGAGCGCTCCCCAACCATAGAGTGAAACCGTCAGGTCGTGGCCCTCTTCCCGCAGGGCTTTCTCAACGGCAACCGCTGCATCGGTCGCATGGGTATCGTCTTCCGCGGTTGTGGCAAAAATGATCTCCTTCAGTGCTGCCTCGAGTTGCAGCGCCGCCCGGCAATCGGAGAGGATTTTCGCCTGCTTGAGCGGCTTTGTGACCCTTCGGCATTGGACGCCGACATAGTGGTTGGGATCGCCATTGCGACGTCCGATTACATCGATTCCGCGCTGATCCTGCCCGCCGCGGCCGTACTCAACGGTGTTCGGGTCGTTCAGCTCATCGCGAAACAAGATCACACACCCGCGCTGCAGCGCCTGCCAATCCTTAGGTTTTGGGATTTCGTGGGCAAGTCGCGTTGATAGCGGCACACTCTGGTCAGATGGTTGCCGGAAGACGCGGCTGGGGAGGTCAACAAGTACCTCGTTGCTGTTTCCCGATTTGCCCTGGTCGCCCGTTTCAGCCATCAGAAGCTGACGCCTACGATCTTTACGCCGATCCGGTCGGCGAGTTCGAGCAACTCGGAATAGATGTCAGAGTTGCCGGTCAAATCGAGCGACGCGCCGGACTGCACCAACATGTTTGCCGGAATTCGGTCGCCAAACAGCATCACCGCGAGAGCCCGGTCGTCCTGCCGAGAAATCCAGCAAAGTCCCTGGATATCTGGGCATTGTGCGTGAATGGCTTCAGCCCAGGGGCGTGTTGCAGGATATCGGTCCTTCTCAGTGTCAATAATCTGGCTGCGCTTGATGCCGAGTTTCCGCAACGCGGTGACGCTCAAATCAGCTAGGACCAAATCCCTCCGTGGCACCACCTGCGAATAGACTTGATCGGCTAGTTTCACCTTGTCGTAAGTCTTCAGGCCTGCGGTGAATGGCACATCGTGGAAGACGGTTTCCATGGCCGCACAGTCGAAGGTCGTACCGCCATAGAGAGTTGGGACACTTGCCCCATTTGCACGCTTTATCGGGCTGAATCGGGCGTTGCCTTTAAAGCCTGGATTGAATTCCGCGCCGGCATAGAGATTCAAATGTATGCGATGGATAGTTTGGTCCGCTGGCCATATCGCTCGCGTTATGTTGTCGTGCAAATCGTTCGATGGGACGGGAACTGGTGTTGTCAGGGGTCCCCGTCCAATCTTTGATTTAGCCATGGAGTGCGCCTACCAACTCATCCTCGGCCGCCGCAAGAACGCGCTCGGGTTGCGCAGCGAGCACATCTTGCGGACGCTTGCCTCCGAGGAAGCTATTAACGGATGCAAACCAATAGGCGAGCCCCCAGTCATCCTTCTTCCCGTGTAAGACGCTCAGAATTTTAGCGAGCGTTTTCATCGGCCGATATCCGGTGGCGGAATCCAGAGCGTAGCCAGGGAAATAGTCTATACCCCGATGCCGAACGGCAAAGATCTGACCCTCTTTCTTCCACTTGTTTGGCTGTGCACTTGGGTTGCTTGTGCTGAACCCAGCCATCTTAGCGATTTGGGGAGCGGTTAGCCAATCGCCGCTTTCCAGCACGGCCTTTCTTGCCTCGGCCGCCATCCGCGCCTCGACAAGCATATGCTGTGGGGGCGGAACCTGAGGGACCAGGGCCTCAATTATCGAGTTGATTGCCTCACGCTGGCGACGCATCAGGATGGTTCGAACCAACGGCGCAATGCTGACGACCGTGTCGGCTAGCGCCCGAACTGCGGGTTCGCTCCCATGCTCGAACGTTAGTGCGATGACCTGCTCCGCTGTCAGCCGATCAAGTTGGTCGCCAACCTGCTTAGGCGTTCCGGTGAGTGCGCCAAATCCCGATAGTTCGATGGTGTCATTAGAAAGTGCCATGATATCCAACTCCGTTGGTTTGGTGAGGGTGATTACATATATAGCATGATAACCGATCTCATCAAGAGTGTCGACTTGAACTCTGGGCTGCCGCTTCATCCGGGCGGTCGGCCTTTCGGGTGATCGGGTGCGCCGCCAAAATTTATCCTGGGCTCACTGCCTTCCGATTCGTCTCGTTATGGCCGCACGTGATATGTTCGTGGTATGTTCGGCACGCATCAGGTAGAGTGTCGGGCAGCGACCTACGGTATCAAGCTAGAATGGTGCGCACGGAAAAAGCCCGATTACGACCGAGCGATTGCGCGGTTTGCGTGTTCGGACGCCGAAGCCGACACCTGGCTGGAGGGTTTTGCCGACGACACCTACCAAGCCAAAGAGCTGCGGTCGACGCGGACGCGGCCGATCACACCATCGAAGAACCCGGCGAGCAGTACTTCAACGCTGCCAAGGATGAAGGCCGTCGTGAAGCTTCGTCGGGGAGGCGGCCGCAAAATATCGGAATTTCGCCCCCGGAAAATCCGACAGGCTGCCGCTGAACGACGTCCCGCAGTGTTTCGTCGTCATAAACTGATTGTACTGCCACAACACCACACGGTCGCCTCCCACTGCACGGCACAAGCCACAAGCGCGCTGTTCCTAGGTAAATTCCAGCAAATTTAGATGGAACTTATCGTGAACATACACTAACACTGCTTAAGTCGTCGGAATTTTTTTGAGGGAAATCATGGCTCGGACTTGGAATCGTGATCGTGCTGCGAAACGCATTCAAACTAGGCTGAGTGAAGTCCGCCTCGAGGACATTGAGATCCGTAAATACGTTCGCGACATAAACCTCGACAACCTTCCGCGCACGGTAGCTTATCGCGTGGATGGCGTGCATTTGTATGCCGATATCGTCAATCTCGATGATATGTTGAACGTAACGACCGTGGAGGGTGAAACCTGCCACAAACGGACCTTGCGTTTTCTTAACCTCCATTATCGCGCGGTGCATCGAATTCTGCAGGAAGTCGACGCGCTTTTCGTTGATTTTCACAATCAGCGCTTACATTCAGTGGTCACCAAGCCGTACGACACTGAAGACGGGCGTATCCATCGCGCCGTGGCAATTGGTCAGTTGATCATTGATGTCCTGAAGCGAACAGGTGAGGACGCCGACCACCCTGCGGCGAAGGTTCGAGTGGGTATCGACAGTGGGAAGGCCGTTGCCGTCAGCAATGGCCGTCGCGGCCACCGCGAACCACTTTTTTTGGGTGAACCCGCCAACCATGCAGCCAAGCGGGCTGGGGGAGGGAAAGCTACCGGGATTTATCTGACGAACCTCGCGCGCAAAGTGATTGGATTGAAGGACGTCGACAATCCAGACGTCAATCCGCTTTCGGCGTCGGAAATCGAAACATCGCAAAAATCAGCCAATCTGAGCGTGACAGCAGATCAGATCGTCTCTGAGTGGAAGACTGACTTGACCAACAACCCAATTGGTTCTTTCAGCTTCAGCGGTCACACGCCGCCGTACAGCACTCTCGATATTGAAACGCTGTCGGTCCGGAATTCGCGCCGGCAAGATGCCGCGACAGTTTACGGCGACATCGACAACTTCACCAACTACGTCAGCGCAAACATTGGCGACGACAGTGGTGCAAAGCACGTCGTGCGCGCTCTTCATGTCATTCGCAGCGAGCTCGATGCCGTTCTTCACAAAGACTTTTCAGGCCGGAAGGTTCGTTTCATCGGCGATTGTGTGCATGGCCTTCTAGTCGAGGGCACTGCTCAGACTACCGATAGCGAGACGACGATCAGCAATATGGTGCTCTGCGCCGGTGGGATGCGAAGCAGTTTCGACCTGGCAATCGAGAAACTGCAAGATGACGGCACTGATGCGACAGACCTTGGGCTTGCTGTTGGGTTCGAATTCGGACCGATGACAGTCACGAGACTCGGGGTAAAAGGCGCGCTTGTCCGGTGTTCTGTAAGCCGGGGAGTCATACAGGCGGAACGGGAGCAGCATCGTTGCGGAGAACATGAAACCGCTATCGGGCAGAATGCTTATGACAAAGGCAATGATGCAGTTCGCGGTATTTTTGGTTCGAGGCGGAAGCGCGCCAATTTGGACTACGATGTAGCCGTTACCGAGTTGTCGTCCAAGGGCGACAAGGTCGCCAAAGCAGCGGCGGCCTTTGCAACCGCCGGCTTACTGAAACCAGCGTCGGCTCCCGCAAGTCCCTACAGTTTTCAGAATCGCCCGACCGGACCAGCCAAGAAAGACGGCTTTTCTTGATCTGGTATTTTCAGAACGCGGATCGATCGCGGCACGAGCGGCTCGCCATCGAAGCGCTCGTTGGGGAAGTCCAATGGTTACGCCCGCTCGATTGGCGAATCGATGAACATCTTCGTTTGGTTTGGGACGCCGACATCTTGATCGGAGAACGCATATTTCCGATTTATCTTCGATATCCCAACCATTTTCCTCATTCACCGCCGCTCGTGATGCAACGAGGCGATACGTCTAGATGGTCCAGCCACCAGTGGGGAGCTGGCGGTGAGTTATGTCTTGAAATTGGCGCCGACAACTGGAACTCGGATTTTACAGGCGCAGATATGGTTCGAAGTGCCTATAGTCTGCTTGAAATGGAGGTGGAGCGAATACCAAGCTCCGAAATTCCATCTCGGCATCAGACGACCCTCGGCCAGGACCTTCGTTGGACGGTGAGCCGGCTTGCAGCGACGACATCTTTGCTGGAATTTGCCGCCACTCAAGACGTGCCCCTGGAAGGGAAGGTCGACTGCATAGTACACGACGAAGCCGTCATATATTACGCTTCACTTTTTGCTCGGAATGGTGCCGAAGTCTGGCGTGACGCGTCAATCCCAAAGCCCCTCCGAGCGGAATCCTTCAACATCGACGGGGTTCTAATTCCATGGCCGTCGGCAACGAGCCTTCCAACCATTGCGACAGTTAAAGACTTTCGCGCTGACTTGGCTGCCCAATGGTTCCCGCTGGATGATAATAGAAGGGTTGTCCTGCTTATGCAGGGCAAAGCGCTTCACGCCTTTCGGATGTATGGAGACTCCGTTTCCAAGGTGACCATCGTCGGTCCCGAGCTAGTCGTGGATCGACTGGGCGAGGACCATCGCTCTCTCTTGGAAAGGAAGGTGGCTATCGTAGGCTGCGGATCACTCGGTAGCAAGGTTGCAGCGAGCCTTGCCAGATCTGGCGTTGGGAATTTTCTTCTAGTCGATGATGACGTTCTTATGCCCGGTAACTTCGTGCGGCATGATCTCGATTGGCGGGATATCGTGACACACAAAGCAGACGGCGTTGCACGTCGCGTCCAGTTAGTGAATCCGATGGCCCAAACTGACATTCGTCGACAGCGGCTTGGCGGACAGGAGTCGAGCGGTAGTCTCGAAGGGCTCATCGAAGTCATCTCGCAGTGCGACCTTATTGTTGACGCGACATCTAGCGCAGAGGCGTTCAACTATCTGTGCGCCGCCGCCGAAAGTGGTGCGAAGCCAATGATATGGGCGGAAATTCACGGCGGGGGTATCGGCGGCCTGATCGCTCGTCATCGGCCAGGCATTGAGCCCGGCCCAGCACTGATGCGGCGAGTGATCGAAAATTGGTGCGCCGAGAAGGGACTCGTGGTTGAGCGCCCCGAAAGGTCATATGAGGATCGAAATGTAGGCATTCCTTGGGTCGCAGATGATGCAGATGTGTCTGTTATCGCAGCTCACGCCTCGCGATTCGCGATCGACCTGTTGATCCCTCGCTCGCCATCCATTTTTCCACACTCAGTATATTTCATCGGGCTTGCGGAAGGATGGCTGTACAGTGAGCCGTTCCATACGGAACCTGTTGACGTCGGACTGGCCTCTCAGGTTATTGCGGAGCAGAACATTCTCGACGAAGCCGACGTAGCTGCCGAACGGGCACGTATTATCCAAATACTTGGGAGATCATTTGGTCAAACTCCTCCTGCCGGATGATATAGCGTCGCGGCTCAATATCGCGCTGGCGAAAGCTAGACGCCAGGAGATCGGTGGTCTTATCGTCGGCGAGCACGTGACGGACGAAACGTTTCGGATTGTCGATATTTCAATCCAGACGAGCCATGGCACTCCCACACATTTCGAACGCGATCCTGTATTGCACGCGGAATTCCTGCGAGAATTTTTCGAGCGAACAGGCAGAGATTTTGAGCGGTACAATTATCTGGGTGAATGGCACTCGCATCCGAGCTTCGACCCGATCCCAAGTGCCGACGATGTCAGGACGATGCGATCGATTGTAAGCGACCCGAAAGTAGGCGTGAATTTCGCTGTCCTGTTGATTGTCCGTCGTACCGGCTCCACGAGGCTCGCCCTATCGGCGACCGCATTTTCCCAATTACTTCCTCCTGAGTCGGTGACCGTCGTCGGTGATGTTGGCACCGCAGCAAGGAAGAGGAGCCTCATGGAAGCCAGTCTGGATTGGCTCAGGAATTTGGTGTCTTAACGCCGAGTTGCCGCACGATTTTTCGGATTTGCGTGCAAACCGGTCCAAGGCGTGACGCCAGCGTGCTGGGATCGCCCGTTGCGAAAGACGCTGGCGTCAGACCATGGAGGTCCGACGGAAGGTTTATCCCCGTTTGGCGCGGATATACTAGGATACTGCGACGCCGACCAAGGCGTCCCATGAACATGCCAAGCTCAAAGAGCACGTTGTCTCGGATGGCAGAATTGCGAGCGCCTCGGCTGGTTTCGACGATGTCCTCGAATAGTGCGACCGCTACACCGAAATCGCTTTCGGCCACGGCTAGTTCCAGAGATTCAAGCGGATAGCCGCCCGCCCAGAAGACGCCGTTCGGCCACACGGTTGCAAGTACGTCATGCTGGAGACCGGTCTGGATTTCATTCGCAACGTCGAGCCCCTCCACAGACGACATTATAAACATCCTCGGCTTCTCGTTGGGGGTCGTCATGAGTCGATTGCGATCGAATAGCCGCCGCGACAACTCTTGGGCTACGGATTTCCAGATCAAACCCGGAAACTTGTCAGCCAAAGCCGAGAATTCTGCCCCCGACATCTTTATCGCTACGACCGTATCTTCAGCGAACACTGAGGCGGACCGCCGCTGGGAAGGCTCTATCGCGGCCATCTCGCCGACGTGCGCACCGGCCTTTAGAGTTCGCACCTCTTGACCTTTGACCACTACAGAGACGCCGCCGGCGACAAGAAAGAACACGTCGTTGTCCTCACCGCCTTCGGCAATGAGCGTATCCGCGGCCTTGTATTCTACGAGCTCGCCAGCCGTCGCGATTGCCTCAGCGACCGCTGCGTCACCACTGTCAAACTGCCGCTTCAGACTAGCGATAAGCGCCGAACTGTTGCCGCCTTCAAACCGCTCTTTCATATTCCCTCCCGGCAATGCATTTGTCTGAATCCTATGTATGTATTTGCTGGGCCTACAGGAAATGTTCGCGAGGGTACGAGGCTATGGAGTGGCCGGAGACGGCCAAATTATGAGCCGCGTGGTCCTAGGTTGCCAAAACTAGTGCCGACTGCTGAAGATTCTACGAGAATCTAGACGAAGCGCCGTTCCGGTAGATTGCCGATCTTCACTCGATGGTCCAACGCTCCCGTTGAGACGAGGTAGCCCATAATGCCGTCCTTTGATTTGATGAATGCCAACGTAGACTGCCCACTCGGGAACGTAATTTGTCCGGACGCGATCTCCAGCGCTGCGCTTTCTCCGGCGTAGTAATGGAACGTAATTGGGCGCTCCGTAACCTCAATCTCCAGTGCGTAAGTGCATGTGATATCCTTCACTTGGAAGCGCTGGCCCAGAGCGTCGATGACGTACAGTCCGTCCATCGGAGCAACGATTTGACTGTTGAGGGTCTGGCGGGTCGGATTGCGGGCCTCCGGGGGCAATTTGTCCATGATGAGGGATTGAATACCCTCGCCGGGGTAGGGCAAGCCGTCAGACGTATAGACTGCGGATGGATTCGTGACCTTTCGCCCGTTTTCCACCACGCCAACGCAGGCCCCGATCGCGGTGAAGTTGTAGAATTGGCCGACGATGGTGACGGTGCCAATCCATTCAAAGGATTCCGCCTCGGCCAAGTCCATGCATGTCAGGTTCAGTGCCTTTGCCTTGGTGCGGGCGGTGCGTGTAAAGCCGTTCGCAGCAACAACGATTCCGCGATGGATTCCAGTCTTTTCACACTTCTTAGCGAAGGCCTCAATCTGAGGAACTCCCACCTTTCGCCCTTGGTCCCTGCATTCAATGGCCGTCAGGTTGGGCCCGTGATGAGTACGACGGATAATCACCACGTCATGTTCGCGAAGCCGCCCGGTGTCCTTGTCGGGTAACCGTAAGGAGGAATCCACCGTCACGCCGTCATGGTGCGCGAACATACGCTCCAGGGTGGCAACGAAATTATGGAATCGCTGACCAGGTCGTTCATGAGAGGCGGTTTCTTTCACGGCGCAAATAGTACCACCATGGTGTCAGCGTTGCATCCCGTCTAAGACTTTGGGCTGGAGTTTATCCGCGACGATTGGCGAAGAACGTGTTTCTGGCCCATGGGGTCAGTCGGAGGAACGAGTGTCTGTCGGCGACGGTGCGACGCACCGAAGCTTGGCCGAGAATGAAGTCAACACGGGTTGAGGCTGACCGAGCGCCGTCGCCTTCAGGGTTGCGGGGATCCTTGCTGCGACTTTGGCTTGTTCGGCGAGCGTTGCGGGCGCCTCATGGGCTTCTCAGTAATAACTATGATTGAAGAGGTCGAGACCCCAGAGGAACATGTCTGAGTCAAGCGACGGCCCTGATCCCACGTCAGGGAGCATCGCAACATTTCGATGAATGGAAACGGGGGTTGTTCCTGGTTTGTGCTCAAAAAGCCGCATAAATGGCAGTCTGGTGCGACGTCCGGAATTATTGAGCATTTCACGGGGTAACCAGTCCGGAATTATGGGTTGCTGGCGGGCGGGCGATTGAAAACAGGAGAGTTTTCTGGCTGAGGGTAGGGGTTTCCGATCAAAGATCGAGTTTACTAATGGCCTCAATGACAGTTAATTCTGGATTGGCATTAAGCGATTGGATTTGCGTAGAATATAGCCGCCCTTATTGGTAAACCCGCTCACGGTCGACAACGGATTGGTCGACCCAAGACGACAGGATTGGTAAAACCTGAGCACCGAGGTTCAGCTCTATACTTCCTCCCCAATCGCTTGAGACTTGAGCCAGATGGCGTCAGTATCTCAGCGTTGGCGCTTGCGCACGACGGCGACGGCCTGATTAATTCCGGACAGCGACAGATAATTCTGGACGGCACACCATGCGGAGGCACTTCGCTTTGCGGTCCCAAACCATCACTTCTCAACCAAGCTGTTGCTCTGGCTACAAGGGCTGTGAGGTGCGGACCTGTGATTTGTCAAATGCAGGAATCCCTCGCTATTACTTGTCCCCGATGTGCAAGGAAGGCCTGCTCGTGAAGGTCGGTAAGGGCGGTATCGCGCCGCAGTGGTCGATGCGCCTGCTGTTTCAAGGGCCTCACGCATCTTGTCGACACTGCTGACCCGAGCATCCTGGCCGGCCTCAAAACGATTACCGTAGTCCCTTCACTCCGGCCGCCTTGACTAGGCCGAGAGTGCTTCTAAGCGCGTCATGCGCTTGCGATCTACATCGCTTTGGGGTCATGTCCTTCGACCCGAATGCAAAGCTTGCCGCGCCATATTCGTCCTTGACGCCACAGCTCATGAACGAGCGACGCCAAATGCAGGAGCAGACGCCTCAGAGTTTGGCCAGCGTAGCCAGCATCGCGATAGTCCGCAATGTAGTTGTCGACGTGAGGGAGTGAGGCCGCAGCCTCCACCTCGTGGCCCTTACGCTGCAGTTTCTTGACGGTGCGTGCTCTTATATAACGTGAGCCGCCAATGACCACAATTTTCATGTTGCGTCTCCTTGCCAGCATTGAAACCAAACATGCTCGCCGTCGTGCGTGCCGTTCCCGGTCAGCGTTTCGCCACTATCCTTTGCCGAGATCGTGAGGAAGTCGTGCCCGGAAGCCATTCGTTTCGTCTGGAGGTCTATCGCCTCGCGCTGGAAGGAAGCGCCGGCCTCCTCAAGCGCGATGTGGTCAGCCGAACTGCAGGCGAAGGAACTGTAGTAGAGTTTCACGATCTTTCTCTTGTCTGAATGCAGATGACGTTCCGCAAATGGAGGGGCACGAGCCCGTTCGGCCACTTGGCGCCGGTCGTTCCGGATAGCGCGTTGGAAGGCTCGCACTTGGCAGGAAAGACGGCTACGGTGCAGACAGGTAGGTATGCCTATGCCGAGGTGTGAGCGCGCCGAGACAATTGTTCTTTGATTGCCGCGCGCGCCAAGCCTGGCGTGAGAAATGGTCGCCGGAAGAGCCAAGACCGCCTGTCGCCGCATGGCGTTCTCGGTTATCAGGCCAATCCTTCGCTGAGGAAATAATAAGCGAAAGTATCGGGCGCACACACTGTTGGCACAATGACTGATATCCCGCCTCGGCCCCCATGGTGCCACTTGAGCAAAGAGATGACCACGGCCGCAGACATGCCTGCTCGATTGCCGCCGGCGCGATGAAGCACTTTCCAGCAACAGAGACCTTCATCATGAGCAATCCTGGCGAACCCGAAAGACGGCCCGCCGAGCTGGTGTTACCTGTTGAAGACCTTGCTACGGTCGAGGTCGATTTCTCTTCGCTGGTGCCCGGCACATCTGTGGTCGCGCAATGGCGCGGCAACCGGCGTGAGCATCGTCAGCGCTTGGCGCAGCACCTATCACGGCTCGCGAATTCACACTGCATCCTAGTGCGGCCATGCCAAAGCCGCGTCCTATGAAGCCTACTGGCCCTGGAGCTCGAACCAGCGAATTGATGTCCGGTGGCGTTCCCGGCTTCCCCCAGTAGGTTAGTGGGCGCCGCCGGCTGCTATATGACCCGGCTTCTTTAGCAACAGGACGGCCGACAACGCGATTATTAAGCTAACGCCAAGCAGGAAGAAGGTGTCGTTGAAGGCCATGACGAAGGCCTGCTGGCGTACCCTCAGCGCGATCGCAGCAATCGCTTTTTGTGCAGCGAGCGCCTGGTCGTTGATACCATGCGAATGGAAATAGGCGGTGAGCCGCACAATGCGGACGCGCGTTGCCTCTTGAAACAGGGATACCGATTGTACCAGCACGTTCGAATGGTACTGCTCGCGCTTGGTGAGGAAGGTTTGCAGCAGCGCGATGCCGACGGCGCCGCCGAGGTTGCGGGTCATATTGAACAGGGCCGAGGCAGAGCCGGCATTTTCCGTCTCGATGCCTGACGTGGCTATTGCCGAAAGCGGCGCCAATATAAGGGCTTGGCCGATGGCGCGCACGATGTTCGGCCAGAACAGCTGGTCGCCGGCATATGCTCCGCTCATGTGGACGTTCATGAAGTTGGATGCGGCAAACAGGGCGAAGCCGATCGCGATGACGAGACGGATGTCGAAGCGCTGCATAAGGCCAGGTACAAGCGGGATCAGGACAAGCTGCGGCAGGCCGGTCCAGGCGAGCACCATGCCGATCTGCTCGGCATTGTAGCCCTGAATGCGGGCGAGATAGACGGGTACGATGAAGACCGATCCGTAGAGCGCGACACCAAGCAGGAAGTTGGCGAGGACGCCGAAGCCGAAGTTGCGGCGTACCAGCAGTCTGAGGTTCAGCAGCGGATGGCTCGAAGTCAGCTCGATCCAGACGAACAGGGTCAGCGACACCGCGGCGACGATTGCCAGCCGCGCGATAAAGGGCGAGCCGAACCAGTCGTCTTTGTTGCCTTCCTCAAGTATGGTCTGCAGGGCCGCCAGTCCGATGGCCATGGTGACAATGCCCGGCCAGTCGCCTTTGGCGAGCAGGCCAAGCCGCATCGGTTGGCCGTCGAGCGAAAACCACAGCATGCCGACCATCAGCGCGCCCGGCACCAGGTTGACGTAGAAGATGTATTGCCAGCCCCAGTTCTCGGTGAGATAGCCGCCGATGGTCGGGCCTATCGCTGGCGCGAAGGTGGCCGACAGCGCGAACAGGGCCAGGCCGATCGGCTGCTTGGCTTTCGGCAACATCGTGATGACAATGGTGAAGGCGAGCGGGATGAGCACGCCGCCGGTAAAACCCTGGATCGCTCGTAGGACAATCATCTGACCTAGATTGGCGGCGAAGGCGCAGGCGACCGAAAAGACGAGGAACAGCACCGCGTTGGTGATCAGATAGATCCGCAGCGAGAAGACCTGAGACAGCCAGCCGGTCAGCGGGATCACCACAATCTCCGCTATGAGGTAGGACGTCGAGATCCAGCCACCGTCATCGATGCCAGCCCCAATCGCCCCCTGGATGTCGGCAAGCGAGGCATTGACGATCTGAATATTGAGCACGGCCATGAATGCTCCGAGAGCAGAGCCGACCACCGCCACCCAGACCCGCAGCGAATTGGCGGCACCAGCAGATCCGGCCGCGTTCTGGACGTCGCCGGCCGACGTCGGAAGCGAGGAGACGGCGGTTTTCATTGCTGCAACTCCTCAAGCGCCAGTAAGAACGGCGCCAGTGTCAATCATCGCGAAACTGAGGAACGACCGTCGGCCAGCACGGCCGCTTTGGTGTTAATGGTCGGCTCGACGGACATGCCGGACCTGAGCAGCCCGTCGAGCTTGTGATTGTCGATGGAGATCCTCACCGGGATACGCTGCACGATCTTGGTGAAGTTGCCGGTCGCGTTGTCGGGCGGCAGCAATGCGAATTCCAGGCCGCTCGCCGGCGACAGGCTGTCGACCTGACCAGTCAATTCGACGCCAGGGAAGCCGTCGACGGCGACGCGCACCGGCTGCCCGGGACGCACATGAGCGAGCTGCGTCTCCTTGAAGTTGGCGACGACATAGACGGCATGCAGCGGCACCACAGCCATCAACTGCGTGCCTGATGCCACATACTGTCCAACCCTGAGCGTGCGCGCGCCGACCGTGCCGTCGACCGGTGCCGTGATTGTGGCATAGGAAAGGTTCAGTCGGGCCTGATCGGAAGCTGCCTCGGCGCGATCCGTTTGGGCAACGGCACTGTCGCGCTCGGTGGCGAGTACGTCGATCTTAGCCTTTGCGGCGGCTAGGGAAGCCTGGTCGCGCTGCAACCCGGCGATGAGTTGATCGGCCTGGGCGCGGCTTGCTTCGGCTTTCTGCGCAGTACCGGTGCCGCTCCTTGCCAACGTCGCATAGCGGTCGGCGTCGGTGCTGGCGAACGCCAGCGAAGCTTGCGTTGCGGCGACTGTCGCCTTTGCCTGCAGGATCAGCGACTGCTGGAGCGCGATCTGTGCGTCGAGATTACGGACGGCCGCCTCGGCGGCCTCGACCTCGGCATCAGCCTGGGCGAGCGCGGCACGGAAGTCGCGGTCATCGATGCGGGCGAGAACCTGCCCGGTCTCGACAGTCTGGTTGTCATGCACCGGCACATCGGCAATGTAGCCCGATATCTTCGGCGCCACCGTCGTGTAGTCGGCTTTCAAATAGGCGTCGTCGGTAGACTCCAGATACCGGCCTGCGGTCCAGTAGCCATAGCCCCAATCACCTCCCGCGGCTGCGCAAATCAGAAACGTCGCCGCGAATGCGATCCGCTTGAGGCGGCGGCTCCTAGATACCGCCGCAGTGACGTCGCCGGGAGTAGCTTCCGTACCAACCGGCAAGGCACTCGGCTCTTCCGCCGAGGGCCGAGCTGGCTGCTCGACGAAGGCAGCCGGCCGCGGCTGAGGCACGGCCGCGCCGGGTGCGTTGGAGAAGTTGGTGGTCGCGGGCATCTCGGACATCTCATTCGTCCTGACGTTCATCGTGCTTTGCGCAAGAGCGGAATGCCCCTGTGCTCAAAAATCGGAAGCCGGACAGGTAAGAAGCTCGCCTGCCTCTTCGTTGGCTGCAGAGAGAAACCGGAAAAACCCCTGCTTTCGTCGTCCGTACCTCGTCCGGTTGACACGGCTCGAAGTACATATTGCGATATCCGAGCCGAAAATCATCTGCACCAGCGTATAGGGAGGTGGCTGCGATAGCAGCGATGAAGATGGTCGTTCTGATCGTTCTCTTGCTCCTGTTTGTGAAGGGGGATTGCCTGCCGATCGGAGCGGCAGCCAGACTGGGCTCTTGTCGGGGGGAGGCGGCGCGAGCCTACGACCTGACTAGGGTGAGCAGGTCAGGATTTGATAGTGTCGGCCTGCGTCGTGCACATGCCGTGCGGAAATTTCTCATAGACCTTGAGTGTTGCTCGCTTCAGTGTTCGCGAGAGTAGCGCCGAGTCATGGATCGGAACGATCTAGTCGTCGTCGCCATGCATCACGAACGGAGACAAGTCGATTGACTTGGAGGTGTTCGGTGAAGTGGGTCTCCGAAAAGGCCTTGATGAATTGAATCTGGGCATTGGCGGCGCCCATCATGTGTGAACGACGCTCGCAATGGCTTCGCGTCGGATCGGTTGAACACTTAGAACGGGCCGCTCGCAAAATCGAGATAGAACTGCGCCCGACTTGCAGCGCTTGGCTCAGCCCGTCAAAAACTTCGATAGGCAAACCACTTGGATTGGCAGGCGTCTCAAGATCGGTGGCACTGCCGGAGGCCGGCATCGCGATCACCCTGAAGCCGGCATTGCGATACACGCTGTGGACGGCCGATCTTGGCAGCTTGGAGGCGAGCGGGCATTTGGCCTTTGCCCCGAACGAGTGTTGCGGCAAACATTACGAAAATACCGGCATGGCGAAGATGAATTTCACGGGGAGTTCCGGGGACTGCTCAGCGTAGTTGAGGCGAGGCCCGAGGCTTTCTGTATGTCGGTGAAGGCATGCGTTTTTAACGGCTAGGTTTTCGATTTCTCCGCGTGAAAGGCTATAGCTTCAATCGGGACGTGTAGGTGCCTCACCCGGAGGTTTGGTCACTCACATCTCATGGATTTCCATGAGGTGCGGCTGCGGCGTGGTCCGGTTAAGATCGGAAAAACGAATTCACGAGCCCAGATGGTCAATGATGAGAGTTAAAGAAGGCGCTGACAGTCTCCGCCTTTCATTGTCCGGCAGGAGAAGACAATGACGACAGCGTTCAACTCGCTTGGCGAACCCGACGCGGAAGCGTTGCGGGCGGCTCGGATCATTGAAAGCGTGGTCGGCAATGGGTGGGCGACAGACGCGGCCGGCAGATTCAGCTATGTTACTCCCAGCACGCTATCGCTTCTCGGCACGACGCTGGAGGAGTTCAACACTTCGTCAGAAGGTGGCCCCGCGGGTTGGAAGCGGCTAATCCATCCAGACGACTATGACCGAGCCGTGGCCGAGTGGCGTCGCTGCCTGCAGACAGGTGAGCACTACAATGTGGAGCACCGCATTTTGCGCGCGAGCGGTGCTTACGGTTGGAGCCGAATCTCCGGACAGCCGCTGTGCGATAGCGAAGGTAACGCCGTTGCATGGTATGGCACATTGATTGAAGGCGATTCGCCGTCCGCAGCCACAGAGCGATCCGCTGACGTGATCATTGCGGCCGAGAAGGAAGCAGCCTCCGACGCTCACCATTCCCTGAGACTGGTCCATCCGGACGACCGGACAGCGGCGGCGCACGCAGTCGCCCGCGCGTTCTGGACAGGTGTCCCCCAGGTAACGAGGCACAGGCAACTGCAGGCCGACGGAAGTTATCGCTGGAACGAGACCCGATCGGAGCCCGGCTACAGTGTCAGTGTGGACATTGATGATCTGGTGACAGATGGGGAGCCGCTTTCCGGGGCGAACCTGGATCACTTGGTTGAGAACAATGCCGGGCCAATTCGATCGGCGAAAATCGTTGAAAGCATATTCGGGAACGGATGGGCGTTCGATGCGGCGGGTAGATGGATCTACCTGCATCCGTTCGCGCTGAGCTCCCTCGGGGTGACGCTGGAGGATCTGAACGCTCCATTGAACGAGGGGTACACCGCCTGGAAGCGTTTGCTTCATCCAGACGACTATGAGCAGATCGCGGTTACCTGGCGCCATTGTCTGAGGACCGGCGATCATTTCAATGTCGAGTTTCGCTTTCGGCGCGCAAACGGCACCTATGTATGGGCCCGAACCGCCGCGCGGCCCGCGCGCGACAGCCAGGGTCGTATCACGGGATGGTATGGAATCGCGCTCGACAACGATGTCTACAAGAAAACCGTGGCGGAGCTGCGCGGTCGGGAGCGGGAACTTTCTCAGCTCGTCGACATGGTCCCAGTCCAGATCAGACGGCTGACGCCTGAAGGCGAGCCGACCTTCTTCAACAGACGTTTGCTTGACTTCTTCGGTCTCGACGGTGTGGCGGATCTGGACAAGCCGGGGATGAGCCGGCAGGCGGCGGCCATACAGTCCCTCGTCTATCCCGAAGATGCGGCACGCCTCCTGGAGACCGTCCGCCACTCTCTGGCTACCGGCGAACCATACTCCATGAAGTATCGAATGCGCCGTGCGGACGGAGCGTACCGCTGGGTGGATGGACGCGGCGAGCCGCTGCGTGATCACAGCGGCGCGATTGTTCAGTGGTATGTGATCTCTATCGACGTCGACGACGAGATGCGCGCACAGGAAGCGTTGCGCGACCGGGAGCGGGAACTCTCGCAACTGGTCGACATGGTGCCGAGCTTCCTCTGGCGCCTGTCTGCGTCGGGCGAGCCGGTCTTCTTCAGCAAGCGAATGGTTGAGTATCTCGGCCTTGACGTAGGAGGATACGAGAATGTCGGAGGAAATGGCCTGAAGGCGGCCATTGCGGCTGTCGTACATCCCGATGACGCCGCCACGCTGGAAACAGCGATCAACCACTCGGTCACCACCGGGGAAAGCTTCTCCCTGAACTATCGCCTGCGTCGTGCTGACGGCGTCTTCCGATGGATGTCGGGCCGAGCGGAACCGATGCGGGACGAGTGTGGGACTGTCGTCCAATGGTACGGTCTTTCGCACGACATCGACGACCAGGTGAGGGCAGAAGAAGCGCTGCGGAAAGCCAACCGGCAACTGGAGCAAATGATTGACGCTGTGCCCGTGAATCTCCTGAGCTTTGCCCCTTCAGGCAGGATCACCTACACCAGCAAGCGATACCTGGAGAAGGTCGGTTCGCCACCGACGCACATCAATAATTTCGATGCCCTGGCCCGGGACCTGGCCCATCCTGAAGACTTTCCGACAATGTTTCGGAGGGCTTCGAATGGCTTTGCGTCCGGCCAGCCTTTCGTGAACCGCTTTCGTCGACGCGAGAAGGATGGCGTGTACCGCTGGATAGAAGCACGAGCGCAACCGTTAAGGGATACCGATGGCGCGATCGTTCAATGGTATATGGCTTCAATCGACATCGAAGATGAGATGCGGGCGCAGGAGGCATTGCGCGAAAGAGAGCGCGAGCTTCAGCAGCTTGTCGATGCCTTGCCGGTCCACATCTGGAGCTGGACGCCCGATGGCAAGCTTGCGTACGTCAATAGGCGGTCTTTGGAGGAACTCGGCATCTCCGGGGCAAACTTCGAAGACTTCACGAGGGTGGCTCGAGATCTGATTCATCCCGAAGACGCTCTCGAGGTGCTCAATAGGTCAGCCAGCTGCCTCAAAACTGGCGACTCCTTCATCATGCGGTATCGCCGGCGTTGGAAAGACGGCAGCTATCGCTGGATAGAAGGGCGTTGCGAGCCTCTGCGCGATCGGGACGGAGCCATCGTTCACTGGTACCAGGTCTCCATCGACATCGACGAGGAGATGCGCGCACAGGTGGCGCTGCGCGAGAGAGAACGTTCGCTGTGGCAGCTGGTTGAAACGCTGCCGGTGATGATCGATTGCGCCGCACCGAATGGTGAGCCGATATATCGAAGCCGTCAGCTCCGCGAGTTCCTCGGATATGAGTTGGAGGTATTGGACGGTAAGGGAAAATCCCGCCTTTCCGGGACACTCGACGAAGGCGTTCATCCTGACGACCTGGCGGGCGTCAAAGCGAACTATGCTCATTCGTTGGCCACTGGCGAACCGTATGCGCGGAGGCACCGTCTGCGTCGCTTCGATGGCGAATATTGCTGGGTCGATACGCGCGCGGCACCGATGCGCAATGCAGAAGGGGCGATTGTTCAGTGGAACGTCGTCTGTCTGGACATCGACGGTGAAGTTCGCACGCAAGAAGAGCTGCGCCTGGCGCAAGAGAGACTTGCACGCGCGAGCCAGGCGGCGAGTCTCGCCGAGCTTTCAGCCTCTATAGCGCATGAGGTGAACCAGCCTCTGGCGGCTGTTGTCGCCAATTCATATGCCTGCCAGCGTTGGCTCACGGCCGATCCGCCAAATATCGAGCGGGCGCAGAAGACTGTGGAGCGTATTATCCGTGATGCCAACTCAGCTGCGGATGTCGTCAGCCGTATCCGCGCCTTATTCAAGCAATCGGCAGACGCGATGGCTTACACAGCACTCGACAGCGTCATCGCGGAGGCGCGCGACCTCATCGCCGAGGAGGCGGTGCGGCGCCGTGTTCGTCTGGATATCGATGTCGAAAGCGACCTTCCTATTGTCGCGCTCGATCGGGTGCAGATCCAGCAGGTTCTGGTGAACCTCATCCGCAATGGGATCGAGGCGATGGACTCTGTTACCGGTGACAAGGTTCTTGGACTTCGCGTGGGCCGTATAGGGGACGCGATCCAGATCGAGATCAGCGATTGTGGCCCGGGCATTGAGTTTCCTGACCGAATATTCGAGCCGTTCTTTACGACGAAAGAGCATGGCATGGGCATGGGACTCGCGATCTGCCGTTCGATCGTCGAGTCCCATGGCGGACGGTTGTGGGTGGAGAAGAACGACCCGCACGGAACGGCGTTCGTCTTCACGATGCCAGTTGAAATGAAAGCGGCAGCATGACGCCCCACGATCAAATGGTCTTCATCGTCGATGACGACGTGCGTATTCGGGAAGCGCTTGGTGAGCTTCTGGAGTCCCATGGCATGCGCGCCGTAGCGTTCGGATCGGCCGGCGACTATGTCCTTGCCGACAAGCCGGACGTCCCCGCCTGCCTGATCCTCGATGTGGAATTGCCTGACATCAACGGTCTAGATCTGCAGAAGCAGATCGCCGAGGGCGATCATCCGCCGATCGTCTTCATAACGGGGCATGGCGACATCCCGTCCTCTGTGCGTGCGATCAAGCACGGCGCTGTGGACTTCCTGACAAAGCCTTTCAGCGATACGGACCTCATGGTCGCGATCCGGGCAGCGATCGCCCAGGACCGGGAAAGGCGATCAGAGCGCGCCGAACTCACCGTGTTGAGGCAACGCTATCAAGAGCTCACGCAGCGAGAACGCGAGGTGCTGCCGCTCGTTGTGAGTGGCCTGCTCAACAAACAGGCCGCGGCTGAGTTGGGGATCAGCGAGGTCACGCTGCAAATCCATAGACGGAACGTGATGCAGAAAATGGTTGCGGCATCACTCGCTGATCTCGTGCGCATGGCGGAGCGGTTGGAGATACCGATCAGCCACTCTCGACGAACGGGAGGGAACGGAGTGTGAGCAAGGTGCGACCTGTCGTGGCGATTGTCGATGACGACCCAAGATTGCTCGAGTCGCTCGAGAACCTTTTGGAGTCTGCGGGCTATGCTGCCCGCATCTTCTCGTCGGCGGGATCACTGCTCGTCAGCGGGCTGTCTGACGTGGACTTGCTCATTACCGATATCGGGATGCCTGGTACGGACGGCTTTGAACTTCGTGACTTGGTCAAGAAGACGCGTGCGGACCTGCCGGTGTTCCTGATCACCGGTCGTCACGAGATAGCCGATCAGCACCGCGCCAAAGGCATCAGCGGGTTTTTCCGAAAGCCTTTCGATGGCCAGGCCCTGCTTGCGGCTGTGAGCGACGCTTTACGCAACCAAGAACCGAGGGATGAACATGAGAGTTGACCAACCGCTCTTGCAGAGATCGACGCCGGTGTCACGGCAGCGGAACGCCGAGCCGCAGCAGCCGCTCGTCATCATTGTCGATGACGATGCGTCTGTTCGGGAGGCACTGTCGGAGTTGATACTGTCGATGGGCTTTGAACCGGTCTGCTTCGCTTCGACCCGAGAATTGCTCGACGCTGACGTCTTGGACAGCCCCGGTTGCTTGATCCTCGACGTCCGCATGCCAGGGGCAAGCGGCCTGGATCTACAGCACCATCTTGCGTCAAACGGCAATCCCAAGCCCATCATCTTCCTGACTGGGCATGGCGACATACCGATGACTGTCCAGGCGATGAAGGCGGGCGCGGTGGATTTTCTCACCAAACCGGTGCGCGACCAAACACTCCTTGACGCCGTGATCGCGGGCATTGCGGTGGATGCCAAGCGGCGGGCAGATGCGGTGGTCGTCAAGCGCAACATCGAGCGTGTCGAGACGCTGACCCCGCGCGAGCGCGAGGTGCTGCATGAAGTGGCGCGTGGGCGCCTCAACAAACAGATCGCTTTCGACCTCGGCATCAGTGAAGTGACCGTCAAGCTTCACCGCGGCAATGTCATGCGCAAGATGGAAGCAGCTTCCATCGGAGAGCTGATCCGGGCCTGGGAAACGCTGCCCCCGCCGATGCGCGAGGCCGGCGCGGCCAGGACTTTCGAAAGGGTGAACCTCGCCTCCGTCCGATAGGATCGCCCAGCGGCTGGCGCTTCTCCGTTAAGAGTAGCCTGCCCAGGACGATCCGGACTCAGACAAATTTTCATGAAGTTTAGAGCGATGATCGCCGCGTGTAACCTGGTGTTGAGGCTACACTACCAAGCTCTTGCCGCGCATCGCCAGCTAACGGCGGCGCATTGGGAAAGCTTTGGAGCGGAGTATCTCCATCACGGCGACTATCGCTAATGTTGTGCTTCAGCCAGCCGCGAAGCTTAGTATGCTGGTGGCAGGAATTCGATCAGGGCCCTTGTGACGGCGGCCGGCTGCTCCTCCGGAACCCAATGGCCTGAGCCTTCGACTACTACGGCCCGTACGTTTTCGGCGACGTGGCGGAGATGGCCTTCGTACATCGATGCCAGGCCACCCGAACCGCTTATACCGAGTACCGGCATCGTCAGCTTGTGTTTTGCAAAGGCTTTGTTCTGTTCTTCGTCACGCGGGAAAGCCCGGTAGTACTCGAAGCCTGCGCGCAATGCGCCAGGCTGGGCATAAGAACGGCCGTAGACTTCGTCGGCTTCGGTGTCGAACGCGCGAGTATTTACCCCCTCTGCATTGTGAAACCACTTTAAATACTCAAGCTCGCGACCGGCAATGAGCATTTCCGGCACGTCGCGTACGGAGTGGAAGCGAAAATGCCAAGTGCGAGGGCCTTGGATCAATTCGTTCCACGGTTCGATGCCTGGCAGCGGGACGTCAACGATTGCCAGTGTGGTGACTTCCCCCGGGTGCTGCGCCGCATAGGAATAAGCGACCATGCCACCCATATCGTGACCGACGAGATTGAGGACCGGACCAAGGTTCAGCTGATTGACAAGTGCTCGAATATCCTCGGCAATCGCCGCCTTTTCGTAGCCGGCCGCAGGCTTGGCGGTGTCCCCCAAACCGCGCAAATCGGGCGCAAGTACCGTGTAACCGCGCGCCACCAGTTGCGGCATTACAAAGCGCCACATGTATGAGGTCGTGCCCCAACCATGCAACAACACCACGGTTTTCGGGCCGCCTGCTGCCAGCAAATAGTGATAGGCCACACCGTTAACGTCGGCCTTGCCGTCGACGATACGTGCCGACAGGTCGGTCGATTGCCCGAGCGGCACGCCGGAGTGCGGTGCGCTGGCAGAAGTCGATGGCCCGGCAGCAAGAACCGCAATGAGGAAACCAGAAAGAAAGCTAAGGCGCATAAAGCACTCCGGGGTTGTGAGGTACAAAGTGCTCCAAGAGCGGCAAATGCCGTGCAATTTCTATAAGGCGAAAGCTTTAAAGCCTTTGTCGTTATAATAACGCGTTGTACACCTAAGCATATTGCGCTCTGGCCGGCGGTGAGTTGATTACTCAACATGAGGACCACGTAGGCGAAACCTATCGCGGTCCGTTCGGGCGGTGACTTGCTCGCGATCAGCCGCTCCTCGTTTTGAGAAGAATCCTCATACGGCTTGATAGGTCGTGTTTGTGACAGCCGCACGCGGCACGTCGCGCACGAACCAACGTCATCGCATCATTTGCCCCATCTCAGCGACAGTTCCAGCACCTCGGCGTACCTACCCTGCACCTTGGCATCGTACGACAGATGCTTGCGTAGAATAGGTTCGCGGGGCGGATCGGCGCATCTTCTCCCTCGCAAGCCATCACGATCATCGGGCGTCGCCGCTCCTTCGCCCGCTCCTCCCCCCGAAAGCGACGGTGCAGGTCGACCCGGTGATCGTGATGGTGAGCCGACCCGAGAAGCCGCTCACCAAGGATGGACACGATGAGTATGGATGGACTTTTCACCCTCGGTGCAACCCGCCGCGACGTCTTGTTGGCCAGTTTTTCAGCAGCGGTCATAGCCGGACTGCCAGTCGCTTCGTCATCCGGCGCCCAGCAAAACCCACATGTTCCCACCCCTCAATCAGGACGCAAAACAATGAGCACCATCACAACCAAGGACGGTACGGAAATCTATTACAAGGACTGGGGTAGGGGTCCGCCAATAACCTTCTCACACGGCTGGCCGCTGAATTCCGACGCCTGGGATGCACAGATGCTCTTTCTGGCCCATAATGGCTTCCGCGTGGTTGCTCATGACCGGCGGGGCCATGGCCGCTCCAGCCAGGCCACCTCCGGCAACGACATGGATGGCTACGCGGACGATCTTGCAGCCGTGATCGAGGCGCTGGATCTCCGGGACGCCACGCTGGTCGGGCATTCAACCGGGGGAGGCGAGGTCGCTCGCTATATCGGGCGGCACGGGACGGAACGCGTGGCCAAGGCTGTTCTTATCGCCGCTGTTCCGCCGATCATGGTGAAAACGCCGGCCAATCCGGAAGGTCTGCCGATCGAAGTGTTCGACGGCATAAGGGCCGGCCTCCTCAAGGATCGCTCGCAGCACTATCTGGACCTCGCACAGCCGTTTTATGGTGCAAACAGGCCAGGCGCCACGGTCTCCCAGGGGGTTCTGAATCAGTTCTGGCTCTGGAGCATGCAGGTCGGTCTCGTGAATGCATATGAATGCGTCAAAGCGTTCTCCGAAACCGACTTCACCGAGGACCTCAAGAAATTCGATATACCGACCTTGATCCTGCATGGCGAGGACGACCAGATCGTCCCGGTCAAGGATTCGTCAGTCAAGTCGGAGCGGCTGATCAAGGGCGCAAAGGCCATATATTACCCCGGCGCGCCCCACGGGATCACGGCCACACACCAGGACCAGGTGAACGCCGATCTGCTCGCCTTCATCAAGGGCTAGTGCTCTCAAGCGGCGGTCATGGCTGGCCGCACAACACCGGTGCGGCCAGCCTGACTATGAAAACTCAGCATCGATGGCTCCTGGAGATGCTTTCTGGTCTCAGCCGTCCGAGTTCACGCTGAGAACTGCGGTTGGCAACTGCGGCGGCTCTCGTGAAAATCATCAGAGGCAATGCAAATGGGTATACTTTCAGGAAAGACCGCGTTGATCACCGGGGGAAACAGTGGGATTGGGCTATTCGCCGCGAAAGCTTTCGCGTCGGAGGGGGCGCAGGTCGTAATCACCGGCCGGAGACAGCGTGCGGTCGAGGAGGCAGTCTCCGAGATCGGAGCCGGCGCACTGGGCATTCAGGGTGATGTAGCCGACGTGGCGCACCACGAGGATGTCGCGCGACAGATCCATCAGAGGTTTGGGGCGTTCGATATCTATATGGCGAACGCCGGCGTGAACACCATCACGCATTCGTCGGCAGTTTCCGAAGCCGAGTACGATGCGCAGTTCTCTATCAATGCGCGCGGCGTCTTCTTTGGTGTGCAGAAACTGATCCCGCTGATGCGCGATGGCGGCGCAGTCATACTGACGGGATCAATCGCCAGCGAGAAGGTCTTGGAAGGCCATGCCGTTTATGCAGGCTCCAAGGCAGCCATCGGCGCCTTCGCGCGCAGTTGGGCGATAGAACTGAAATCGCGTCGCATACGCGTCAACGTGCTCAGCCCCGGCCCCGTGGATACGGCTATTCTCGACAAACTGGGTGTCCCGGCCGAAATGCGAGCATCCTTCGAGAAGTCCATGGCCGAAGCAATTCCCCTTGGTCGAATGGGCCAGCCGGAAGAACTGGCAAAAGCCGCTCTGTTCCTGGCATCGGACGCAAGCAGTTTTGTCACCGGTGTCAATCTGCGGGTCGACGGCGGAATGGCATTGCTTTGAGCTGGGGTAGCCAAGTCGCTGCCGTTTGACGGTCGAGCGTCGATCGCCATCCCACTCGGCCAGATCCAAGGTGAAAGGTGGTTTTATAGCTCCCCGGTCTCAGAACCTGTGTCAGGGCCCCCACGCACTTTCAAGGTCCTTTGGAAAGCGTGAAGAGGACCGGGGCGACGCCCCGGTCCTTCCAGGTTCTACAATTTTCGGGTGCTAGTGACCCCAGATGCCCTGGCCCGGGTCCTTGCTGGGAGCAATCGGCTTGCGCACGGTCTCCTGCACGCCGGCATCGTTGCCCGTCTTCCTGATCGAGGAGGTGTGCATGCTCTCGGAAGAAGTTGCGGGTTGCTGGACCGAGTTTGATCCGTAGTGATCGCTTCCGGCGACGGCGTTTCCTGCTGCAACAAGAAGGATTGCGGCAGCAAGAGATGTGTTCTTCATTTTGGTAACTCCATGGTTAATTTTGGATCGTATTCACAATAACAATATAAATGCTGCGTCATTGCGGAACGATCAGACGATGTGGCTGTTTGATCCATACGAAAGCATGGGCTGTGAAGGCCTAAGGTCAGGGGCAATGTCGTTCGCGGTGGGAGTCTTGCCGTTACGCCGGGGCGGCAGTGGTGTTTGGAGGCAGCAGCTCCATGGATTTGTATTGGTCACGAACCCCTGCGCTGCCGGCGATCCGCGTGCGGAATACCCAGGTCACCTGATCGCAGCGATGACCCACCCTGCACCTTGGCATCGTATGACCGACCATTCCGCACAATAGGTCGGCGCCCCGGATCGGCGCATCCTTCTCCACATTGGTCAAACGGAAGGCCGACAAAGGAGAAAGCAAATGCGAAATGTCACTGGAATCCTGGCGCTGGCCGCCGCGCTTGCCGTCGCGGGTGGCGCAACGGCGCAGGCGGCCGGAGCGAAGCCCAAGCCGACGATCGTGCTGGTGCACGGGGCCTTCGCCGAATCGTCGAGTTGGGACGCGGTCATAACCAAACTCGGCAGGGACGGCTATGTGGCGAAGGCGGCAGCCAATCCCCTCCGCAGCGTCGCCAGCGATGCCGCGGCGGTCTCGGCCATCATCCGGTCGGTTCCCGGACCGATCGTGCTGGTGGGGCATTCCTACGGCGGACCCGTGATCACCGAAGCCGCCAACGGCAATCCCAATGTGAAGGCCTTGGTATACGTGGCCGGATTCGCGCCGGATAACGGCGAATCGAGCGCCACCTTGTCCAGCATGTTTCCCGGCAGCACTTTGGCAAGCGCGCTTGCTCCAGTCGCGTCGCCGAACGGCGGCCAGGATCTCTTCATCCAGCCGGACAAATTCCGAGCCCAGTTCGCGGCTGACGTTCCCGAAGAGCAGTCGTCGCTGATGGCCGCCACCCAACGCCCGATCGCGCAGGCAGCCCTGGCCGAGCCCTCGGGCGTAGCTTCATGG
Organism: Mesorhizobium sp. B264B1B; assembly: GCF_020165765.1. Taxonomy (NCBI): domain Bacteria; kingdom Pseudomonadati; phylum Pseudomonadota; class Alphaproteobacteria; order Hyphomicrobiales; family Phyllobacteriaceae; genus Mesorhizobium; species Mesorhizobium sp. B264B1B. The sequence goes on from NZ_JAIUIS010000011.1 coordinate 46,394, forward strand.
AAAACGCTGCCGTCCTACATGATCTACGGCACCGATGACCGAAATATCCCGGCAGCCGTCATGAGCTTCATGGCCAAGCGCGCGCACGCCGTGAAGACGGTCGTCATCGAGGGTGCGTCCCACGCGCTCATGGTCTCGCACCCCGACGAGGTCACCTCACTTATCGAGGACGCCGCATCGGCCAGCGAGTAGCTCGCCGGAAAGCCGACATTCGACCAACACCCCGCAAATCAACACCCTCAACAAAGGAGATTGGAAATGAAGATCGTCGTCATCGGCGGAACCGGGCTGATCGGTTCCAAGACTGTGGAAAGACTGCGCAGGAAGGGACACGACGTGCTTGCGGCCTCACCGAATTCGGGAGTGAACACCGTCACCGGAGAAGGGCTGGCCGTCGCTCTTGCCGGGGCACAGGTCGTCGTCGATCTCGCGAACTCACCGTCATTCGAGGAAAAGGCCGCGCTCGAATTTTTCGCGGCATCCGGGCGTAATCTTCTTGCAGCCGAAGCGGCCGCCGGCGTCCGCCATCACGTCGCGCTGTCTGTGGTCGGCACCGACCGGCTGCAGGACATGGGGTATTTCCGCGGCAAACTGCTTCAGGAAAAGCTGATCAAGGAGTCCGCTATCCCCTACACGATCGTGCACGCCACACAGTTCTTCGAGTTCACCGCCGCCATCGCAAACACCGGCGCCGTAGGGGATACCGTCCACATGTCACCGGCGTACTTCCAACCAATGGCAGCCGACGACGTTGCCGATGCGATGGCGGACGTCGCCCTAGCAGCGCCAGTGAACGGCACGATCGAAATTGCCGGCCCCGATCGCGTTCGTATGAGCGAGCTCGTCGGTCGCTTTCTAAAGGCCACCAACGATCCGCGCAAAATCGTCTCGGATCCTGGCGCTCTCTACTACGGTCAAGTGGCAATCGACGATCAAACGCTTGTCCCCGGCGAGAACGCGCGTATCGGCGCCGTCCACTTCGACGACTGGCTCAGCCGATACACGCCACCGGCGTAAGTACTGAACGCCGGTTTCGCGACCCATCAGACCAGCATTCCCTAGCTCTCATTCCAACAAGGATATCGGACATGATCAGGAAACTCCTCTGTGCAGCGCTCGCCGCCGCATCCGTCACCGCAGCAATGGCCAAAGACGCGGACAGCGTGAAGCTCGTCTACGACCACGCCCTTCCAAATGTGCCCGGCAAGAGCTTGAAAGCCGTGCTCGTCGAGTACGGGCCGGGCGGGACATCGCCGGCGCATACCCATCCCAGTTCCGCGTTCATCTATGCCACGGTGCTGGAGGGGGCGATCCGAAGCCAGGTCAACGGTGGGCCCGTGAAGACGTACCGTGCAGGCGAAAGCTTCTCGGAATTTCCGGGCGACCATCACGCCGTCAGTGAAAACGCCAGCAAGACGGAACGCGCTCGCCTGCTTGCGATCTTCGTCGTCGATACCAACGAGACCAACCTGACGACCTACGCGAAATGAACTGGTGACGCCCTTGCCAAGGTAAGGGCGTCAAACCGACACACAATCGGCGAAGGAAAGGCACTGACATGGATGCGATCGCCAGGCGCACGCTTGCAGGGGTTTCGGTCCCCGATACGCCGCTTGTCGGCCGGGCGATCGAACATGCCCGCCAGCTATGTGAACCGTATTTGTTCAACCACGTGGTTCGATCATGGCTTTTCGCCGTCCGCATCGCACAGGTCCAGAACATCGAGCACGACGGTGAAGTTGTTGCCGTCGGAACCCTGTTGCACGACGTCACGCTCAACGAGACCTTCGCCGGGCCGCGCCGTTTCGAGGTGGAAGGCGCCGATCTGGCTCGCGCCTTCGTCCGGCAAGGCGGCTTCGACGAGCGTCGTGCTCAGTTGATATGGGACAGCGTCGCACTCAACTCGACGCCGTCGATCGGCCTCTACAAGGAGGCCGAGGTGGCGCTGTGCACAGCCGGCATCTGCCTTGATGTCGTGGGCCTGCAATACAGTTTCATCTCTTCCGCCGAGATAGCCAGGATCGTCGGCGAATTTCCGCGTCTTCAAATGAAGCGGCGGATGACGCGATGCTTTTGTCACATCGCCAAGGTGAACCCGGAAACGACCTACGACAACTTTGCCCGGGATTTCGGTGAGCGCTTTGTGGCCGGCTACAAGGCGCCGTCTTCCGTCGATTTTGTGATGAACACTCCCTTCGAAGAGTAAGCGAAACCTCGAACCTGATCTCTCCGGCTGCGGCCGCGAGACGCCTCAAGAGGGCATCATGCGAATTGACAGTCTACATCCAGAAACATCGGCGCGCCTTGCGGCGGTCGACCTCGACACGTCGCTGCGGGCAGCCGCGCTATGGCTGTCCAAGCCGGCCATAGGCCTGGTTGTCGTATGCCATGGCAGTGGCGAGGCGGCAGGCGTGCTGAGCAAGTCCGACCTTGTCCGTCATCTGGCGAATTCGGGGCCGGCGGAAGCGCCGGTATCGACACTGATGAGCCGGTCTTTCGTATCCTGTGGGCCCGATGACGACCTGCATTCGGTCTGGCAGACCATGACAACACAGCGGCTCCAGAACCTACCGGTGCTCGGCGGCGGCGCCAAGCCGATAGGCGTCCTCGATATCCGCGACGCGATGAAGGCGCTCTTCCAACAGGAAGAGCTCCAGGAGCGGCTGCTCGCCAACTATATCGGGGGCGTTGGCTACCAATAGAGGAGAATCTCGCGACGGTGCGATGAGCACGAAAGAGCGGGAGATCTGTCTCGCGAGATGTTTGGTCCCCCACTGGCGATGGTCCGCAGATCGCGGGACATATACTGCAATATGGTTTGGCTTCTTACTCGATCTAATCGACCACTCCCGTCCTCTATTGTACCGTCTTCAAGCAACTGAATTCTGCGTGAGCAAACATGAGGGTTACAATGTCTCGTCCGGAAGTGAAAGTGGATGTCTTCGACAGCCCGCCCGAGATTCCACGAGATGGCCTGCCCATTCAGCTAGCGACCGCCGGCATCGTTCATGACCTTGGCAATCTCATCCAGGTCGCCTCGTCGGCATTGAATCACCTGGCCCGTGACCCGAGCGTCTCGGCGGCTCCAGCGCTTGGGCATGTAATTTCGGGCGCCAGAACTGCCCTGGAACGAGCCGGCGCGCTTGTCCGCCAGACTATCAGTTCCGCCCGAGAGAGCCGCAGAGAAAGCGAATATGCAAATGTCGGCGCCTGTCTGGCTGAAATCGAGACCCTCATTCGAAGTGCGTCGGATCCCAAGATCCGCCTCGAGGTTCGAGTGACGCCGGACTTGCCTTCAGTGAGGTGCAATCGCCTGGATTTGCAGAACGCGATTCTGAACCTGGTATTCAACGCGCGCGATGCATCTCCCAACGGAGGCCTGATCTCGATAAATACCGCAGTGGTCTTTGATGGCTCCTCAGCCGCTCAGGTGGATATCACCACCGCCGACCACGGTGTGGGAATGACCGCCGAGACGATTGCCTTCGCATTCGATCCCTTCTTCACCACAAAAACGGAGGGCCTCGGCGGCGTCGGCCTGCCAATGGTCAAGCGCTTTGCCGAAGAGTCAGGCGGAAGCATCGATATTCAGAGCGCGCCCGGGGCAGGCACAACTGTCACGCTACGTCTGCCCGCGATGCGATAGCGACCGGGCAAGCTACATCCAGCCTCACGCAACGCACATCGAGAGATAGAGATGCACGCAAAGGTCACAGAAAACATTCAGCAGCATCGGTTCGAGCTCCCGATCACCGGTCAAGCCTTCGCAGTGGCCTACTATTCGCTCCAAGACGGCAAGGTAGTGTTGATACATACCGAAGTGCCTTTGGAATTTTCCGGACAGGGGATCGCGTCGCGGTTGGCGCAAGGCACCTTCGAATTGCTCCGCAAAACGGGCCGCAAAGCGGTCTTGAAGTGTCCCTTCATGAGCGGCTTCGTCGCCAGGTATCCGGAATACACCGATGTCGTTGCAGGGTGATCAGGCCCCGAATACAGCTGTTTGCAAAAAAAGGTCTGAGTCGAGATGGACGACCAATATAATTTGCAGAGGTTCGTCAACGCTCAGGATCCGGTCTACGGCGACGCCCTGGCTATACTGCGTCGAGGCGTGATGTGTACTCCATACATGGAGTTGATCTTCCCGAGGTTGGCTGCCGGGCTAAGCGACACTGACGCCGATCCGTACGCGATCACATCACTCGACGAGGCAGGCGCTTACCTCCAATCGCCGATACTGGGCGGTCGTTATCGGGAATGCGTCGGCACACTGCAACGACTTTCCAATCTAAGTGCTCGCGCGGTCTTCGGTGATGAAGATACAAAGAAATTGCACGCGTCCCTAACGCTGTTTTCCGAAGCAAGTAACGACGAGTTCCTGCTCAAGACCATCTTCGACGTCTGGTTCGACGGTCAAATCGACGAGGGCACGATGCGCAAACTCTACTCGATGTCATAACGCCGCCGGCGACCGGCGGATGTGGCCACCGCCGAAACCGTCACCGCCCTATTCTTCCTGTGGCAGAGGCATCAACCCGTGTTCGCCTGGTACGTCGGGGAAGCGGCCTTCGCGCCAGTCCGCCTTTGCCTGCTCAATCCGTTCGGCTGAGGAGGAGACGAAGTTCCAATGAACATAACGTGGTTCGGAAAGAGGCTCGCCGCCGATCAGCATCAGCCGCGCGGCATGGAAGGCAGGCGCCTGGAGCACGATCTCAGCGTCCGGCTCCAGCATGATCAATTCGCCTTCACCGAACGTGCCAAGTTGGCCCATGACTTCGATCTCGCCGGCGACAACATAGATCGCACGCTCGAGATATCCGGGTTTCACCTGATATCGCGCACTGCTGGTGAGCACGATTTCGGCGCAGACCAGGTCGGAGTACGTCCTTGCCGGAGACACCAACCCGTCGGAAACCCCGGCGATTAAAGTGAACTCGACCCCGTCGCCACAGATCCGTGGGATTTCGGGAGCGCCATAATGTGAAAAGTGGGCGGCAACTTCTTCGTGCTTGGTGGGGAGGGCCACCCAGGCCTGAACGCCGAAGAGATTGCTTCCTGGTGCTCGGGCTTCTGGCGACGTGCGTTCGGAATGGACGATGCCGGACCCGGCCGTCATCCAGTTGACCTCGCCGGGGCGGATGGTCTGCACTTCACCGAGATTGTCGTGATGGATAATCTCCCCGTCGAACAGATAGGTCACGGCCGCAATCCCGATATGCGGATGCGGCCCCATGTCGAAACCGCGACCTGCGTCGAATACCGCGGGGCCGAAATGGTCGAACAATATGTAGGGACCGATCATCAGGCGGTTCGAGGAGGGCAGTACGCGCCGTACCTTCAAACCGTCGGCAAAATCACGCATACTCGGCTGCCTAAGTGGGTCGATGCCGACGATGTCGCTTTGGCGGATGGTCATGAATCTAGTCCTTTCGAATGCCTGGTCGACCACGTGCTCGAGCGTGCTCCAATGGGGCGGTGTGGAAGACAGCCTGAATGGCTTTCAGGAGCGCAAATTTGGAGCTCTTGTGCTGCTGGCCGGGGATGCCGGTTTCGCCATAGGCCAACGTCCCCCTCGACAGGGTTGCCGCAAGATCTTCGGCCATCTCGGGCCTGTCGTGCAGGAGCGGCGCGAACCTCTGCTGGTCTATCTCGTAGACCAAGACGTGGGTCATCGCCCGCAATGTCGACGTCTCGCCAATACCTGCGAGCAGGCCGGTCTCGCCGAAGAAGTCGCCAGGTGCAAGCCGGCCAACCTCCTGCACGTTAGCATTGCTTTGGACATGTTGCCGGACGATGACGCCCTTCCGGACAATCATGAGGGATGGCAGCATCTCTCCTTGTTCTGCAATGACGTCGCCCTTGCGGTAGCTGCGAACCAGGATCGTCGCGGCAAGCGCCTCCTGCTCGGCATCCGTTAGCGTCGAGAAGATCGGTATGGCCTTGATCAGGTCGATCGCGGCGAAGCCTTGGGAGGTCGCCGTCCCGTCGATTGGCTGGGAGGTCATGGCAATCGAAGCCGAAAGTGGCGCTGCCAGCAGCACCCCGACCGACCTTGAATGGCGATAGACCAGATCGAAAATTTCGTTCCGAGCTGTAATCCGCTGGTCAAGGCTGGCGACGCGAAATGACAGCTCGATCCCGATTGCCGCCGCATCCAGGCTTGTGATGGCTACCACGGGCGAAGGGTCTTGGAGGATCGAGTTGCAGCTCAGGAGGACCATGCGCATCGTGTCTACGATGATAGCCGGCGTCTTGGTCAGAGTCATCTTTACCGTCACGGTAAGTCCATGGCTCTCGTCTGGGCCGCTAAGGTTTGTTACCCCGATTTTGGCGACAAGGCTGTTCGGAAGTGCGATGACGTTGTGGGCCGGGGTGAGGAGTTGGGTCGAGCGCCAATTGGTCTCTACGACGCGGCCCTCGGTTCCGTCGTTCAGAATGATCCAGTTTCCAAGCACATAAGGGCGGCCGAGGTTAAGCGCGATTCCCGAAAATACGTCGCCAAGCGTATTCTGGAGCGCCAAACCTAGCATGACGGCAAAGACGCCCGACGTGGCGATGAGCGTTCCGACCGGCACGGCAAAGACGAACGCCAGGATTGAAAGGAGCATTCCCGTATAGATGATGCCGACCACGACATCCTGCAGGAGGCGTGCCTCGCGCGGCTGCCGCTCGAACACGATATAGATACGGACAAACCCAATTAGCGCCCAGGCAAGATGGACCCACCACAGCAGCTTGACCGATCCGATGAGGATCGCTCCACTGGTCGTCCCATCGCTTCGTGCGGGCTCGTATGGGACGACCCGCAGTTCGAGAACCATGATCGACATTGCGAGGAAAAAGACGAGCTGGACGATCAACCTCGCATTGGCGAAGCGTCCCGGAACGAGGTTCCAAACGACGATTCCGGCGAGGCCGAGCGACACGATGTAGATCAGAGGTGAGTTCCACCAGTTCATCACCGGACCCAGATCGACCATGATCGCAATCCCTGTTTTTCATCATTCGGAGCAGAGCGGTTGCTGGCGCTCGACATAAAGTTGTCTCGTCGCCTCGACGCAACGGTTCGGTCCAAAGCGTGTTGCTATCGGCGCCTTTGAGACGGGCTGGCGAGACACGATCATCGCCTCTTCCCATCTACGTTTGGTCGCCGGCCACGGCGATCGCGCCTTTGCCGCCGGCCCCCTTGTTCTTCTCGAGCACCGCTTCAGTGATCGAGTTGGGCAGCCGCCGTGGCTTCTCGATTAAGCCTAGCACCGGCAGTGCGATCAGGAAGAAGGCGAAGTAGTAAAGCGTCGCCAACTGAGACATGACGACGTAATTCCCTTCGGCCGGCCGCGAACCAAGCCAGCCGAGAAACAGTCCGTTGGCGACGAAGAGCCAAAAGAACACCCTGTACCATGGCCTGTAAACGGCCGAGCGAACCTTGGACCGGTCGAGCCACGGCACGACGAAAAGCACCACGATCGAGCCGAACATGGCGAGCACGCCACCAAGTTTGGAATCGATCGGCCCGACATTGAAGGTGATGGCGCGCAGGATCGCATAGAAGGGCAGGAAGTACCATTCCGGCACCATGTGCGCAGGCGTCTTGAGCGGATTTGCGACGGTGTTGTTGTCAGGATGGCCGAGATAGTTCGGCAGGTAGAAGACGAAATAGGCGAAGAAGAACAGGAACACGATGATGCCGAACGCGTCCTTGACGGTCGCATAGGGTGTGAAGTCCACGACATCGGTTTTTGATTTCACATCAATGCCGGCTGGATTGTTCTGCCCGACGACGTGAAGCGCCCAGACATGCAAGGTCACCACACCTGCAAGCACAAACGGCAACAGGTAATGCAACGCAAAGAAGCGATTCAGCGTCGGATTGCCGACCGCGAAACCGCCGAGCAGGAGCCGCTGGAACCAGTCGCCGGCCAGTGGGATGGCCGTGAAAAAGTTGGTAATGACGGTGGCTCCCCAGAACGACATCTGTCCCCAGGGCAGCACATAGCCCATGAAGGCGATCGCCATCATAAGCAAGAGGTTGGTGCATCCGAGCACCCACAGCAGCTCACGCGGCGCCTTGTAAGAGCCGTAGTAGAGCCCGCGGCAGATATGGATGTAGGCGGCAATGAAGAAGAAGGAGGCGCCGTTCGCGTGGAGAGAGCGCAGCAGCCATCCCGAATTCACGTCGCGCATGATCTTCTCGACTGAATTGAAGGCCAACCCGGTATCTGGATCGTAATGCATGGCAAGCACGATCCCGGTCAGGATCTGCGAAACCAGCATGACCGTGAGAATGCCGCCGAACGTATAGGCGTAGTTCAAGTTGCGCGGGACGGGATAGACGATGAAGCTATCGTGCACCAACCTCGGCAGCGGCAGGCGGGCGTCGAACCAGCGTTCGATACCGGTCTTGGGCGTATAGGTCGAATTTTTGTCGCTCATCGAAATTGCCCCATCTCAGCCGATACGGATTCTGGTGTCGGAAATGAATTGGAACACCGGCACCGCCATGTTCTCGGGCGCTGGGCCTTTGCGGATGCGGCCGGCAGTATCGTATTGCGAGCCGTGGCACGGGCAGAGCCAGCCTCCGAACTCGCCTTGCTGACCAACCGGGATGCAGCCGCTATGCGTGCAGACCTGGACCATCACGATCCAGGCTTCCTTGCCCGGCGCTGTGCGGTTGGCGTCGATTGCAGGCGCATCGGCCGGCAGATTGGCGTTACGGGCGACCGAATCCTTGAGCTCGGCCAAGCTGACAGCTCTGCCGTCCTTGATTTCCTTCTCCGTGCGGTTGCGCACGACGACGGGCTTGCCGCGCCATTGCACGACCAGCGACATTCCCGGCATCAGCGAGGAGACGTCGACTTCCACCGCGGCCACAGCCTCGGCGGGCAATGCGGCAGTGCCGGTTTCGGTCTGGGATAGCTCGGCCATGACGACGACTCCTCTGATTGGAAAGCTGCTTCAGTGCGTCGGCGTGCAGTCGGAAAACCCGGCCGCGGCCTTTCGCCGTTCGCGTTTGCTCATTTCGAGTTGAACTATGCCGGCCGCAGCGGGATGTGGGCCATCGTGCCAAGGGCCCATGTGTCCAATACTTTCGTTTATGAGCCCTGAGCGAAGGACTGCGGGACTTTCGAGGACGCCAGGCGTAGTGGATGCGAATCCTTGGTTGTTGCCGTTCCCCACTTGAGCGGGATTCCGGCATTGCACGGGCAATCGCAGAACGATTGCTTGGCTTGATCATACCTCGGCATAGGCACGCCTACCTGTCGGTGTCGTAGCCTTCCTCCCCGGCAAGTGAGATCTTCTGGAACCTGATGGACGCCGCTGGCAAGTGCCCAGCTAGGCGGGCGCCGCCGCCGGACAATTGCGAAGCTTCGTCAGGATTCAAAAAGGGAAAACCCGTGAAACTTTACTATAGCCCTCTCGCCTGCAGCCTGGCCGACCACATAGCACTGGAGGAGGCGGGTGCCGCCTTCGAGCGCGAAACGGTCAATCTCAAAACCAAACGAACGGGCTCCGGTGATGATTTCACCACGGTCACGCGCAAGGGGTATGTTCCTGCCCTCGTGCTGGATAGCGGGGAAACGCTGACAGAAAATATCGCCGTCCTCGATTGGATTGCGTCGCAGTACCCGGCACTGGGAGTGGAAGGGCCAATGGGCCGTACCCGCGTTCTCGAAGCGCTGACCTACGTCTCGACCGAAATACACCGAAGCTTCAAACCCATGTGGCACCAAGGCAGCGATGCTGAAAAGGCCAAGGCGCGGACCACGATTACATCGCAACTTGATCTCTTCGCGGACGGTCTCAAGACGGATTTTCTGTTCGGCGAGAAACCCAGCGTAGCGGACTTCTACCTTTTCGTGATGCTTCTTTGGGCAGTCCGCTTCCAAGTCCCTGTTCCAGCTCCTTTGGAAGCGTTGCGCGCCCGAATAGCGGCCCGTCCGGCCGTTCGCATCGCAATGAAGCGCGAGGGCCTTGTCTAAGTGCGAGACCGGCCGCGTGTCGTGTCAACCTTCAGCCACGACACATTACGAAGGAGTTTGTCCATGCTTCTGTTCCTGCAGAACCTCCACCTGATCGCTACCAAGCGCGGCGACGGGCTACGCCCCGAATTTCTAAGCATGGAAGGCGAGGCGGGACTCGGCATGACCTTCCCATGTGATCGCGTCATTCCAGCTCAATGTATGTCTGAACAGCGCTCGGCGGAGCCACCGACGCCTCGGCTGTCCAAGGGGGTTGCCAAGGCATGCCGGCCGGGAACGCCAAGCCGATGAATGAAGCTGATGCCGGTGCCGCGCCATAACAGGTGGCATCCGGACGGTGCCGTGAAAGAGGTTGCAAGAATGGAAAATACAAGACGGCCGGGACAAATTGATCCCTATCGCAGGGCGTTCGTCGGCGTTGCTGCAATGGGTCTGGCTGCTGCTCAGTTCGCGACAGTTCGCTCAGCCGAGGCGCAACGCGTTTCAGGGCTGGACGGAGCAACGGCAGGACCATTGCCGGCTGCCTCGTTCGCAGCGCTCAGGCAAATCGACGCCGGCCTGCTGAACGTCGGCTACGCTGAAGCTGGTCCGTCCAATGGTCCCGTTATTATCCTCCTTCATGGCTGGCCCTACGACATCCACAGCTTTGTCGATGTCGCTCCCCTGTTGGCGATGGCGGGATATCGCGTGATCGTTCCCTATTCGCGTGGCTGTGGCACCACGCGCTTTCTTTCAAGTCAGACTGTCCGCAACGGCCAGCAGTCTGTGCTGGCTGTCGATGTCATCGAATTGATGGACGCGCTGAACATCGGCGAGGCAATCGTCGCCGGCTATGATTGGGGCGCGCGCACAGCCTGCATCATAGCGGCGCTCTGGCCGGAGCGTTGCAAAGCTCTCGTTTCGGTCAGTGGCTATCTGATCGGCAGTCTCGCGGCAAACAGAATGCCGCTGCCGCCGAAGGCCGAGCTCCAATGGTGGTATCAGTACTATTTTGCGACGGAACGCGGCCGGGCCGGCTACGAACAATACCGGCGCGATTTTGCAAACCTTATCTGGCGGATCGCCTCGCCGAAATGGGATTTTGATGACGCCACCTTTGAGCGCAGCGCGGCGAGCCTCGGCAACCCGGATCACGTCAGCATCGTCATTCACAATTACCGCTGGCGGCTCGGGCTTGCCGAAGGCGAACCGGAATATGACGGCCTGGAAAAACGGCTGGCCGAGAGCCCGTTGATCACGGTGCCGACCATCACCCTTGAGGGGGATGCCAATGGCGCACCCCACCCCGACAGCAGTTCCTATGCCAAGAAATTTTCGGGCAGATACGCGCATCGGACCATCACGGGCGGAATTGGCCACAACTTGCCGCAGGAAGCCCCACAGGCTTTCGCCCAGGCAGTCATAGACGTCGGCGAATACTGATCGGGCGAACTCGTGACCAACTGATGCGGAGATGATCCGCGAATTGGGTAAATCCAACTCCGCCCCTCCGGCCCTATGCCGGTCGACCAGTGGCGTTTCGATCAAGATTGAAAGGGATCTGTTGTGGATTCGACATTGCCATCCGCTGTTGCTCAACCGGTCGTCGCGCAACTGACGCGGGCCGCGATATTTCTTGTTGTGACGGTCATTTCCGGACCAGAACACGAAGCGACCGTGCGCGCCTTATGTTGCGATCTTTCCACACTTCTGCGCGCGGTCGGCTCCCGTGACCTCGAGGGCCGGCTCTCGTGTGTCATGGCGTTTGGTTCCGATGTCTGGGACCGCTTGTTTGGAGCCCCCAGACCGAAGGACCTGCATGCATTTCGCGAAATCCAAGGTCAGCATCATGCCGTCTCGACGCCGGGCGACATCCTCTTTCACATTCGTGCATCGCGTATGGACCTTTGCTTCGAACTGGCGACACAGATCATGTCGCAGCTCGACGGCGCAGTCTCCACGGCGGATGAGGTGCACGGCTTCAACTATTTCGATGACCGCGACCTGATCGGCTTCGTCGATGGCACAGAGAACCCGGTGGATGAGCGCGCCGTCAAGGCCGCGATCATCAGCGAGGAGGACCCCTCATTTGCCGGAGGCAGCTATGTGATCGTGCAGAAGTACCTGCATGATCTGAAAGCATGGAACGCGCTTCCAATCGAGGATCAAGAGGGAATTGTTGGCAGAAAAAAGCTCTCAGATATCGAACTGGACGATGACGTGAAACCGACCTCGGCGCACAATGCGCTGACCACGATCGTCGAGGACGGAGAGCAGTTGGAAATCGTACGCGACAACATGCCGTTCGGCGACGTCGGCAAGGGTGAGTTCGGTACCTATTTCATCGGCTACGCCCGTTCTCCGCGCAGAATCGAGCAGATGCTGGAAAACATGTTCATCGGCCGGCCGCCAGGCAACTACGATCGGTTACTGGACTTCAGCCGCGCAGTCACTGGCACATTGTTCTTCGTCCCGTCGACGACATTCCTGGAGAACCTTGCAACGGGGGAAGTCATCTCGACCACTGGTCCGGGCCTGTCGGGTTGACCTGTTTGGAGTAACCGTCAACAGGTTCCCCACCGAATATGAAACGCACGAACGACACCCCCACTTTGGCTTTCCAACGCTACACTGGCCTTGGGCGATGAACGGAAACGGTCGATGTTTCCGGTCTGTGCTCGAAAGTCGCATAAAACGCAGTCTGGAACTTGGTCTGGTATTTTTCGCTGCTGACATTCGGTCAGCTCTATCCTTGAATTCCATCTGGTCCGGCGCCGCAGATGATGGCACAGACGCACTCGCCTGAGCTGAACCGCACCCGACCCTCCGCAATTGCGGCAACCGCGGCAGCACCGCTTAGATCAGCCGCAAGGCCCATCTCGAACCACAAGCTTTTGGCGGCGCACAGCATCTCGGAATCGTCGACAAGCACGATCTCATCGACGCTATCGCGCACAATGTCGAAGATGCGATCGTCGGTTTTGGCGCAGGCCATCGTCGCGACAGATGTCGTGATCTTGTCCAGGGCCACATTGTGTCCGGCTTCGAGGGCGCGCAGCAGCACCGGCGAGCCTGTGGCCTCAATTCCAATAACGCGCACATGCGGCGCCAGCGCCTTGATCGCTGTCGCCACGCCGCTGACCAGCCCACCGCCGCCCATGGCGACCAACACTGTCGTCACATCCGGCATCTGGTCGAGGATTTCGAGGCCGACCGTGCCTTGCCCGGCGACCACAGCCGGGTCGGCGAAGGGATGGAAATAGACGGCGCCGGTTTCGCGGACGAAGGCTTGCGCGGCCTCGTTGGATTCGTGCCAGGCCGAGCCGACAATGTGGGTGGCCGCTCCCCAGGCGCGCAGCTTCTCGATCTTGGCCGGCGAGGCGTTGGTCGGCAGGAAGATGGTGGCCGGCACACCGGCCATGAGGCCCGCGCGGGCGGTGGCTATGCCATGGTTGCCACCCGACGCGGTGACGATGCCATGCTCCAGCGCGGCGGGGTCGAGCGAGAGCAGCCTGTTGGTGGCGCCGCGTGCCTTGAACGATCCGGTGACCTGCAGCAGTTCCAGCTTCAGCAGCAGGTCGACGCCGCCGGCCAGCGGCGTCTTGAGGTTGCCGGCGGCAATCATCGGCGTACGCCTGACATTGCCTTCGATGCGCGCGGCGGCAGTACGGATGTCTTCCAGCGCGATCACGCCAGCTCTCCTTCATAGCGCGTAGCGACGGTGACGCAGCAATTGCCGACAACGACACGGCCGGGCTGGCGGCGGCCATAGACGATGCCGTCCGAGAGGTAGCGCACGGTCTCGGGCGCGCGGCCGGGGTCGGCCAGGTCGTGGATGCGGCCGGCGTCCTGGCCAGCATGGACCTCGGCGCCCAGCGCGTGGAACGGTTCGAACACGCCATTGGTGGTGGCCAGCACATAGCCGTCATGGCCGGGAATGCGCAGGATGTTTTCGGGCCTCGCGGCAGGCGGCCTGCCTGTCGGCGGCAGCACGCCGAGGTGGCTCAGCACATTGCGCACGCCCTTGCGGCAGATGCCGAGCGCGTCGAGCGAGACCGTGCCGGCGCCGGCCATCTCGGTGCCGACCGTGGTCAGCCCGGCCCTCACCGATGTGGCCGTGGAGGTGCGCGGCTCGCCGAGATTGTCGATGACGACGGTGAGCGGAGCATCGAAGGCGAGCACCGCCTCCGTGTTGCGCTTGCGGTGGGCGGCGTCGGGCGCCGGCTCGATGATGGCGCTGGGCAGGATGTTGAGCGAGGAACCGCCGGAGTGAAGATCCATATAGGCATGCCCAAGCGGCATGACGACGTCGCTGACATAGGCCGAGATCTGCTGGGTGATGGTGCCGGTTGGATCGCCTGGGAACGTGCGGTTGAGGTTCAGCCCGTCGACGGGCGAGGTGCGGCGGCCGGCCAGCACGGCCGGCAGGTTGATCGCCGGCAGGAAGATGATGCGGCCGCTGACCATGCCCGGGTCGAGATCGCGGATGAGTTCGCCGAGCGTGATCGGCCCCTCATACTCGTCGCCATGGTTACCGGCCTGCAGGATGACGGTCGGCCCGCTGCCGTTCCGGATCACCGCGAGCGGAATGCGGGTCGCGCCCCAGGCGTCGTCATGCGGCGAATGCGGAATGTCGACGAAGCCGATCTGCTTGCCGGAACGGTCGAAATCGATGGTGGTGCGGGCGGTGGACATGCGGGCCATGTTTCTCTTTGAAACTCTAGGGGATGGAGGTGGCGAGGGAGAGGCGGCGAGGGCGGAAAGGCCCCCGCCGCCGAAGAAGTCAGATCGGCGGCAGGGTCGGCAGCGTGGTGCCGATCCACTTCTGCGACAGCGCCGAGAGCGAGCCGTCGAGCATGCCGAGATGGATGTAGGTGTCGAGCCAGCGAAGCAGCTCCGGGCTGCCCTGCTGGATGCCGATGTAGCAGGGCGAGAATTGCAGGATGAATTTGGGTTTCAGCTGCACCTTGGCGTCCTTGTCCATCAAATCCTTGGCCACGACATCGGCGGTGGCCAGCAGTTGCGCCTGGCCGGAGGTGAAAGCGGCTGCGGCGGTGGCGTCGTCGTCGAAGCGCACGATCTTGGCGTTGGGCGCGGCCTTGGTCAGTTCGAGATCCTGCGTCGTGCCGCGCGCCACCGCGATGGTCTCGTCCTTGAGCTCGGCCGGGCTCTTCACCGTGATGCTGTCGGGGCCGAAGACGCCGATCGAAAGCGCCGCATAGGGCGAGGTGAAGGCGATCTGCAGCGCGCGTTCCGGCGTCGCGCCCATGGCGGCGATGACGATGTCGAGGCGGTCGGTGACCAGATAGGGCACGCGGTTGGCGCCGGTGATCTGCTGCAGTTCGAGCTTGACGCCCAGCGCCTCGGCGATCTTCCTGGCCATGTCGACATCGAGGCCGACCGGCTCGTTCTTGGCGTCGACCGAACCGAAGGGCGGCACGTCGATCGGCACGCCGATGCGCACCGTGCCAGCGGACAGGATTTTCTGCAGGTCGGCCGCTCGCGCCGGCATTGCCGAGACGGCGCCGGCCAGGAGCACGGCTGTGACGATCCTGGTGAGATGCTTGAACATGGAACTTCCCCTTTTTCTGGTTGGACTTTCTTTTCCTAGTGAAGGACGGCGCTCAGGAAGCTCCTGAGTTCGGCCGTACGAGGCTCGAGCAAGGTCTCACGCGCTGGCCCATCCTCGTGGATGCGGCCCTCATGCATGAAGATCACGCGGTCGGCGACGTTCTTGGCAAAGTTCATCTCATGGGTGACGAGCATCATGGTCATGCCTTCGCTGGCGACGCTTTCGAGCACGCGCAGCACTTCGCCGACCAGTTCGGGGTCGAGCGCCGAGGTGATCTCGTCGAACAGCATCAGGGTCGGCTGCATGGCCAGCGAGCGCGCGATGGCGACGCGCTGCTGCTGGCCGCCGGACAATTCGTCGGGATAGGCAAGCAGCTTGTCGGCGAGGCCGACCTTGGCGACCACGGCGCGGGCGACTTCGCGGGCGGCCGGCGTGTCGAGCTTGCGCACCAGCTTCAGCGCCAGCGTGACGTTGCGCTCGACATTGAGATGCGGGAACAGATTGTAGCTCTGGAATACCATGCCGGCGCGCTGGCGCAGAAGGTTGAGGTCGGCCCTGGGCGCGGTGACGTCGATGCCGTCGACGACGATGCGGCCGGCCTGCACCTTCTCCAGCCCGTTGATGCAGCGAAGCATGGTCGACTTGCCCGAGCCGGAGCGGCCGATGACGGCGACGATCTCGCCTTTTTCCACGTTGAGCGAGATGCCCTTCAGCACCTCGATGGCGCCGAAGCGCTTGCGGATATCGGCGATTTCAACGAGCGACATGAAGTCTCCTTTCCAGCATGCGGGCGAGCTGGGAGAGGGAAAAGCAGATGACGAAATAGATGGCGGCGGCGGTGAGGTAGACCGGCAGCGGGGCAAAGGTCGCGCCGCTGATGATCTGGCTGGCGCGGGTCAGTTCGACGAAGCCGATCAGCGCGGTGAGCGAGGTGTTCTTCACCAACTGGACGAGGAAGCCGACGGTCGGCGCGACGGAGATGCGGATCGCCTGCGGCAGCACGACATGGCCGAGGCGCTGCGCGTAGGTGAGGCCGAGCGCGGCACCCGCCTCCCATTGCCGCTGCGACACCGATTGCAGGCTGCCGCGCCAGATCTCGCCGAAGAAGGCCGAAGCGTAGATCGACAGGGAAAGTGCCGCCGCCGTCCAGGCGTCGACCGAGAGGCCGATCAGCGGCAGGCCGAAGAAGAAGACGAAGAGCTGGCCGAGTAGCGGCGTGCCCTGGATCAGGTTGATCCAGGCGATGGCCAGCCAGTTGAGCGGCTTGAATGGGATGACGCGCAGGACGGCGACGACGATGCCGAGCAGCCCGCCGCCCACCGTGGCGGTGAGCGCCAGCAGCATCGTCCAGCGCGCGGCCTCGATCAGGTAGACGATATCGGTGCCGCCAAATTCGCGGATCATCGGCGCGGCCTCCTGACGAAGACCATCCAGTAGACGCCGGCGAAGAAGGCCCGGAAGCCCAGGGTCAGCACGAGATAGGAAATGGTGATCAGCGTGTAGGTCTCGAAGGAGCGGTAGGTGCGCGAGTCGATGAAGGCGGCCTGGTGGAACAGCTCGGTGGCGCCGATGGAGGAGACGACGCTGGTGGTCAGCATGATCAGCACGAACTGGCTGGCCAGCGCCGGGTAGATGGTCTTGACCGCCTGGAACAGCACGACATGGCGGAAGGTCTGGCCGGCGGTGAGGCCGAGCGAGCGGCCAGCCTCGACCTGGCTCTGGCGCACCGACTGGAAACCGGCGCGCAGGATCTCCGCGCCATAGGCGCCCATGTTGATCGACAGCGCGATCAGCGCAGCGGTGTTGGCGCCAAGCTTGATGCCGATCGAAGGCAGGCCGAAGAAGACGATGAACAGCTGCACCAGCAGCGGCGTGTTGCGCAGCGCCTCGACATAGACGCGAGCGCAGGCGCGCAGCGGCATCAGCGGGCTGATCGAGGCCATGGCGACGATCAAGCCGATGGCAAGGCCGCAGAGCATGGTGACGACCGAGAACTGCAAGGTCAGCAGCACGCCTTGCACAATCTCGGGGATATAGCGCAGCAGGACATCAAATTTGAAATTATAGCTCATGGAAGTAGAGCGTCCCCCTATGCAACTCCAGGCAGATCGCTATTTTCCGCTCGGATTTGCTGGACACCACGCTATCGTCGCTTCATATGTGACGTCAAGCGTCATCTATGAAGCGGATGCAAATGACGGACGACAAGCTGAATTACAGCGCGCCGGCCCTGGAAAAGGGGTTGGATATCCTCGAATTGCTGGCCAATGCCGGCCAGCGCATGGGCACGCGCCAGATCGCCGAGGAACTGGGGCGATCGAAGAACGAGATCTTCCGCATGGTCCATGTGCTGCTTGCGCGCGGCTACCTCCAGCGCGATGAGGGCGGCGAGGGGCTGATGCTGTCGAACAAGCTGTTCGGGCTTGGCATGCAGACGGCGCGCGCCCGCGACCTGGTCAGCACGGCGGCCCCCATCGTCGAGCGCTTCGCCGAGGAGGTGCACCAGGCGGCGCATCTGGTCGTCGCGCATCGCGGTGAAACCGTCATCATCGCGGCGGCATCGGGCGGGGCGGACATGAACTTCTCGCTCAAGCTCGGCTATCGCCGGCCGCTGGCGGATGCCCATTCCGGCCTGGTGCTGATGGCGTTCCAGCCCAAGCCCGTGCGTGACCGGATGATCGCCGAATGCCTGATGCTGATGCGTGAGCCGCCGGACCCGACGACGCTCGCCGCCGAACTCGACGCGGTGCGCGAGCGCGGCGCCATCATCCACGAGAGCCGCGACATCATCGGCGTGACCGACGTCGTCTGTCCGATCATCGCCGGCGACGGGCGCGCCGTGGCCTGCGTGACGGTGGCGGCGGTCAGCCGACGCAGCGCCGCGCCCAATTTCGAGGCCATGCTGGCGCGGCTGAAGCTCGCTTGTGCCGAGATCGCGCATGAGCTTGGAGGGTAGGGAGGCTCAGCCCGCGACGATGATGTCGCGCGGCGTGCGGGACAGCACCTCCGCACCGGCCGTGGTGACAAGCACATTGTCGATGATGCGGGCGCCAAGGCCTTCGGCGCCGATATAGACCGGCGGCTCGATGGTGACCACCATGCCGGCCTTCAGCATGTGCGGGCTGTCGCCGATCATGTGCAGCGGCTCGGCCCAGCTCGGCGGAAAGCCTGGCCCCAGCGCATAGCCGGACGTGTGGACACGGCAGGCTTCGAGCCCGGCCTCGCCGATGACGGCGCGGGCCGCCTGGTGCGGCACGGTTGCCGGCACGCCGTCGCGAATCGCCGCGATCATGGCGTCGCCGGCGCGCAGCACGATGTCGTGCAGTTCGGCCATGCGCGGCGTCGGCTTGCCCAGCGCGAAATTGCGGCCGATGGTGGCTGTGTAGCGGTTGAAGGTGGCGCCGAATTCGAGATTGCCGAAATCGCCATGTTCAAGCCGGCGCGCGGTCGGCGCGCCGTGGCTGTAGGCGGAGCGCGGGCCGGAGACGAGGTTGATCGGGCTGGCGGCGATGCCGCTGCCGTTGCGCAGCAAGGTCTCGTGGATGGTGCCGGCCAGCGCCAGTTCCGACAGGCCCGCCGCGAACTCGCCGGCAAAACGCTCCATGCCAAGGTCGGCAAGGGCCGCCGCGCGCCTGATATAAGCGATCTCGGCCGGCGACTTCACCAGCTTCAGGCCGGCGATCAGTTCCGTCGCCTCGGCAAGCAAGGTATCGCCGATGACGGCGCGAAGGCCGAGACAATGATGTGGGTGAAGATAGTAGGCCGGCACTTCGAGGCCGACGCGCCTGCCTAGCACGTCGTGGCGCCGCGCCACGTCGGCGAAGGCCGCGACCGGATCCTCGTTCTCGCCGCCGCCGAAGCCATGCACCTCGTCGGCAGCTGAATCCGTTTCGAATTCGTGCACTTCGCCCTGGCGTGTCAGCACGACGAGCGGCTCGTTGCGCGCGCCGACCAGCAGGCATTGGAATTCCTGGTAGCTCTTGGCGTCGCTGCCGGTCAGCCAATGGATGGAGGCGGGGTGAACGGCAATCAGCCAGTCGAGGTCGCGTGCGGCCATGGCGGCGCGGACACGCGCCAGACGATCGGCGAATTCGGCGGCGGTGAAATCGTGTTTCGACATTAGCCTCGCGTCACCGCCATCGCCTCGATCTCGATCAGCAGGTTCTCGAAGGCAAAGCCGGCGACGCGGATCGCAGTCACCGCCGGACCGGGCTCGGGGAAGAATCGCGCTGCACGCGGGCAATCACCGCGCGCGTCGCCTCGATCCCGGCCCAGCTGCCTTCGGCGTGATAGTAGATATAGAGCTTGGCGACGTCGCTTTCGTCGAGCCCGCCTTCGGCCAGCGTGCGGCGGATGAACTCGAAGACGTTGCGGGTCTGCGTCTCCATGTCGTCGCCGACGGCCTGCGCCTTGTTGTCGGCCGAGATCTGGCCGCCGATCAAGGCGAGCCCGCCAATCTTCCAACCTTGCGTGAACTGGGTGTTGGGAATGCTCCAGTCCCAATGGTTGGCCGGCTGCAGGCGCTGCTTGTCGTCGCCGAGCATGCCGATGCCCTCGACCTGGATCAGTTCGCCGGCATTGCCCATGCCCTGGATGCGCAGTCCGGCACCGGCCGCCGAAGGCACCGACATGTAGCGGCGGCGCACATTGGTCATCTTCTCCCAGTAGTCGGTGACCTCGCGGCCTTCGCCGAAAAAGCGGAAATAGGTGTTCTGGCGCATCAGGCTGTGGCGGTCGCCGCCGCCCGACCGCAGCATGGTGTCGAGGTTGCGGAAGGCCTCGTCGGTCTGCACCTCGATGTCGCCGAGCCCGAGCACATTGCCTTCGGCATCGAGCGAGCGCTGGCCGCCGACAAACAGCATGTCGCCGACCTTCCAGCCATGGACGAAGGGCAGCTCCCTGCGCCAGCGCCAGTGACCCGGGGGGTCGAGCAGTTCGCGCTTGCCGCCGATCACCACCCAGGCGTCGACCATCAGCAGCGCGCCCTCGCGGTCGAGGCCGCAGCGGATTTCGGTGGTGGTCGGGCCGGGAGCGGTGAAACAGCCGGCGCGCACGGCATCGAGTTCGTCGAGCAAGGCGCCCACGGCATCGGCCTTGCAACTGAAATAGATGTTGTGCTTGACCACATCGGTCATGCCGGCGCCGGCCTGGGCGAGAAGGGCCGCCAGCCGATCGAAAATGACGCGCGCCTGACCCGTTATGCCGGTTGCGACGATATTGCCGCTGACGTCCGTCGCCATCAGCCCGCCGATGAAGACCAGGTCACCGGCGCGGACGGCCTGCGGCGCCGATCCTTCGATATCGCTGAATGTCCGCATCCGCACCACGTATCCTCCCGCTGATTTTCTACTTACTTACCTGCAAGTCAGTGTTCCGTCAAATGCTGGGGATGCAGCAAAGCTTCGGCGTCCACGGCCAACGCATTTGGCTATGATGGAAGCATGGACGAGACCGACACCAGACAGGCGATCAAGGATACGGCGCTGGAGCTTCTGGTGCGCCACGGCTATCGCGGCACCAGCTTCGGGGATATTTCGGCGGCGCTCGGCACGACGCGCGCCAACATCCACTATCATTTCGGCAACAAACAGGCGCTCGTCGACGAGGTGCTTGACGACTACATGCAGGCGACGCTGAGCGGCTTGCGGGCTGTCTGGTCGCATGAGGGGTCAAGCCTCGAGGAGCAGGTCGAGGCGATGATCGCCTACAGCCGCGCCCGCTTCCGGCATTTCAACCCAGCCGGCACAGAAGGGCAAAACTGGAGCCTGATTTCGAGGCTGCGGCAGGATGCCGACCTCCTTGATGCCGACGGCCAGAAGATGCTCGGCCATTTCAGCGCGGAGCTCTCGGCGTTGTTTGCCGGCGCGCTGTCGGCGGCGGGCCGGCGCGGCGAGTTGTCGCCGAATGTCGTGCCCGGCGACGCCGCGCTGCTGTTCGCGGCGATCGCCGACAACGCCGCGCCAATTACACTGGGCGAAGGTGGCTTTGACGCGTTGGAGAAGACCTATCGCAGCCTGATACGGATGATCCAAATCTGACTCACCGAAACGACAATGTGAAACCCCATGTTATAGCAGTGAGCCTCGCTTCCTCTGACATTCTGTCTGAAGAATTGGTCGTCTGCTCGGCTTACCTTGAGACATTCTCGGTTGCTGGCTTAATCAGCCCCGCAAGTGTGATCTTGGTCATGAGCTTGTGCTTGGACTTGTCGTGGTGGCGATAGTCCTTCCAGCGGAAGCTGACCAGAACTCCATGATCCAGGCTCACGAGGCGGCTGTTGGCGATGGCGACGCGGTAGGTGTAGCGACCAAGGTAGGCGAGGACCTGTTTTGGACCGCCGAACGGGGGCTTGGCGTAAACGACCACTCGATCCGCTTCAGTCCAGCCAGTTGGGCGCAGAAAGTAGCAGGGTCGGCCAGGCTAGCGAGATCGCTGAAGAAGCGAAGCTGGCCGGCGTCGAAGGCGTCTCGGAGGCGCTCTAGGAATAGGCGGTGACAATCGGGCGGTTACTCTATGCTGATGGTTTCGTCAGGAGAGCTCCTTCTATAACGACTCCGGAATTCACGTATTTCCACAGCGCAACAAACAGTTTCCGAGCGAGGGCGACCATGCCGCCTTCTTGCACCGGCCACCATTCGGGATGACTCGCGCCCTGAACCACTGGCTCAGTGCGAATTGGGTTGATGGGGCACCCAGACCCACGCAACCTAGACAAGCGTCGGCCGGAGCCTAGGATTGCCGGACTTCGAGACTCCCTGCTCGCAATTAATTAATCTGCCCACTCTGCTCAACCGGCCACGGTCTTCCTCCTCCGGCGTTGGCACTCGCAACATTGCGCAAACCCGAGGCTCCCGCGGTTGTGGCCAACAACGAAGCTGACGGTCTGCTTTCAGCGCAGAAAGCAGTCATTCCACCGGTGGCCTCCACTGCCCAGATGTAGCAACAATCCTCGAATGGCAAGGGAAGCCTCGAGCCAGAAGCTGGCGGGCTCCTACAGGGACGTGAGGGCGCGGTCCCAATATGGATTCTGAAGGGTCGAGCGCAGGCGCATCTGCTTCCACACGCCGTATTTGTAGAAGTCGAAGTCGATGCTCGAGGTAATGTTCTGGACCATGCACCACAGCGACCATTTCAAGTCGCCCAGCATCTGGTAGACAAACATGCGCGCCTTGGTGCTGGCTTCGACGCGACCGAAATAACATTCGATCGCCTCATCCTGCATCACGTCGCTCAGGACCATTTCCCCACACCAGGTGGCGAGATCGCAGCAGCGGTCGTTGTTCGACGCGTATTCGAGGTCGACGATCAGGATCCTGTCTTCAGTCAGCAGGAAGTTAGCTGGTGCCGGATCGTTGCAGCAAGGAACGATGTCCAGTCCTGACGCTTCCAGCGCGGCGCGAGCGGTGCGGTACTTCATGTGAATGGTAGGAAAATCGTGCGGGAATGCCGCCCCGAGCTCACGCAATTGAACGATATGTTCATCGATCATGTCAAACAGGGTCTTGGTTAAGCGAAGCGGGGCAGAATTGTTGAAGGTGCGGAACAAGTTAATAGTGGGCGCCCTAATCTCGGCGGAGTGGAAGTCGCGGGTGGTGCAGGGACGAGACCGCTCTACAAAGTCGCTGATTTCCACGCCGCGGTCGCTGAGATCACTATAGATCCGAGGCCCGATGCCAAGTTCGTGCGCGCGCCTGCCGGCCTCGAGCGAAGCGCTCCGATCGATAAACTTCTCGGTCCCGGGGCCTGGCATCTTAAGGAAAAACGTCTGACGCTCACCTCCGATCCTGACGTGCCAGTTAGAATTGCTAAAGCCCCCGAAGATTGGCCGGTAAAAGATGTCTTTGCCCTGCCATGGGGGTACCAAGGAAAGCATTGTTTCCAATGCCAGTTCGGAGGCCGATTGGCCTTCTCCGCACTTCCGTTCCATGAAGGGTTCTCAGAGCATTCGGGCGTACGAGCCGAAATCGAGGCTTCCGAGCGCGGCGCGGCAGCGGATGAAGCGCCAGAACCCGTAGCGGTAAAACTCGACATCCTTGCGCTGCGAGGTGGCGTCCATCACGAGACCCCAGAGACCCCATGCGAGATCGTCGGCGATCGCGTAGAGACGCACGCGACGGAGACTTGCCGGCCTCGGCGTGCCTTCGAACATTTCGAGGGCCGGGAGGAAGTCCTTCTCGTCTTCGAAAACCTCGTTGATCAGGATCCCGATCTCATAATAGGGGTCGACGTTGCCGGCACCGTCGAAGTCCACGAGCTCGATGCGACCATCCGGCCCGATGAGGATGTTCGAGGCCAGGCCGTCGGCATGGGAGGGCACACTGTCGACCCCCGATGCGGCGATCATGCGCTCAAAGCGCAAAACCTGCTCGAACAGGACCGGAAGGTCGGGAGGAGCCTGGGCCACGAGCCGATCGCATTCCTGCTTCAGCGCGCGGATCCGGTCGAACGGCGACACCGGGATCGTGAAGCGCAGTCCGCCGTGGACCCTGCGCTTAACACCTATCACCTCATTGAGGACGTCCAGCTTTTTCAGGTCGCTGACACGGGCGGTCGCCCAGCCGTCGCGATATTCCATGATGCAGGTCGCGCGCCGCGCATCGATGGCAAGGATCTTGGGCGCGCAGCCGAGGCCGGCCGCTTTGCGCTGCGCATCGAAGGATGCGGCCGCATCGATGAAGCGGCGCTGGTCGGGCTGAATGGTTTTGAGCAGGAGCGACGGATGCTGGCCATCGACCGACAGAAGCAGGCGGGTGCTGTCCACGCCACGATGCGACGGGACGAGAATGCCCGGCTCCATCTCCTGTGCCGATCTGCACAGCTGCGGTCCGGCACCAGAGCAGGCGGGCTCGTCGGGCGTCACAAGACAGAGGTCGGCCGGCGCCGTGAGGTCATCCGCAAAAAGGGAACGGACTTCTTTTGTTGCGGACGGGAGACGATGAATGTCCATCGGGCCGATGCGGCGATCCATACCCTTTCGCGACAGACCAATTTCCATGAAGCCAGCGGAACCCTTGTAATCCAAGCAAGCACAACCGACCAGCGACGGCCCGTCCACGAAAGGGAGCGGGGGACAGGCGCGCCAGCAGGAAACGCAATGCTATATCTATGCGGGCGTGAGTAAAGTGCCGACGTGCCTATCGGCGCCGAGATGCACTTAAACGCGGATGAGGTCGACGCCCAGTTCGGCGAAGCGCTGGACGAATTCTTCGCCGACACCCTTAGTGGTGATGACATGTTGGGCGTCGGCAAGGCCGAATGCACGAACCGAGCCGAAGCGTCCGAACTTCGATCGATCGGCTACCATGACGGTGGTGCCGGCCTGACGCCTCGCCTCATCGTGCAGTGCAACCTCGTCCTCACCAAAGCCCATGAAGCCGTGATCGACATGGACGGCGCTGGCACCCATCAAAGCCAGGTCGAACCTGTGCCCTTTCAGCGCGGTAATGGTAGAATGCCCGAATGTGGCCTGATATTCCGGCACCATCGGACCGCCGAGCACGCGGACACTGGTGCCCCAGCCGTGGGAGAAAAAATGCGCCGCAATGGCGATGGAGTTCGTGAAGATCGTCAGGTCTGCATGCTTGTCAAGGTGCTTCACGCAGGCCAGCGTAGTGGTTCCCGAACTGACGAAGATCTTCATACCGTTCTGGATAAGGCTGGCAGCCCTTTCGGCGATCAAGTTTTTTTCCGGCGCATTGACCCGGCTGCGCTCGCCAAACGGCTTGTCCCCCTCTTTTGGCGTCAGTACCGCACCGCCGTAGACGCGCCGAGCCAAGCCATTTGTTTCGAGTAGACGCAGATCGCGCCGGATGGATTCCGGACTGACTTCGAGGCGATCGGCGAGCAGATTGACACTCGCGCGCTCATTCGCGCGCAGTATTTCCAGGATTTTTTCCTGGCGAAACTCAGAAAATCTCATGGACCGAATCTGCCTGTGACCATTTGGGTCTTTCCGGACTTAACATATCCCCGAGCACGTCGAACACTGCGAGATGCCGGAAGACCGAAAATCCCGGCGCCAAGCTAGTCGACATGCTCAAACCAGTCAAATCCGTCTTAGTCGCTCAACAGTCCTAGGGTCTAACAGCCTTGAGATTTAGACCTGTTCGGGACTGGGCACTCGCCGAGAGTAGGCCAAGCCGCGCTTGACCACAGGCAAATGTGTCGATATTGGTGTTTTTGACCGATTTGTGTGTTTTGAGAAATTGGATCGGTTTGAGGATGGATCTGGCGTCCAGTCAGGATTTGGAAGGCTCGTCTGGCAATGGCGAATAAGTGCCATGCTGCAGGTCGAAGGATGGAGTTCAACGGGCCGGCGCCGAGCGGGTCCTAGAAAACTAAACCGCACATCGGCAAAACAACCGCCGATACAAAAAGGGGAACAGGATCAATGATTACGCGTAGAGACATTATGGTTGGCGCGGGCGCGCTTGGCGTGGCCGGCGTGCTCGGCAAGCTCGCGGTGCCGGCCAATGCGCAGGGCAAGAAGTCACTCGTGCTCGCGTCGATGGGGCCCGTCACGGGTAATTGGGATCCGACTTCCCACACGACCCTTGGTCAGGGCAATTTCGAAAAGTTCGTCTTCAATGCGTTGACGCGTGCCCCGATGCGGGACGGCGAGGCGGACCTGCTCGAACCCGCGCTGGCGGAAAGCTGGAAGCTGATCGACACCAACACGTTCGAGTTCAAGCTGCGCGACGGCGTGAAATTTCACGACGGCAAGGAATTCAGCGCCGAGGACGTAAAGGCGACGCTCGAATACTCCTGCGACCCGGCCCGCCCGGCGGCTTCCTTTTGCCCCGGAAAGGTCGATGTCGAAATTGTCGATCGCCTTACGGTGCGACTGCACACCGAGAAGCACGGCTATCCGGCATCGGCTTGGTGGTTTATTTCAAGCGTGATCCCGATCCTCTCGGCGAAGGATGTTGCTGATCCGAAGATTCTCCAAAAGCGTCCGAACGGCACGAACGCCTTCAAGTATGTCGAGACCAACGGCGACAAAAATATTCTTCACGCCTATGACGACTTCTTCGGCGGGCGTCCGAAGATCGATGAGGTCGTCTATGCCTATGTTCCGGATGCCAACACGCGGGTTCTCGGCCTCTTGAACGGCCAGTACCACATCGCCGAACGTCTCGAGCCGGAACAGTACGCATCGCTCGCCGGAAATCCGAAGGTCACCACTCGCAAGGGTCTCACGACCGAGAACAAATATCTGCATTTTCGCTGCAACAAGGCGCCCTTCGACGATCCGCGCATCCGCCTGGCGGCATGCCATTCGATCGATCGCAAGCAGATCCTCGAACTGATGGGCGAAGCGGCGCTCGAGTCAAGCTGTTACGTCTCCCCGATGAAGTTCGGCTTCACCGACATCAAGGGATATCCAGACTACAATCCCGAGGAAGCGCAGCGTCTGCTGGCCGAAGCCGGCTTCCCGAACGGGGCGGGGCTGCCGCAGCTCGAATATATCACTTCGATCGGCTTCTATCCCAAGACCAAGGAGTATGGCGAACTGATCGCCGCGATGCTCCAGGAGCAGGGCTTCAACGTGCAGTTGACGGTGCTCGAGCCAGCGGCCTGGGAAGTGGCGATCTATCGCCGCGCCGACGGTCAGGGCCAGGGCCATATGTGCGACGTCGGCTGGATGACGCCGTCGCCTGAGCCGGACCTCGTCCTGCGGCCCAACTGGCACTCCAGCGCGGCGCTGATTTCGGGCATCAATGATCCCGAGATCGACGCGGTCCTGGACAAGGAGCGCAACGCGCCCAATCCGGAACAGCGGCTGAAGATCCTCACCGAGGAAACCTTCCCGACGATGGCCAAGAAAGTCCCAAGCTTCTCACTGTTCTCTGCGCTCACCTTCCACGGCGCCGCCAAGAACCTTGAAGGCGCGGTCTACCTGCCCTACGGACCTATCGACCTGTCGAAGGCGGATCTCGTCTAACCTTTGGCCCAGCAGCGTCGCCATCCGGCGGCGCTGCTCCTTCGTGAGCCTGCCGTTATGCTTTTTGCAATAGACTTCTTCGTTCGCCGTCTTGCCCAAGGCGTGATCATTGTGGCGGGCATCGCCCTGTTGATCTTCACCCTGCTGCGCGTGGTGCCCGGCGACCCCGTGCGGCTGATGCTCGGCCCGATGGTTTCGCAGTCCGTGGCGGAGCAGACGGCCAAGGAGCTCGGCCTCCGGGATCCGATAATCGTCCAGTTCGGGCGGTATATGACCCAGATCGTCCGCGGCGATTTCGGCCGATCCTTCGTGCGCAGCGCCCAGGGCGGCAGCACTGGAGGTTCGCGCGGCGAATCGACCTTCGATGCCAGCAACCGGGCGCCGGTCATTGATCTGATCGGCGCGACATTGCCCTACAGCCTGCTGCTGGCCGGCCTGGCCTTCCTGATCTCACTGTCGATCGCGGTTCCGCTCGGCATCTGGGCCGGCCTTAACGCGGGCAGGGCGCCCGACCGATTCGCGCTTTACCTGAGTTCGGTCCTCGTCTCGCTGCCCAATGTATGGCTCGGACTGGTGTTCATTTATTTGTTGTCGGCCAGGACTGGCTGGCTACCTGCAATCGGCTACGAGAACTGGACCTATGCGATCCTGCCGGCCTTGGTCCTGGCGGTGGAACTGATTCCGATCATCGTCCGGTCGCTCTCGGTTTCGGTCTCCTCCAACCTCCTCGAGCCCTATGTCTATGTTGGCCAAATCCGCGGGCTGACCCGACGGCGCATGATCTCGGCGCATGTTCTGCGTAACTCCGGGATACCCCTTCTGAACGTGTTGGGCATCCAGGCGGTCGGCCTGATCCTCGGCTCGCTGTTCGTCGTCGAATACCTCTTCAACTATCCGGGGATCGGCCTGCTCATGATCAATGCGGTGTTCCAGCGCGATTTCCCGATCATCCAGGCGATCGCGATCTTCGCCTGCGCCGGGCTCGTCGGTGTGAACATCCTCGTCGATTTCGCATCGACCACGATCGACAGAAGGCTCCAGTACTGATGTCCGAACACACCATCGTCGACGCGGAAGTCAGCGTTCCCCCAAAAGCCCGAAGCCTCGGCGCTAATATCTTCCTTCAAGCATTCAAGACGCCGGAGTTCCGGGTCGGGGCGGTCATTTTCATCGCCGTGATCCTGCTCTCGGTCGCCGCGCCGGGGCTGCTCGGCCTTTCCGCGACGAAATTCAACGTCGGCCTCAAGTTCTCGCCGCCCTGGCCTGCCGAAGGTTCGGTCTGGCCTCATTTCATAGGGACCGACCAGTTGGGCCGCGATCTTCTAGCCCGATCGCTGATCGGCCTGCGGAACGCCCTGATGATCGGCATTACGAGCGTCATCGGCATGTTCGTTCTAGGTTCGGCGGTCGGGATGGTGGCCGGCTATGTCGGCGGCTGGACCAACCTGATCCTGATGCGCATCACGGATGCGCAGATGTCGATCCCGGTGATCATCCTCGCCATCACCATCCTCGGCGTGACGCGGCCGACGCCGCTGACGGTCATCCTCGTCTTCATCCTCGCGGGCTGGCCAGGCTACGCACGCGTGGCGCGTAGCGTCACCATGTCCGAGCGGCGCAAGGAATATGTGCGCGCCGCCAAGATCCTCGGCGCATCGGACGTCCGGATACTGCTGGTGCATATCGCGCCGAACATCCTGCCCCCGATCGCATTCGTCGCCGTGCTCGACGTCGCGCGCATGATGATCTTCGAAGCCATCCTCGGGTTCATCGGCATCGGCATCCAGCCGCCCACGCCTACATTCGGGACGATCATCGCCGACGGCACCAAGTATCTCCTGAATGCGTGGTGGATCACCACCATTCCCGGCCTGCTGCTGGCGATATCGCTGTGCAGCATCAACCTCATGGGCGGTGCCCTTGAGCGCTCCCGCAACAAGCTACTCCAAGGTGTCCTATGAGCGGGGAGAGTGTAAGCATTCTCGAGATTTCGGGCCTGTCGGTCGATCTAGCGTTGCCAGGCGGCGCAAGGCGCGCTGTTCTTCAGGACGTCAATCTCTCGGTTTCCCAGGACGAGGTCCTCGGCATCATCGGTGAAAGCGGCTCGGGTAAGACCGTCCTGTCGCGCGCACTCGTCAACTGGATAAGCCCGCCGCTGGTCGTGACCGGCGGGACGATTGCCTACCATGGCCGCAACCTGTTCGATCTCGCGCCCGCCGAGATGCAGAGATTGCGAGGGCGCAAGGTGGCCTATATAGGCTCCGACCCTGGCAGCGCACTCGATCCGACCATCCCGGTCGGACAGCAGATCATCGAGAAGCTGCGCGCCGTCGAGCCGGGCATTTCGACTGCGGAAGCCAAGGCGCGCGTGCTTCGTGTCCTCGACGCGGTCCGCATTCCTTCCCCGGCGCAGCGCTTTCACGAATTTCCTTTCCAGTTCAGCGGCGGGATGATGCAGCGCGTGCTGATTGTCGATGCCCTGGTCACCAACCCTGACCTGCTCGTCGCTGACAACATCACGCAGCCGCTCGACGTGACGGTCGCCGCCCAGATTCTTCGCCTACTGAGGGATCTCCAGCGCGATTTTCGCACGGCGGTCATCTTCGTCTCCTCGGCGCTCGGTGTGGTTAACGAGATCGCAGACAACGTCCTCGTGCTCGCCGATGGCCGCGTGGTCGAGTGCCAGCAGACCCGTAAACTGATCGACGAACCCCAGCACAACTACACGCGCAACCTCATCAAGAGCGTGCCGCGCATCTGGGGCGCCGAGCAGGTCACCGCCGCGCCGGGCTTGGCCAAGGACGACACACGCGAAATCATCCTTTCGGTCCGCGACGTCTACCGTTCCTACGCAACCAAGGACCGTGAGAGGCTGTTTGCGTACCGGGTTGTCCAGGCCGTCCGGGGCGTCTCGTTCGACGTCTACAAAGGCGATAATCTTGGCATCGTAGGCGAATCCGGTTGCGGGAAGTCGACGCTTTCGCGTCTACTCAGCCGCCTCGAAGCACCCAATCGCGGCCAGATCCTGTTCAAGGGCCAGGACATCGCGCATCTCGGCCGAAAGAAGCTGCTTGATCTGCGCCGTCGGTTCCAGCTGCTGCTGCAGGATCCCTACAACGCCATCCCGCCACATTTGGCCATTGGCCGGACGATCGCCGAACCGCTGCGCATCCATGGCGGAATGAGCGCCAAGGAGATCGGCGAGAAGGTCGCCTACACGATGAACGAGGTGGGGTTGCGCCCCGAGCTGACGGACAAACTGCCGGTAGGGCTCAGTGCGGGCCAGCGGCAACGCGTCAACATCGCCCGCGCCATGGTGCTGGACCCGGAACTCCTGATCCTCGACGAGACGCTGTCGGCACTCGACCAAGTGGAACAGGGCAAGCTGCTCGATCTTTTCGAGCGTCTGCAGGCCCGCCACGGCATGACCTACATCTATATCTCGCACGATCTGAGCATGGTGCGCCGCGTCTGCAATCGCGTGGCCGTGATGTATCTCGGTCGCATCGCCGAACTCGCCGGCAACGAGGCGACGTTCTTCGATCCCGGCCATCCCTACACGCGAGCCCTGCTCAGTGCGGTTCCGGCGATCGAGCACAAGCCCTACGACACGGCGACCTATCTCCTTGAAGGCGAGCCGCCGGACCCCATCGACATTCCTTCCGGCTGCACCTTCCGCACACGCTGCCCGTTCGCTTTTGACCGCTGCGTCACGGAGGATCCGGCGCTGCTGAAACGAAGCGACGTGGATTACGCCGCGTGCCATCTCGTCGAGGCCGGCTTGTCGGCGCCAAGGCTGATGCCGGCGGTCGATCTGAGCGGCCCGTAACAGCGGCGCAGTCCCTGACCGTCCTGGGCGCCCCTGACCCCGGCGCGGTGCCCCGCAATCCCGATGAGGCAAGCGTATCATGGAATTCGACTATATCGTCGTAGGTTCGGGCAGTGCGGGTTCACCGCTCACCGCCAGGCTTGTCGAAAAGGGTGCGAGCGTCCTTCTCCTCGAAGCGGGCAAGCGCGAGAAGCTCCACCTGACGCGCGTACCGGCCGCGCTCATGTATACGATCGGTAACAACCGGTACGACTGGAACTACGTCACCGAGCCTGATCCGAGCCGTAACGGACTGCAGGAAGCCTGGCCGCGCGGGCGGGTTCCGGGTGGTTCGTCGGCCATCAACGGGATGATCTTCATTCGTGGCGCGGCCGGCGACTACGACGCTTGGGAGGCGCTGGGAAACAAGGGATGGGGCTGGGCCTCCGTGCTTCCCTATTTCCGCAAGATGGAGACGGCGGACGACGACAGGGACAATTCTCACCGCGGCGGGATGGGTCCGCTCCGGGTTTCATCGCTGCGCTGGAAACACCCACTATCGCAGAAATTCATTGACAGCTTCGTCAATGCCGGCGTGCCCCGCAACCCGGACCTGAACGGGAGCTCGCATGAAGGGGTCGCCTGGAATCAAGGGTCCACGACAGGGGGCTTGCGTCATTCGGCGTTCGACGCCTTCGTCCTCCCACGTCTCAAGGACAATAAGTTGACCTTCATGGACGACGCGCTGGTGGAGCGTATCGTCATGGAGGGTAAGCGGGCCTCGGGCGTGGACATCATGCGCGGGGACAAGACAATCCGGGCAACAGCACGCCGCGGTGTGGTCCTGTCTGCAGGCTCCATCAACTCGCCACAGCTCCTAATGCTTTCGGGCATCGGCGATCCGGCCGAACTGAGTCGCCATGGCATCGAAGTGCGCGTCGCCAGCCCCGACGTCGGGCGCAACCTGATGGAGCATCCGGGCCTCTATGTCCGCGCCGAAATGGACGTCAAGACGGGCAATGCCTATGCGTCGGCCCTGGGCCGGCTGCGCGCCGCCGGGCAGTGGGCGCTGTCGCGCAGTGGCGTGCTGAGCGTGCCGACCGCGCAGGTGCTCGCCTTCCTCAAATCCACACCCGAGCAGGAGGTGCCCGACCTCCAGTTCCACCTCTTCCCGTTCGGCTATTTCAGCGAAAGCGGACGCCTGCGCGTCCCCACGCGCAATCTCGTCACCATTCTGGCGAACGTGAATTACCCCAAGAGTACTGGCCGTCTGGAACTACGCAGCAGCGATCCGCGCACGCCGCTCGCGATTTATCCGCGGCTCCTCGACCACCCAGACGACCTGGACTGCGTTCTACGCGGACTGGCCTGGATTCGCCGCCTTGCTTCGACGCCGCCATTCGGAAACCACGTGCGCGAGCTGATCGACGTGCCGCCCGAGGGGGCCGGCCGCGATGCGGAGGAGCAGTATGTGCGCAAGGCAACGGTCCCCTTCCTTCACCCGGTCGGGACCTGCCGGATGGGGATCGACGATAAGGCGGTGGTGACGCCGGAACTGCGCGTGCGCGGCACCGAGAGGCTGTGGGTGGCGGATGCCTCGATCTTTCCGCGCCACATCGCGGGCAACACCAACGCGACTGCAATCATGATCGGCGAGCGGGCGGCGGATCTCATCCATCCCTGATCCCAGGCAAGCCGGAACAGGAGCCAGACGGGCAATGACCAGGAATTTCAAGCACAATTTCATCGGCGGCAGGCGCGTCGACCCGCTCGGCCCGGAGTCCATCGAAGTTCGTTCGCCCTACGACGGCAGCCTGGTCGGCACGGCTCCGCTCGCCGCACAGGCGGACATCGACCTTGCCGTCGACGTGGCGCGCAAAGCGTTCGACGAAGGGCCGTGGCCGCGCATGCCGGTAGCCGAGCGCATCGCGGTCATCCGTAAATTCACCGACCTCTACGAGGCGCGGTCCACGGAATTTGCCCGACTGGTCACGGCAGAAATGGGCGCTCCCGCGTGGTTCGCCGCGGCGATCCAGGCCCTGATCCGTGATCAGGGCCAGGCTTATCTGACCGCGGCCGAACACTATCCCTGGGAAGTGAAGCGCGAGGGCTTCCCGAAAGGGACGTCCATCTGGATCCGCGAACCAGTCGGCGTGGTTGCCGCCATCATCCCCTGGAATGCACCGCATCAGGTCGCGCTAGCGAAACTCTTTCCGGCTCTGCTTGCCGGATGCACGGTGATTCTGAAATTGGCGCCGGAGACGGCGATTGACGGCCAATATCTGGGCGAACTTTTCAGCGAAGCCGGACTGCCGGACGGCGTGCTGAGCATCCTGGTAGCGCACCGGGAAGTGAGCGAGTATCTCGTCACGCATCCGGGAGTGGACAAGATCGGCTTTACCGGGTCGACCGCCGCCGGAAGCCGCATCGCCAGCCTCGCCGGTGCGCAGCTGAAGCGAGTCAGCCTAGAACTGGGTGGCAAGTCCGCGGCGCTCGTCTTAGACGACGCGGATATCGGCGAAACGGTCGAGGCGCTGCGTTACCGCTCGTTTCCGAACAACGGCCAGGTCTGCGTTGCGCAGACTCGGATACTCATATCGCGCCGGCGCCACGATGCCTTCACCTCGGCGCTGGTGGACAATGTTACGGGTATGAAGATCGGGAATCCGGCCGACCCGCAAACTTTCCTCGGTCCGGTTGCTGCCGAGCGCCAGCGCCAGCGGGTCAGTGACTACATCCAGTCTGGGCTGGAAAGCGGCGCGGAACTTGCGACGGGCGGCCTTGGAATGCCGGAAGGCATCAATCACGGCGCCTTCGTGAAGCCGACGGTTTTTGCCAATGTCGACAACAACTCACGCATCGCCCAGGAGGAGATCTTCGGCCCAGTCGTCTGCGTCATCCCCTATGACGGGGTGGATGAGGCAGTGCGGCTCGCCAACGAGTCGGAGTACGGTCTCTCCGGTTCGGTTTGGACGAACGATACTGACCAGGGTCTGGCGATCGCCCGCCGCATCCGCAGCGGCGGGCTGACGATCAACAACGCGGCCTCGGACCTGCTCTCCCCCTTTGGCGGCTTCAAGCGAAGCGGCGTGGGACGCGAGTTCGGCCCGGAAGCCATCAATCACTACATCGAGCACAAGACTGTCGCAGTCTGAGGGAGTTCCGGAGCGATAATGAGCAACGGCCATGGAATATGGATGCATGTCGACGGTCAGGCCGGGCGCTTCATCGAACTGAGCGACAGGGTTTGGGAAACGCCCGAACTGAACTATCAGGAACATCGGTCGTCGGCCGAGCATCTGAAGGCGCTTAACGATCAGGGCTTCCGAGTTGCTACCGGCCTTGCCGGCATGCCGACGGCCATCATGGGCGAGGCAGGCGAAGGCGGCCCGGTCATCGCCTTCCTCGGCGAGTTCGATGCATTGCCGGAGTTAAGCCAGGAAGCCGGCGTAGCGGAACACCGGCGTCTTTCCGGCAATGGACCGGGACATGGCTGCGGACACAATCTGCTCGGGGCCGGCGCACTGCTCGCCGCTACGGCGACGAAGGATTGGCTGGCCGCGAACAGCCTGCCCGGGCGTGTACGCTATTATGGCTGCCCGGCCGAGGAGGGCGGATCGGGCAAGGCGTTTATGGTTCGCGACGGGGTTTTCGCTGACGTCGACGCGGCGCTTTCCTGGCACCCCTTCTCGTTCGCGGGCGTAATGGAGCCGGCCTCGCTCGCTTACGCGATCCTTGATTTTTCTTACACTGGACGGTCCGCCCATGCTGCGGGCTCGCCGCATCTCGGCCGCAGCGCGCTCGACGCCGTTGAGCTGATGAGCGTCGGCGTCAACTATCTGCGCGAACACATCCCCTCCGATTGCCGGGTTCATTACGCCTATCTCAATGCGGGCGGTCCGGCGCCGAACATCGTGCAGGCGGCCGCAATTGTGCGCTACATGGTTCGGTCGCCGCGAGCCTCCGAGGTGTTGATGCTAGTCGAGCGGGTCAAGCGCATCGCGGAGGGTGCAGCGCTGATGAGCGAGACACAAGTGGAGTCGCGCTTTGTCTGTGCGATGAACAGCCTGCTTGGCAATCGCGTTATGGAGGGAGCGATGGCGCAGAATTTCGAGATGCTGGGGCCGCCGGAATTCGATGCGGCTGACCAAGCGTTCGCGGGGCAGATCCAGGCCACGCTGACAAGGGAGCACATCCAATCAGCCTATGCGATGTTCCGGCTTCAGGAGAGTGACAGCGCTCTCAGCGACGGTATCGTCGGCGCCGCTTCCGGTGGCAAGCAGATGCTTGGATCGACTGATGTCGGCGATGTGAGCTGGGCCGTACCGACCGTGCAGGCATATGGCGCGACCTATGCCATCGGCACGCCTTTGCACACATGGCAAGTAACGGCGCAGGGCAAATCGCCACATGCACACAAGGGCATGATCCATGTTGCCAAAGCGCTGGCGGCGACGGCGGCGGACCTCTTTAGCCACCCCGATCTGCTAGCTTCAGCTAAGGAGGAACATGCAGCAAGGTTGGCGCGCGATCCCGCAGTACAGATCCTGCCGCCCCACCTCGCGCCCCCGTTGGACGGCTAGATGTATGATGCCGGGCATCGTGCTCATCTTTGTCGTCCTAATCAAAGGAACCGCTGGAGCGAAGCGACATACTTTGCCCGAAGATGGGATTTCTCCTGGAAGATGTGTGAACGATCCCGTGATAGTGACGGTTGATCGGCCCTCATCAAGCTGTTGCACTGCGATGGGCTTTGAATCACTTCTCCCGATCCTCGGGTTGCCCGGATCTCCATCACTGATGTCGTTCTCTCCTGCCGAAAGGGGACGTCTTTTCGTGCGACTGTCGGTCATCCTCAAGGGTGCGGCGCGCGGTAGCTTTCCTCACGCGCTATCGATCCGTCCTACCTTGTTGGCGAGAGCGACTGTGACCTGCCGTTCCGGTTTACGCTCAAGCAACTCGTCCGCCCAAGTGCTGACGGTCGTCACTTTTCGCCGGGTGTATCATTTCCGGCCGAGCTTGTCAGAGGGACGATCATGAGTTCGAGCGCGCCATACTCCGCAAACGAATTTCTGGCTGGGCTGAAAGGCCAGCGCGTTCTGGTGACAGCGGGTGCGGGGGGCATCGGTTTTGCCATAGCCGACACGCTGTCGCGGCTCGGCGCCCGCGTCGTTGTCTGCGACGTTTCCGACGAAGCGCTCGCCGCTGCGCCCGACAAGATCGACCTGATCGCGGCAGTGAAGGCCGACGTCTCGCGCGACGATAACGTCGACCGGCTGTTCGAGGCGGTCGAGAAAGAACTCGGCGGGCTCGATGCGCTGATCAACAATGCCGGCATTGCCGGGCCGACAGGCGGTGTCGACGAGATCGATCCGGACGACTGGCGGCGCTGCATCGACATCTGCCTGACCGGCCAGTTCCTGTGCGCCCGGCGCGCCGTGCCGCTGATCAAGGCGGCGGGCGGGGGCTCGATCGTGTCGATGTCGTCGGCGGCTGGCCGCCACGGCTATGCGTTCCGCACGCCCTATTCGGCGGCCAAGTGCGGTGTCATCGGTTTCACGCAAAGCCTCGCCAAGGAGCTTGGGCTGCACGGCATCAGGGTCAACGCCATCCTGCCCGGCATCATCGAGGGACCCCGCATCGAAGGTGTTATCTCGGCGCGCGCCAAGCAGGTCGGTATCAGCCACGAGGAGATGACCGATCGTTATCTCCAAAACATTTCGCTGCGTCGCATGACCAGCCCTTATGATGTCGCGTCGATGGTCGCCTTCCTGCTGTCGGACGCCGGCATCAACATTTCCGGGCAGTCGCTCGGCGTCGACGGCAACGTCGAAACGCTCTGAGGAGGGCCGATCCATGGCAAAGGTTGCGATTGTCGGCAGCGGTTTCATTGGGCGGGCCTGGGCGATCAGCTTCGCTCGCGCCGGCCATGACGTGCGGATGTGGGACCAGTCGCCCGCCGCGACGGGCGGCGCGCGCGACTACATAGAAGGCGTGCTTGGCGATCTTTCTTCGAACGACCTGCTGCGTGGGCAGTCCGTCGACACCGTGCTTGGCCGCATCGCCATCGCGGTCGAACTGGAGGAGGCGCTGGCTGGAGCAATCCATGTCCAGGAGAACACGCCTGAAAACCTCGATGTGAAGCGGGAAGTGTTCTCCCTGATCGACAGTCTGGCCGGCCCGCAAACGGTGATCGCCAGTTCCACCTCGGCGCTGTTGCCGTCGAAGTTCACCGACCATCTGCAGGGGCGGCACCGCTGCCTGGTCGTGCATCCGATCAATCCGCCCTACCTCATTCCGGCGGCCGAGGTGGTGCCAGCGCCATGGACGTCCGCTGAGACGCTGGAAAGAACCCGCGCCTTCCTTATCGATGCCGGTCATGCGCCGCTGGTGATGAAGCGCGAGCTCGACGGTTTCATCATGAACCGGTTGCAGGGCGCCTTGCTTGAGGAAGCCTTCCGGCTCGTCGACGGCTATGCCAGCGTCGAGGATGTCGACATCGGCATCCGCGACGGGTTGGCTTTGCGCTGGTCATTCATGGGGCCGTTCGAGACCATCGACCTCAATGCGCCCGGCGGCGTGCGCGATTATGTCGATCGCTACCAGGGCATCTACTCCAACATCTTCCCGCAGATGCTGCGCCGGGTCGACTGGGCGGGCGAGGTCATGGCAACCGTCGAGGCCGAGCGCAGCAAGCGCCTGCCAAGGAAAAAACTGGGTGACCGGCAGGTCTGGCGGGATCGCCGGCTGATGGCGCTGGCGGCACACAAGAAAAAATCGGATCAGGAGTTCGGACAATGAAAGAAACCAGCCGCAAGCCCGGCGCGACGGCGACCAGGTCATCATCACCTGTGCGGTGACCGGGGCGATCCACACCCCGACCATGTCGCCCTACCTGCCGATCACACCGGACCAGATCGCGTCGGAGGCGATCGCCGCGGCCGAGGCCGGTGCCGCGATCCTGCATTTGCACGCGCGAGACCCGGAAACCGGCAAGCCCGACCAGACACCCGAGGACTCGGAAAGACTGTAGCGCTCAACTGGATAGCCGCCCAAAGCGGAGCTGCCTATTGTGAGGTTGCGCAGCATACCAAGGCTATCAGGCCGATGTTCCTGATGCTGCACGACGCCTACGGCGTCCAAAGGGACAGCAAGCACACATACGATCTTGCGAAGGATTGCATGAATTTTTTGGGCGCCCGATACGGCCCGACGCGCCCGTTGCTGGTGGACGAATATCAGAACTTCACACCCACTGTTTTGCGGGAGCTGCTGCATCTTCAGGAGCGATGCGGCTTCGCTTTACTGCTCGCCGGCAACACTCATCGGTTAGCGGGCACGAGGCGTGATACCCATGCTATGGATCAGATCGAAAGCCGTATCGGCATGCGTTTCGAGATCGGGCAGCCGACGCGGGAGGACTGCTTGAGGATTGACGCCGAACACAACGTTGAAGGAGCCGACGCCTACGTGGCAATCGCCACCTACGGGCAAAACACCTCCCTTCGCGCGCTGTGCCATCTCCTCCAGAATTGCGCTGCGGGTACCAGCGGCTTCGGCAGCATTCGTCTTCCCCGGATAGAGACCACGCTTCGCGGCATGTCGTGCGGCAGCGATGTGCTCAAGGTTCTATACGAGTGCCGAAACGACTTCGCACACGACGTGGGCAGCCCCACTTAAATTCGGACGACGACAGATAATTCCGAACATCACACCGGAATTGGTGCAATCGCGAAGTTAGCCCGCTTGCTGATCAGCCGTATTTGCCTCGCTCCTCAATTTTTCAAGCCGTGATCGGCAGATCATTTCGATACGATCGATCAACTCGGAGACCCGCTTGGCAAGCCACTGGAGCGCTTCGCGAGTGATCTCGAAGTGCCTCGAATAGCGCGCTTTCACATAAGCCTCGTTGATGACGTTGAACCAAGCTACGAAACGCTGCTGGTCGCGGGGCCAAACTTCGGCAAGTTCCTGTGCTTGATCTTCAGCGAGGCTGCGAAGGAATTTGACGTTGTGAGAGGCAGGGCTGTAATTTGTTAGAACCAACAACAACACCGCGTAGGCCTGCTCGATTGATTGGTGAAGGAGAAAGGCCGCTTCCTTGAAATTGGATTCGCTGAGAAGAAATCCAGCTGTCTTTGCAAATACTCGGGCGTGCGGCAGCCTGTCTTCGAGGTGTTCGGCTGCTAATTGGAATGCATCGGCCGGCTTCGTAGGTGCCGGATGCGCCAGCGATTCTTCGTCGAGCTCGTAGAGGACAATTCCCTCGCGACGGATGTCGACAAAGAAGTACTGACCCTCCCTGAGGGCAGTGTTCACCTCCCGGCGGGAATGTACAATGAAGCTGACTGGCGTGCTGATTTCGCGCATCAACCGGTCTGCTGCCGTCTGCCAATAGCCGGCAAAATCGGTCAGTTTGCGATTGTTCACCACCACAAGCAGGTCGAAATCCGAACGGTAGCCCTTCCTGGTATGCGGCTCGTCGACCCAGCCACCACGTGCATAGGACCCGAAAAGTATGATCTTGAGAATGCGCCCGCGCTTTTTGAAGTCGGTCATCCCTCCCTTGAGGGCATCCTCAAACTCCTCGAGGAGCAGCTCAACCGTCTTTCTCAGCTCGCGCTGCTTTGGTGGCGGGAGGTGGTCGATGCTGGATTTCATAAACAAGGATCTGTCGTCCATCGTGTGTGCATAGCCGAGACGAGGCCCCGAATCCACACACTGCCTCGTTCGGCCGAATTGAGCAACGCACACCGTGCGACATCAAATGGAAGAGTTGTTAAGTCAGCATCCTAAACATTGCAGAGGGATTTAAGCTCATCACGTATCACTGCAATGTTGGGGGTATCGTCAATACATTGCCCCACCATTTCCCAGCGCTTTTATCTGTGGAGGGTCTGTCCCGCAGCGTCGCGCTCGGTCCTCGAATAAGCGAACAGACTTCTAGCTCGGAAGATGTCGGCGAACTCATGCGGAAGGGGGGCGGCGGTATCGGCCGCCGGATTTTCTTAAGATTTTCCCTGTCGAGCCGCGGTCGAACACCGGTATGTTCAAACCGGAGATTTCCAATGCCATTTCGAGTCGTCGACACCGCCGACATCCACCTCGACTCGCCGCTGCGTTCGCTGGCGATGCGAAACCCCGACCTTGCCGAACTCGTCGGAGACGCCAGCCGTCAGGCGTTTGTCTCGATCGCTGACCTCTGCCTCACGGAACGTGTCGATGCCCTGGTCATTGGCGGCGATCTCTATGATGGCGATCAGACTTCGATGAAAACGGCCCGCTTCCTGGCGTCACAGATGACACGGCTTCATCAGGCCGGCATCAGGGTTTTCAAGATCCGTGGCAATCATGACGCCCTGTCGCGGATATCGAAACAGCTGGTGTTCCCTGACACGGTCACGATCTTCGGCGGCCGTCCCCAGACCGTGCTGCAGACAGCCGGCGGGCTTGACGTCATGTTCCACGGCTTGAGCTTTGCCAGCCCCAAGGCGCCGGACAGTCTACTCCCGAAGTACTCAGCGCCGCGCGAGGGCGCGGTCAATGTCGGTATCATGCATACCAGCCTGGCCGGATCGCCGGGCCACGACGTCTATGCCCCCTGCAATGTCGCTGACCTGCACGGCCACGGTTTCGACTACTGGGCGCTTGGGCACATCCATGTCCGCCAAGTCCATCCCGGGGCAAGCACCGTGGTGATGCCAGGAATTCCACAGGGCAGGGACATCAACGAGGCCGGCGAGAAATCCGTCACCCTGGTGACGATACAAGACGACCGCACCATCGAGATCGAGGAAAGGCTCACCAGTATCGCGCAATTCGAGCGGGTGAACGTCGACGTGACCGAAACGGTGGAATGGTCCGAGATCGTCGAGCGTGTCCGATCCGCGCTCGAAGATGTGCGCGCCTCCGTTAGATCCCGTCATGCTGTGGTTCGCCTCGGCCTGACCGGGGCGTCACCTCTATCGTGGGCACTGATCCGCGACCGGGATCTGCTGCTCGCGGAAGCTGAGCAGGTCGCGGACCAGGTAGGCGAAACCTGGGTGGAGAAGCTCGAACTTAACGTCTCGCCACCCGCAGCCGAAACATCCGAGGGCGTCGCCGATCCGATTTTCGAGCTCGCAGAGTCCATGCGCGCCGATGCCGGCTCGGAAGCCTTCCGTGCCGAGGCGAGGGCGTTGGTCCAAAAGATGATCGCGGATTTTCCGCCTGACGGGCGCGATTTCGCCGGCAAGGACGAGACTGAGCAGGAGTTGTTCCTGGAGAGGGTGGTTGCCAGCGGCGCCGACCTTGTTACCGCCCGCCTCAAGGCCGGTGGGTCACAATGAGGCTGCGGCGACTTGATCTCATCCGTTATGGCAAGTTCACCGACAGGACGATCGACTTCGGGCCGAAACCGGAATCCGGTCCCGACCTGCATGTCGTCTTCGGCCTGAATGAGGCCGGCAAGTCGACGGTGCTTTCCGGCTATCTCGAGATCTGCTGTTCGGCATCGAGGAGCGCAGCCGCTACAATTTCGTGCACGAGTACAGCGCAATGCGCATCGGCGGGGTGCTCGAACTTGGCGGCGCGGAGCAGATTTTCACACGCACCAAACAGCGCACCAACTCGTTGCTGAACGCGACTGGCCAACCAGTCAGCGAAATGGCGATATCATCCCATCTCGCCGGCCTGTCGCGCGACGCCTACGAGACCATGTTCTCGTTGGACGACGAAACGCTGGAAGCAGGTGGAAAATCAATCCTGGAATCGCGCGGTGACCTCGGCAAGCTGCTGTTCACGGCCAGCGCCGGCCTCGGGCATGCAAGCGATACATTGAGCCTGCTCGAGGCCGAGGCGGACAGGCTCTATCGCAAGCAGGCACACGGAACCGAGCTTGCTCTGTTCAAGAAGCGGCTTGCGGAACTGAAGTCGAGGAGGGAGGCGATCGACACCTTGGCGTCGACCTTCGAAACCCTTGAGACAGAGCGCCTGGACGCGACAGAAAACTACGACCGCAGCATCGCCGAGCGGTCGGTGCTGTCGGCCAGGCTCGATACGATCGCGAATTATCTTCGCGCGATCCCGATCCTTGCCGATATCCGACGCAAGCAAGCCCAGCTGGCCGAGTTGCCAGAGATCGCTTCACCGTCACGGACCTGGACGGGCAGCGTCGCCGACATGATCGAGATCGACGCCAGCCTGAGAACGCGTCTGCCGTCCTGATGCAGCATCATGACCCGACGAGTCGAATTCTTGCCCAGACGCCGATCGAGCAAGCCAGCTTCCCCAGCCTTTTCGTACCGATCGCGGTAGCGTCGGAATTGCCGCTCCGACATGCCAAGCAACTCGCCGGCCTCCGTCATCGAAAGATCGCCGCCATTCC
The DNA here is from genome assembly GCF_020165765.1 of Mesorhizobium sp. B264B1B. Taxonomy (NCBI): domain Bacteria; kingdom Pseudomonadati; phylum Pseudomonadota; class Alphaproteobacteria; order Hyphomicrobiales; family Phyllobacteriaceae; genus Mesorhizobium; species Mesorhizobium sp. B264B1B. The sequence continues at coordinate 89,039 of NZ_JAIUIS010000011.1, forward strand.
AACGGCTCAAAACGTCCCGAAACTTTTGCATTCTCCGGCCGCCGATCCAGCAACCCAGCTTCCCCAGCCTCTTCCTAACGGTCGCGGTAGCGTCGGAATTGCCGCTCCGACATGCCAAGCAACTCCCCTGCCTCCATCATCGAAAGATCGCCGCCATTCCAGCGGCTCAATACGTCCCGAAACTTTTGCATTCTCCGGTCCTGTAGCCATGCCGTCCGCTTCATCCCCAGCCTCCATCCGCTGGCGATAAAACCGGACAACTCACGTGCTACCTAATCCGGACAACTCATCTGCTTACGACATTGCAACCGGATGGGGTTGCGTTATTCCTTGCGGCGTGTAGGATAAAAAAGATGCTGGGAGGTCGATCGCGACGATCGTCCAACGCAGATGGCGCCCTCTGCTTCTTTAGCCTTAGTCAGCCTCACCGCGTTGATGGAACGCGGCAGCGGTAGCCCGGAAGTGAAGATCGGGCTCATCGATGGACCTGTCGTTACCCAACATCCCGATCTGACAGGCGAACACCTCCACGAGATCCTCGGAAGCAGCGGTGGCACATGCACCCAAGCTAACAGCGCGGCGTGCCTACATGGAACGTTTGTGGCCGGCATCTTATCGGCCCGGCGGAGTTCCGCTGCGCCCGCCATTTGCCCCGATTGTACCCTACTCATACGCCCTATTTTCACCGAGACGACCGCCGGGCGCGAACATATGCCCAGTGCAACACCCCGGGAGCTTGCCACGGCGATTGTCGAATGCATTGGCTCAGGCGCGCGAGTAATCAATTTAAGCCTCGCCCTTGCGCAACCTTCGGTTAAAGACGAGCAGGCGTTGGAAGAGGCGCTCAATCTCGCCGTCAGCCGCGGCGTCATAATCGTTGCAGCTGCGGGCAACCAAGGCACGCTTGGAAGTTCCGCCATCACCCGCCACCCGTGGGTCATCCCGGTGGTGGCCTGTGATTTTCGAGGTAGGCCGATCGACGAATCGAACCTGGGTAGTTCCATCGGCAGGCGGGGTTTTCGCGCGCCCGGCGACAGCATTACCAGTCTCGGCAGCGAGGGCCAGTCGCTTGCGCTCGGTGGAACAAGTGTTGCGGTGCCCTTTGTGACCGGTGCGATTGCACTTCTATGGTCGGAATTTCCTTCTGCGACCGCGGTACAAATCAAGCTCGCCCTGACCCAAGCCTCCACCTCGCGACGTGCTTCCGTCGTTCCACCTTTACTGGATGCCGCGGCGGCCTACCAAGTACTATTGGTGACAAATGGGAGGAGGCGAACAGCGTGACAAAGGCAAATGAAGGCAACGACTCGCCAAACCAGAGCGAACATCCGCCTTACCGGGTACGCCTGCCTGGATTTATCACCGACGAGGAAATCGGGTTAGGCGATGCGGTTGGACGAGCTACCTCCTATCTGGGGATACAATCCTGCGGAGGCTGTGAACGCCGGGCGGCCGCGCTAAACCGCCGGTTTGTCTTCACCGGCCGTGCCCATTAACCCAGATCCATTGATCTGTGATGTGATGAATGAGGATTACTATGGAACAAGAATCGACAGAACGGTCGACAGGTCATGATGAGGCAAGATGCGATGCCGCTGTGTTCACGGCCGCCTACGGTCCCGCTGGGGAGGAAAACCTCCGATCGTCGTCGACCTCTCCACTCTCGAGGGAGACGCCCTGCCCAACCTGCGCAGGAGGCGCGAACTCCATGTCCCTCTCTTATGTTTACGCCATTGGTCGGGTCGAAGCGCGTTTCCCGAACCTCGCCGCGGAAAAGGAATTTGCCCAGGCGACAGGACGCACGGAGACCGCCGGGAAGACCGATCAACAGACCTTCTACGCCGTGCTATCCAAGCGCGAGCACCGCTACCTAGTGCGCCAACTATGCTGGGTCCTGACCATCCAGGGGCTGGAAACTTACCTACTGCAGCCACGCGATCCGGCGGACATTGATCTGCTGGTGGAAGCCACTCGTCCCGCCCCTAGCCCTAATGACATCGATGTTGTCATCGGTATGCGCGGTCCCATCGCGCCGCCGCAAATGTGTAATGGCCTGATGGTACCCATCGTCGCATTCGATCAAATCTACTCCTTCGACCGCGACGCCCTTATCAAAGCCATCCCGAAGCCGGAGAAAACCACTGCCCAGCAGTTCGGACCGGCGGCCGAGGAACTGTTCGGCAGGATCATGCAGCTGACGGACAATGCCGGCGCGACCGACGAGCACCGCGCCTTGAACTACCTGGCCATGCGCTATCCCGCTATCTATGGCAAGGCCGCTGAGGAATTTGGGCGGGACTTTTCGTTGACCGGGGTGGAAGTGCGCCCCTCGCCCTTGAGCGCCACCCGCAACATCGTTGACGTGATCTTCTCTTATACCAACCGCAACAGCGATTTTACAGAGAAGTTCTCTACGCGCTGCGACGTAACCGAAGAATTTCCGTTCCTCGTCGCGAAGATGTCGCCGTACTATGACCGTTAAATCTAGCTAAGTGTAAGGAGATACAAAATGAATATGCCTGGATTTACTGCAGAAACATCGCTATGCAAGACGAGAGGTCACTACCAATCTGCAATAAACCAACCCTACAACAATATTGGAGAAGGAGTGATGGCTCAATTGCGCGGCGGCGGCGGAGGCATGATTGGGGGAGGTGGTGTGCTCTTTGGGTTTTGGTCATGCCTTGCATGTACTACTGCTTGTTCAATACTTACTGCTGGCGATATACCGGCATGTTTGACCGCATGTTATGCGTCTGGCTTCTGCTAAGCGCAATTCAGAAGGTTCGTTCGCAAGATCCGGATCGCCCGTTCATGCGGGCGCTCCTTGGTTAAAGCGTTCCTGCATGTTGGCGGACTGAAGTTTGTGTCGACAAATCGGGAGTTAGTCTGGTCAAATGCTATGATCGATAAAACCAACAAAGGAGGCGATCAAAATGAATATTCCTGGATTTGCTGCAGAAGCCGCTCTCTTACAAGAAAGAACCGGGCGCTACCGACTCATGCGATTTCCGATTCAAGCAGGGCCAATTACGCCGAGTCATGAAGGACGTTTGCGCAAACCGGTGAATCCCCAAGCGCTGAATTGGGGAGGAAGTCGACCGGGGAGCTGTGTGGACCGTTGTTTGGCGTCGTGCCCAAGGGACTCCGTCGGTGGAATCGAGGTCGCGTGTGCCCTCAACTGCCTTTGGATCTGCTCCGGATCTCGAGTTCTTGGGTATGCTTCCTTTGCCGCCACCTGAGTGCCGGTGCCCGTGGGCAAAGTTGGCGTCCGCGGACCCCACCCTAGTGGCAATCCGCATCGACATTTTCTTTTGAGGTATTTTGATAGTCACTTCCTCCTCTCGGCCAGCCAAACCGGTTGAGAACCGCTTCTCCATGCCGATCTCGATGTCGACCATGTTGAGCCAACTGGCGTGCTTGGGCGCATAGTGGAATTCGATGCGCCTGAGCAGGCGGCGCGCTTCCGATGACGGGAAGGCCGCATAGAGGACGGCGGGCGTGTGTCGACAGATTGACCAGCACGATCTGATGTACTCGGCCTTTGGGAAGTGGAGATCGACGAGTGCATGCAGAGCGCGAAGTCATCGGAGGTTCGCCGCTCGGTCACCTTGACGTTCCCCCATGACCGATGGGCATCGAGGCAAACGAAGAGATTGGCGGTGCCGTTGCGGCGATACTTCGTAATCGATACGCTGCGGCTTTCGCGATGCGGCGCCGTTCGGCTGGCGAAGTTCGCCGATGAGCTGGATCGGGCTCTTGTCGAACAAACGACCGGTCGTCGGGGGATCGGGAGCTGAGACGCTCGAGGCGCAGCGCCAGATGACGCATGATCCCGTCCGGTTGCAGATTTCCGACGCCGAATTCCACCACGCCATCTGTCGGGCCGGCGGCAATCCGCTTCTGGCCGATTTTCTGCACAAGATGTATTCGTTCGGCCTGGAATTCCGCCGCCGGGGCTTTTGGCGAAGGGCGCCGTGTCACTGAGCGTCCGCGATCACACCCGAATACTCGACGGCCTTGAAAAGCGCGATGCCGCCGCAGCCGTTGGAGCAATGGAGAAACACCCTTATCAGAATCCGCCGCAAGACGCTGGATGGGATGAACTCCTGATCGGATTACGGCCATTTTCCTGGCGCGATGGATCGGCACCAAGTTCAAGGCCAGGATACTGCGCGTCGACGCGCTTCATATCGGTGGTGAATTCGGTATCTATCCAATCGCAGATCTCGGAAACTACAGGAGTCTCCTGCTTGCGGGCGATGACCAGTTCGCAGGTCCGGCCGGTCTTCATGACCGGGCCTACCGGCACCAGGACACCGCGCGCCAGGTGATGCGACACGACGTTGAGCCAGCCGAGAGCGACGCCCTGCCCGAGCAGGGCGGCCTGGACCACGACTGTATAGTCCGAAAACTGCAGCCCGCCCGCCGTGCCATTTGCCGTGTTCTCCGAAAACAGGCCCGACCAGTCCGGTTCTGCCGTGCTGAGATTGATGATCCTGTCGAGCGCCGGCATGAACGTGCCGGTGGGCGCCTGTTTTTCCGGCAGGTGAGGAGCGCGGATCGGCACCAGCAATTCCGGCATCAGCTTGCGCGCGACGTGCCGGGCGTTGCTGCCATGATCGAAGCGCATCGCAATATCGACACCGTCCACGGCTCCGCCAAGCGGTCCGCTGATCAGCTGAAAGCGGATATCGACTTTCGGGAATCTCGACTGGAACAGCGCTAGCCTGGGCATGAACCAGTGCGTGGCGAAGGCAGACGACACCGAAAGAACCACTGTCCGCATTCCCGACTGCCTTGACTGCTGCACCCGCAGGACTGTTCGCTCGATTTCGTCGAAGCTGCCCGAAATTCCCGAAAAAAGCACGCTGCCCTGCTCCGTCAGGACGGCGCCGGAAGCGGTCCGGTGGAAAAGCGCGACGCCCAGATGGGCCTCCAGCCGCCCGATCGTGCGACTGACAGCCGGGCCGGTGACGCAAAGTTCCTGTGCGGCACGAGCAAAGGTCCCGCAGCGTACGGCCGCCTCGAAGGTCACGAGCGCATTGAGCGAAGGAAGCAGGTGTCGAAGGCGGGACATTACAAAATGTAAGCTCCCCGATCAGCATTTGTGGAATTGCGGCGACGCATCCTCTTCTGTTCATTGAACGCAAGCTTCCGCCGGTCGGAAGCCGGTTTCAGCGAGGAAGAGAGGCAGGTCTGATGTCCTTCAAGCAATTCAAAATTTTGACATTCGACGTCGTGGGGACGCTCATCGATTTCGAGAAAGGCATTCTCGACGCGTTCCGCTCGATCGGGGGAAAGGCTGCCGAGGGGCTGAGCGACGACGATCTCTTCGCCCCCTATCTTGAAGGGCGCGTCGATCATCCCGGCCGCTCCAGCCAGGTGATGGCGGACGTCTACCTCCATGTGGCCCATAAGCTCGGCCTGCCTGCGGACCAGCGCTCGGCCGACGCTTTCCAGATTGCCGTGCTGCGCTGGCCGGCATTCGAGGATTCCGCCGAGGCACTCAAGCGGCTGCGCCGGCATTTCCGCCTGGTCGCCATGACGAACGCCGACCGCGTTGCCTTCAGCGCCTACTCGCACACGCTGGGGACCCCTTTCCACGACGCCGTCACGATGGACGACGCCAGATGCGCCAAGCCTGACCCACGCTTCTTCTCGCATAATCTCGGGCGGCAATCCGCCTTCGGCTATCGCCAGGAGGACATGCTGCACGTTGCACAGAGCCAGTATCATGATATCGGCGTTGCCCGCTCGCTCGGTTACAAGGTCTGCTGGATCGAGCGGCGGATGCACCTGGAAGGCTATGGCGGCACACCGCATCCGGGCGAAGTGACGAAGCCGGATTTCCATTTCGCCACACTGCGCGACCTCGCCGACGCCGTCGAGCGGGAATAGCTCCGCCGGCGCCCAAGGGAGGACGATGCCGATGCAGGACCTGGCACATCCACGATCGCTGTGGCTGGAAACGGCCTCGCCGGCGCCGCCGCCGGTCGCGCTTGGAAACGCGGTCCAGGCCGATATCGCCATCATCGGCGGCGGATATACCGGCCTCAATGCCGCCTTGCGCGCCATCGAGCGCGGCCTGCATCCCGTCGTTCTGGAAGCGGTCGAAATCGGCTGGGGCGCTTCCGGCCGCAATGGCGGGGTCGTTTCCACCAAGTTTCGCGCCTCGCTAAGCGACATCGCGGCGCACCATGGGCTTGAAGCGGCGCGGCGCATGCACCGCATCGGCCATGATGCGATGGATCGCGTCGAACGGAATATCCAAGAACTGGGTATTGCCGACGCCGGCTTCATCCAGACCGGCAATTTGCGTTGCGCCCACAACGAACTTGCCCAGAAAAGGCTCGTGGCCGAAGCGGAGACGGCGCGGGGTATGTTCGGCGATGCCAGCCTGACCATACTCAACGCCAGCGCGGTGCGCGAGGAAACCGGTTCGGCCGATTTCGTCGGCGGCGTGCTTTCCACCCATGCCGGCATCGTTCATCCGCTGAACTATGCGCGGGGGCTTGCCGGCGCAGTGCGCAGCGGGGGCGGCGAGATCTTCGAGAATTCGGTCGTGGTGGCACGCCGGAAGGACGGCGACCGCACCGTTTTGACGACGGCGCGGGGCCAGGTCGCAGCCAGGCATGTCTTGATCGCCACCAACGGCTATTCCGACATTACCGCCGCCACTGCGCCGGTGCGCGGAACGGTGATCCCCTTCCGCAGCGCCATGATCGCGACCGAGCCGCTTGGCGCCGACCTCAGGGCCACGCTGATGCGGCACTGCCGCAGCTACAGCGAGACGCGGCGCATGATGCGCTGGTTTCGACCCGCCGGCGACCGGATGCTGTTCGGCGGGCGCGGGGCCTTCGGGCGCGAAGATTCCGCCTCCGCCTTCCAGGCGCTCGAAAGGGCGCTGAAGGAGATGCTCCCCCAGCTTGCCGGCACCGCGATCACCCACCGATGGTCGGGGCTCGTGGCCATGACCATGGATAGCCTGCCGCAGATCGGCATGCTCGACGAGCGGACCGGTTTCGCGCTCGGCTACAACGGGGCCGGCATCGCCATGTCGGGCCTCATGGGCCGCCGCGCCGTCGACCTGATGCTGGGAGACAGGCCGGAACTCAGCCTGATGCAACGCAACGAGCCGCAATCCATCCCCTTCTATTTCCTGCGCGAGCCGGCGGTGCGCACAGTGGCGGGCTGGTATCAGTTTCTCGACCGCATCGGCCGCTGACACCGCCGGCGCGCGCACCGTCACAGCGCGCTGCATATGCGCAAGGCGTCCAGCACCGCGGCATGGATGTTGCGGCTCGAAACCGCGTCGCCGATACGGTGCAGTTCGAAGCCGCTTTCCCGCAGGCGCGGTTGCGGCGCCGCCTTAACCATGGCGTCGAGATCGGTGACGCCATCATTCGCCGAGTGGCTGCGCAGCGCAAAATAGGTTTCGTCCATGGGAATGCTGCCCTGCTCGACGATGACCTGGTCGACAAGGATACTCGTCACCTCCCGCGAGATTTCATTGACAAAGCTGGCTTCCAGCCGGTTGTCCTTGCGCTGAACCGCGAAGAGTCGGCTCTCGAAGACTGGCCTCACGCCAAGCTGCAGGAAGCGCTTCTTCCAGCGCAGCCGCTCGGCATAGGTCAGTTCCTCCGAAAGCTGCGCGTCGATCGAGACATAGGCGACCTCCGCACCTGCATCTCTGGCTTGTTCGGCGGAAAGCGGGCCTGGATGCCGTCCGGTTCCGTCGTAAATCAGCACTTCGCCATGCAGCGGCACCTGTCCGGTCAGGACGTCCCATGTGTTGAGACAGAGTTCCGCGCCCTCCTGCAGGTCGATCTGCGGCAGGCCGCCCGTGGCGAGGATGACGACATCCGGTTCAAGCGCGGCGATATCGGCGCTTTCCATATAGGCGTTGGTATGGACGGCAACGCCGAGACGCTGCAGTTCGGCTTCGCGCCACTCCACAATGCCCATGAGGTCGCGACGCCAGGAGCCGGTCGCGCCGATCCGGATCTGCCCGCCGAGATCGCCAGCCGCCTCGTAGAGCGAAACGGCATGGCCGCGCTCGGCGCTGATACGCGCCGCCTCCAGGCCGGCCGGTCCGCCGCCGACGACGACTACCTTGCGGGCAGGTCCGTCAGTCTTCTGGATGATGTGGCGCAGCGTCAGTTCGCGGCCCGTCGCGGCATTGTGCAGGCAGGAGGGGCGATACGGCGACTGGCAATGCGTGGCGCCAACGCAAGGGCGTATCTCGGCCTCGCGGCCGCCGGCGAGCTTCTCCACCAGATGGGGGTCGGCGATCTGGGCGCGCGTCATGCCCGCCATGTCCAGCCTGCCTTCCGCCACCGCGAAGCGAGCCGAAGCGACATCGGCAATGCGCGCGGCGTGAAAGACGGGCAACCCGACCTCGTGGCGGAAGGCGCCGACCGGTTCGATCCATGGAGCCAGCGGCGAGCCCATGCCGGGCATGTTCTCCTCCGCAAGCGCGCGTGTCGTATCCATCGTGCCGTAAATGGCATTGAAGAAGTCAACGCCTCCCCCCGCCTTGAGCATCAGGGCCGCCTTGACGCATTCCTCGAAGTTCAGGCCGCCATCGGGGCCTTCGTCGACGACAAAACGTATGCCGACGAGGAAATCATCCCCCACGGCCTTGCGGATCGCTTCGTGGACCATCAGGCCGAAACGCAGGCGGTTCTCAAGCGCGCCGCCGAAACGATCCGTGCGGCGATTGGTCAACGGCGACAGGAATTGGCCGATCAGGTGCCCGGCCGCCAGGGTCTCGATCCCGTCCAGACCGCCTTCCTTGCAGCGCAGGGCAGCCTGGGCGTAAGCCTTCACGACACGGTCTATGTCGTGCTCGTCCATCTCCTTGGGGATGCTGCGGTGGAGCGTCTCGCGCACTGGCGAGGGTCCGATCGTAGAAAGCCGGTCGCCGGCATAAGGATCGCCGCGGCGGCCCAGATGGGTGATTTGGCACATCAGCGCCGCACCGAGATCATGCATGCGCGCGCTGAAGCGCTGGAAGTGCGGGATGATCGCGTCGGTGCCGACATTGAGCTGCCGGAAGATGTTGGGGGAATCCAGGTCGACGTTGGACGAGCCGCCGAACATCGATAGCGCCAATCCGCCGCGCGCCTTCTCCTCGTGATAGCGCTGATAAGCTTCCTCGGGCATGCCGCCGACTTCCAGGCCACAGGCATGACTGGTGCTTATGATACGGTTGCGCAATGTCAGCTTCTTGATGGTCAGCGGCTGCAGCAGCGGATCCCTGGTAATGGTCTTGACCGGCCCGTTCATTTCATTCTCCTGCCGAATTCCGGCCGAGCACGATCGCTCGCGCAGACGGATCGGTCCGCGCGTCGCCGTTGCCGGCCTGTTGGTTCAATTTCCGAGGCCCAAGGGTCTTGGGCCTAAACTCCTAGTCCGAGGGCCTGCGGCCCTAAAGAACCTGACTCAGGAACTGCCTCGTCCTGGGATCCTTCGCCTTGGTGAAAAACTCGTCCGGTGGGCCGTGCTCCACGATCACGCCCCGGTCGGTGAAATAGATGTGGTCCGCCACCTCGCGGGCGAATCCCATCTCATGGGTGACGAGGATGCAGGTCATGCCCTCTGCCGCCAGTTCCCTGATCGTGAGCAGCACCTCCTTCACCGTCTCGGGATCTAGCGCCGCCGTGACTTCGTCGAACAGCATGATGTCGGGGCGCATGGCCAGGCTGCGCGCAATGGCGACGCGCTGCTGCTGGCCACCCGACAGTTCTCCCGGATAGGCGTTTTCCTTGCCCTGCAGGCGGACTTTGGCGATCAGCGCGCGGGCGCGCTCCTCGACTTCCCTCTTCGGCTCCTTCAGCACCAGGACCGGCGCCATCATGACGTTCTGCAGGGCCGTCTTGTGCGGGAAGAGATTATATTGCTGGAACACGATGCCGACTTTCTTGCGCAGCGCGAGAAGATCGAGCTTGGTGTCGTTCACCTCCTGCCCTTCGACCTTGATCGAGCCCTTCTGGACAGGACTGAGCCCGTTGATGCAGCGGATCAGCGTCGATTTACCCGAGCCGGACGGGCCGATGACGCAGATCACCTCGCCTTTGCGGACATCGAAGCTGATCCCCTTCAGCACCTCCAGGGCGCCGAAGGACTTGTGCACGTCGCGCAGCGATATGATCGGCATGTCCGGCGACCAGCCTGATTTCAGCTTTGCTTCGTCGGTATTCGATTTAACTTGCAACGACATATTTTCGCTCGAGCTTCCGCGTCCAGATTGCGATCGGATAGATGTAGGCGAAGAACAGGCACAAAAGAAAAAGATAGAACGGAATGAGGAATTCCGGCCGCGCGCCCGCCGCTTCCATGGCGGCCTGGGCATTGCCGACCGCCTCGTGCACACCGAGGATCGAGGCCATCGGCGTCGCCAGCGCCAGCAATGCGTACCAGTTCATCCATGGCGGAATGGCGCGCCTGACGCATTGCGGCAGGATGATCCAGCGCAAGGTCTGGCCACGCGTGAAGGCAAGGCTCTCCGCCGATTCCCACTGACCCTTCGGGATGGAGTTGATGGCGCCGCGCAGCACCTCGCTGATATTGGCCATCACCGGTAGCGAAAAGGCGAAGGTGGCCTTGATCCAGTCCGGTATCGCCACCGTTCCGGCGCCGGGCAGGCGCATCTCGAACGGCACCAGCAGCATGACCGTGAACAGGATCACCAGCCACGGCGAATTGCGGAACAGATGCGTCACGAACCATGCGGGCGTTCGCAACAGCTTCGAGCGGCTGACCCGCAGCAATCCCAGCCCGATCCCCAGAAGGGTTGCGACCGCCATGGCGATGAAGCTCATCAGGAGATTGAGAGCGAAACCCTTGAGAATGAAAGGCAGCCACAGGATCAGCGTGGCGATGGCCGACGGGGCCTGCTGCTGGGGGTCCGATTGGGCATAGGCGAAGGCAAGCGAGCCGAAGAAGGCGAGCACCAGCCACAGCCCGTGCCGCCAATGGATGCGCGAGCAGAAGCTTTCTTCTGCGAAGCGGCCCCTTTCGATACGGAAAGCCGCGCCGCTCATTGGCCGTATCCCGGCAGGGTCAGCCTGTGCTCGATGAAATGGAGCCCGGCGGCCAGGAGCGAGACGACGAGCACATAGAACAGGAACAGGAGCAACATCATCTCCGGCACGTTCACATTGTCCGACCACACCTGGTTCAGCGTATAGGTCATCTCCGGGACGGAAATGACGTAGGCGAGCGATGTCGTCTTGGCGAGACTGACGAGATTGTTGGTGAGGGCCGGCAGGCTGATGCGGAAGGCCAGCGGTAGGGTGACATACAGGTATATCTGCCACTTGCTCATGCACAGGCTCTCGGCTGCTTCCTTCGTCGATCCCGGCACCGCCTCCAAGCCGGCGCGGAAGATCTCGACATTGAAGGCGCCGCCGAAAATGCCGAGCGAGATGATCGCCCAGGCGAAGGACGAGATCAGCGGCTGGTAATAGCCGCCAACATCGACCTGCGGCGTGAAGGCGCCGAGAGCGAAATAGAAGAACAGGAGCTGGATCATCGGCGGCGTGTTGCGGAATGCCTGGATATAGGCATCCATCAGCACCCGCAGGACGGGAGACCGGGCGCTTTGCGCCCAGGCCCCCAAGACGCCGATCACCAGCGACACGACGATCGACCAGAAGATCAGCTGTAGCGATATGCTGATGCCGGACAGGAAGCGCCCATATTCATAGCTGTCGTAGAAGACGATGAAATTGAGGCCCGTGCGGTCGTAGAGATCCTGGAAGAAGGGCGCGATCAACTGGAACATTTTAGCTCCGGCAGCCGGTCATCGATCAGCGTTTCGCAGAGCATCGGCTCAGTTGCCGCCCTTCAGGTAGCTCGTGTCCCACTCAGCCTTCTTGTGCTGCTCGGCGATCCACTGCGACGGCTTCACCTTCCATTTCTTTTCAAGCTCGACCAGCTTTCCGGACGCTTGCCAGCGATAGGCCATGCCTGCCATGAACACGCCCAAGGCCTTGTCCACTTCCGCCACGGGCACCGCGGCCGCCCAGGGATTGTCGAAGAGAACGGAAACAGGCATCTCATAACCCTTCCACTCGCCCGAAGCGAGGTCGGCCATAATGCTCGCATCGTCATAGACCCAGGCGATGCACTTGCCGGAGCGCAAGGCTTCCTTACCCTCCGTGTTTCCGGTGAAGGCGACGACCTTGGCGTGATATTCCGTCTCCACCAGCTTGTTGTAGTAGACGCCCTGCTTGGCGCAGACCGGCTTGTCGGCGATGTCCTTCCAGTCCTTGATGACACCCTCCTTGGCCAGCAGGGTCGGACCGGACGTCCAATAGGCCGGCTCGATGATGCCGACCGCCTTGCGCCGCTCAGTGGTGTCGTACATGCCGCCGATGATGACGTCGATCTTGCCCTGCTGCAGGAACTGCATGCGGTTGGCGGACGTGACCACGACCGGCTCAAGCTTGACGCCGAGCGCATCGGCTACCGACTGGGCGAGGTCCACCTCGATGCCTTGCATCGAACCATCCGGCGATGGGAAGGACCAGGGCTTGAACGCGCCGAGAACGCCGACACGCACGGCGCCTCGTTCCAGAATCTGCTGCAGATGCGATTCGGCCGCCTGCGCGCTGCTGGCGGGAAGGATCGCACTTGCGGCCAGCGTGACTGCAAGGGCGGCGATGGTTTTCAGTGCTGATCCGATTTTCATGCTTCTACATCTCCCATTTTGTGTGTTGTCGGCTGAATTGGAAGGTCCGATGCGGCGCGGAACGCCGTCTTCTGGTATCGGATGAACCCGTCGATTTCACTGACGGTCCGCTCCGGCGCCCAGCCGACCAGATCGGCAATGGCATCGGCAGCCTCCTCAACCTCGGCGCGGTCGAGATGGCGGCGCCAGGCGAGGCCTGTCCTCGTATAGAGAATACCTTTCAGGTCGCGGGCATGCTCGACCGAAACCGCTGTGCGGAAAGCGGCGCGCCTGCCTTGCGAAAGCGGCCTCGAAATTGCGAACTCCGCACCGCTGTCGCCTGTCTCCGGGATCCGCCTCGCCACGGACTTGCGCGTCGGCTTCAGTTGCTTCTCGACGATCCGCAGCATCTCGCGCCCTGCGCTCAGATGGCTCATGACCGGCCCTGCCGTCATCGCGAAGATACCCGGCCTGCCGGCAGATGCGAGATCGTGGATCTGACGCGTGCGCCGCCCCATCGGCTCGGCTGCATCGAAGGTGAGCGGCCGCACGCCGGCCCAGGTGAATTCGACGTGGCGGCGGCCGAGCCGCAGGCCGGGAAGCATGTGACTGGCTTCCGCAAGCAGGAAATCGATGTCTTCGTTGGTGGCTGCGGCACCGGCGGCGTCGCCGTCGAAAGGCGTCTCCGTCGGCCCGAAATAAAAGCAGTCGTCATGCGAAGGCAGACAATAGAACGGCATACCGCTGCGGTTGATCGTGGCGATGCCGTAGCCGCGATAGGAATCCGGCAGCCTGACCGCGATATGAGCGCCCTTGGTGCCGCGAACAAGGCAGGGCGCTGGCTTGCCGGCGACGGGATTGGCGTTCACCGCGTCCACCCAGGTGCCGGCCATGTTCAGCACGACGGACGCGCGAACCTCGGCCGCTTCCCCCTTACCGTCGCGCAGTTCGACGAGCCAGCCTTCCGGCTTCCTACGTATAACGGAAGCTTCGCAGAACAGGCGTATTTCGGCGCCGTTTCGCTCGGCGTCGAGGGCGGCATCCACGCACAGCCTGTCCGGCCAGTCCATGATGTATTCACGGTAGGTGGCAATCGACCGCAGACTTTCGGGGTCCCGCAGGTCGTTTGCGAATGGCAGGTGGGTTTCGAAATCACTCTTCAGCCGACGATAGGCGAGCGCCGGTTCCGGTGGCCCGAGACGGCGCAGGATGCGGAAACCGAGATCCAAATGCCAGCCGCGGACGGGGCTCTCCGGATAAATCGGAAAGCACATGGTGAAGGGCTTGCACCGTTGCGGGCTCCGCCCGACAAGTTCGGTTCGCGCTTCCATCCCCGCCCGCGCCATGCGCAAGGCCGCGGCGAAGCGCTGCGGATGAAACGCAAAGGTGCGGATCGGGTTGGGCGTTTCGAAATATCGAAGGCCGCAATGCAGGATGCGCGAGGATCGGCTGGAGGCGCCGGCGGCGAAATCGCTCCTGTCGACCAGGAGGACGCTGTAACCCGCTGCGGCCAGTTCTCGCGCCGCGCTCGAACCGTTGATGCCGGCGCCGACCACGACGACATCGTAGTCCCGGCCCTGCATCTCGATAATTCTAGGCGACATTGGCGGCCTGTTTTCCTGGACGGTCGATCACGCCAATAAAGCGCTGATACCGAAATGTTCAAAATAGAATTATCGGCGATTGATATGCGTAGTGTGCATATCGTCCTGGTCCGGCAATTGTCTCAGGATCCGATCGCGCTTTTGCGCCATCAGCTCCAGCAGGGCATCGGCGGCGGGGTTGGGCCCGCGCGACTCCGGGCGCAGCAGGGCAACGTTAAACGGGATCTTCGGCGCGAAGGGGATCAGCCTGACCCGGTCGTCCAACTGCTCGACCGCGGTGTAGGGATCGATGATCGCAATACCGATCCCGTGCTTGACCATTTCATAGGCCGACACCGAAAAGGTCGTCTCATAGGCGGCATCCACCTTGACGCTACTGGACAGCAGCGCCTGATCGAGGAGATGCCGTGCCGAGACGAAGGAAGTCCAGGAAATGAATGGCCCCTGGCGCAGGTCGGCCGGGCCGAGCCGGCTGCGCCCGGCGAGCGGATGATCGCGCGGAACAGCCGCGATATAGGGCGCGTCACTGAAGACTTCGGTCCGGAACCCGGAGCGCTTGAACGGTGTTTCCGCCAGTCCGAAATCAATCTGCTGCGCGGCCGCCCATTCCTCGATCTTGACGGACATGCGCACGTTCAGCGTGACCTTGGTCTTCGGCCAGTTCTTCCTGAAATCGGCCAGCAGATGCGGCACGAAATTGATGCCCAGCGCCGGCATGACCGCAAGGCTGATCTCGCCGCCTTCCCCGCTTGCCAACCGTGCTGCGAAGCTGCTCAACGCGTCCAGCGAGACATAGGCTCGCTCGATCTCGTCGAGTAACAGGTGTGCCACGGTGGTCGGCGTGATCAGGCCCCTGCGGCGCTCGAAAAGCGAAACGCCAAGCTCGTATTCCAGCTTGTCGAGAAGCCGGCTGACGGCCGGCTGGCTGCGCCCCAGCAATTCGGCCGCGCCGCTGACGGTGCCGGTGAGCATGACGGCGCGAAATGCCGAGTAGTGCAGAAGGTTCAACGTACTTGTCATGGCGCACCGGTCTTCCCCGGACTCCCTGCAAAGCCATTCGTCCCGTAATCGCGATTCCCGCGATCGCGTACCGGCTGTGTAGCATCTATCCATCAGCAGGCTGTCATTATCTTTGACGGCTTCAAGGCGCGGACTGTCCTGCAAAGAGGGCATGAAACACTGCCTCTGGTGGCAGGTGGGCCCGATATTGGGTCAAGCGGGCGGATCAATGTGCAGCCGATGGGCGATAGCCTCCCGGGCGGAAGCAGCCTCCTGCCGCTTCCTCTGCGCCGACCATGAGCGCGCCTTGGCAAGCACCTCGGCTGCCAGGTCCACGTCTTCGCCAAGCGGGTCGTCGTTCCAGACGAGGCCGCTGCGGCGTACCAGCAGATCGTCGATGGTCTCGGCATGCTCGCTCTCCACGCCCCGTTGCATGATCGAAAGCTTGTCCTCGCGTGAGCTGTTCCCGGTTTCGCGCGGAACGCTCCTGGAAGCGAAATCCGGCTGCTGGCTCGGCCGTGACGGTGCCAGTCCCTTGCCCAGTGCCGTCAATGCGAGCTGCCCTGCCGAGCGATGGCTCATGATCGGCCCTGCCGTCATGGCGAACAGGTTGGGCGCTCCTTCAGGACCGAAGTCATGCAGTTGCCGCGAACGTGCGCCCATGGGCTGCGCCGGATCGTAAGTGAGCGGCCGCACGCCCGCCCAGCCATAGAGAATGTCGGACCGCCTGATATCGAGCGTCGGCAGGAGATGATTGGCTTCGCCGAGCAGGAACTCGAAATCCTCCTCGGTCGGATGGATGTCGTCGGGATCGCCGTCATACAACGTTTCGGTCGGTCCGAAATAATGCAGGCCACGCCACGGGATACAGTACAGCCCCTCATTCAGCCGGTTGAGCGTTGCGATGCCGAAACGGCTGCATTCGGGCGGCAGGCGGACCACGATATGCACGCCCTTGGTGCCGGTGATGCGACGACCGATCCGCCCAGCCTCGACGCGCGCATTAATGCGGTCGATCCATATCCCGCCCATGTTGAAAACACTGCGCGCGACGACGTGAACGGGCCGGGCGGCAGCATCCAGCGTATCGCCGAGCTCCAGCTGCCACAGATCGCCCTGCTGCGCCGCATGGGTGACTTCGGTATAGTTGCGTACCGACGCACCCAGACGCTGCGCTTCCAGCACCGCATCCACCACCACCCGTTCGGGCCAGTCGAACTGGTATTCGTCGAACATGGCGACCGACTGGAGCGCCTGCTTGTCGCGCAGATGCTGGAGAAGCGGCATCTGCGCCACTTCTGCGCCCGATAACCGGCGGTAATTCAGCGGCACCTCGCGGCCGCCCAGGGATTTCAGGATGCGGAACGCCGCATCGATCTGCCACCCGCTATAAGGGCCTCCACGGTAGACGGGAAAGCAGAACCTCATGGAGCGTATACGGTCGGGCGTGTCGCGGACGAATTGCGCCCGTGACTGCATCGCCGCCCGGGCCATCCGGCACGCGGTCAGGAAGCGCTGCGGCTGGCGCACGAATTCCCAGACGGATTTTCCGGGCGCGAGATAACGCAGACCACAATGAAGGAGCCGCGAAGACCGTCCGCTGGCGCCGGCGGCGAAATCACTCTTGTCGACGAGCAGCACCGAATAGCCGGCAGCACTGAGGCAACGCGCTGTTTCGGCGCCGTTGATGCCGGCACCAACGATGGCGACGTCGAAGACTGATCCGGAAAGTTCATCGAGTGAAAGGCGCATGATATCCCTGCTTGTTTGCAACTATGGATCCGCTTGGCGCAGGCGCCCGCGCCGGGCCGATCGAACCAAGAGTTGAAAAAAATCGACCGGAGGACCGCGTCCACCGGTCTCAAAATGGAGCTTTTCCGTCTCCGGCCGGCGGCTCGACAAAGGCTGTCTGTCGACCGCCAACCGGCCTGGCGGCGCGCCTGTCGCGTTGAGACTACTGGCTGTCCATTTTCGTGTTGTCAGCCTCAAGCAGCTTTTCGTGTTCGGCTTCGAACCACGGATCCGCGACCACTTTCCATTTCTCGGCAAGTTCGATGAGCTTGCCGGAGGCATGCCAGCCATGGCTCATGCCGGTCATGAATTTTCCCCAGATGCCGTCGCGCTCCTCCAGTGGAACGCCTGCCGCCCAATAGCTGTGATAACGGGATTTCAGGGGCATTTCGTAACCATCCCAGCCTTCGGTTCTCAACGACTGCTGGATCGCCGTATCGTCCGACAGCCACGCTGCGCATTTGCCGCTGCGCAGGGCCTGTTTGGTTTCCGTATTGCCGGAAAAGGAAATGATCTTGGCGTCATAGGCCTGAGCGATCACGGTATTGTAGAAAAGGCCTTGCTTGGCGCAAAGCGGCTTGCCGCTGAGATCCTCCCAACTCTTGATCAGTCCGGCCTTGGCCATGACATTGGCGCCCGATACCCAATAGGCTGGCTGCACCATCCCGACGACCTTGCGTCGCTCCGGCAGGTCGGACATCGCCCCGAGGATGAGGTCGATCCTTCCCTGCTGCAGGAGTTGCATGCGGTTGGCGGATTCGATCTGAACCAGTTCCAGCTTGACGCCCAGCTTTTCGGCGACATCCGCAGCGAGATCAGGCTCGATCCCGACGAGCCTGCCATCGGGGTCACGATAGGACCAGGGCGGATAGGCACCCTGCACTCCGACCCGCAGCGTGCCGCGTTCAAGGACTTCCTTGAAGCGATCATTGGCCGCGTCCGCCTTTGCGGCAACTCCCGCAAGGACCGCGCCAGCCACGACGGCGATCGACGTGAACTTCACCCATAAATCCATTGCCCAATCCTCCCATTGCAATTATTGGCGACAAATGTCGCGGTCCGGCGATTGGTCACCGCCTCATCAATCGGACTTCGCGCCGATCCCATTGTCAAATAAGGGGAATTATGGACGCTATGCAGTTCCGTTATAGGCTGCAAAGGAGAGGCGGCTTGAACATCAGGCAACTCGAAGCCTTCAAGGCAACGATGACTGCAAAGACCACCATCGGGGCCGCGGAGCTTCTCGGCGTTTCCCAGCCGGCCGTAAGCCGGCTTCTGGGTCAATTGGAAACATCTTTGTCAGTGACCCTGTTCGACCGGTCCGGCGGGCACCTCAATCCCACGCCGGAAGCCCTCCTGCTGCATGAGGAGGTTCTTCGTGCCTTCGTGTCGATCGACAAAATCCGCGAGATCGCCCGCGAAATGCAGGTCGCCAATTCCGGGATGGTCTCGGCGGCGTCGCTGCCGATGCTGGCAATGGACTTCATGCCTTCGGCGATCGCCCGCTTCACGGCAAGCCGGCCGGAGAGCCGCATTTCGCTGCGTATCCAGATGTCGCCGCGCATAGAAGAACTCGTCGCCAGCCAGCTTGTGGATGTCGGCATCGCCGAATATCCCTTCGACCGCTCCGGCATCGAAATCGAGGAATTCTGCTCCGCGCATTATCTGATGGCGGTTCCAAGCCATCATCGGCTGGCGCAGAAGGCACGGCTGACGCCGGAAGATTTACGCGACGAACGCTATATCTCCATCACCCACAATCATCTGGGGAGGCAACTCGCCGACCAGATTTTCGACCGCTACGGCGTTAAGCGCCGCATTGTCCTTGAAGCCCAGCTTTTTAGCACCATCGCCAACATGGTGGCCAAGGGGCTGGGAATCGGATTGATCGACCCCTTCACGGCGTTCGATTTTCGCGAGCATCCGGGAGTGCGCTCCATTCCCTTCGAGCCCGCGGTCAGCCTGCGTCTCGGCATGCTTTATCCGACACACCGTTCCCCCTCGCGCGTCGCGCGCGAATTCATTTCCAGCCTCAAGGCATCGCGCCGCGATGTCCTGCGTCAGATCGACGATATCTTCCACCGCAATTGAAGCCGGGCGCGCATCTATGCCGATCCGGCATAGCCCTATGCCACGCGCGGCTGCCTTCTCCTGTTATTGTCGCGGCGAAGGATCGGGCAAGGAACATAGATGGGCACCTTTCAAACGGACGTGGCCATTGTCGGTGGAGGAATTGTCGGCTGCTCGACCGCTCTTTCCCTAGCCCGCAAAGGGAGGTCGGTAACAATCTTCGAGCGCGGCAAGATCGCTTCCGAACAATCCAGCCGTGCCTGGGGTTTCATCCGCCGGCAAGGACGGCATGAAGCCGAGCTGCCGCTCGCGGTCGAAGCCTTGGAACTGTGGGCGGACTTGACCTCGAGATACGGCACACAGGCGACGCAGTTCACCCGCAGCGGAATCCTGGTCCCCGCGGAAACCGCTGCCGATGAGGATCGGATCCGCAGCGGCCACGATATTGCGCGCAGCTTCGGCCTTTCGACGCGCCTGCTGGATGCCGCGGACGTTCGTCAGACAATCCCCGAATTGGCTGGGCAATGGCGCGGCGGACTTTTCACCGCCGACGACGCCCATGCCGATCCGGCTCTTTCGACCCGGACCATCGCGGCTGCGGCACGCGAAGCCGGAGTCACTATCCTGGAAGATACACCGGTTTTCCGGCTCGACCTCGACAGGCAGGACAGACCGAGGCTCCTGGCGTCTAACGGGATCTTCGAAGCAAAAACCGTCGTTTTGGCAAACGGCATCGGCGCACCGGTGCTGGCCGCTTCGGCCGGCCTGCACCTGCCTATCCAGATCGTCAAATCCTCCGTCGGCCGCACCCGGAAGGCAGCACCCTTCACCCGCATCGCGATGTGGGGTCCCCGCGTTGCATTCCGCCCCTCTATGGGCGGCGATTTCATTATCGGTAACGGCTATCGCGGCATGGGAGTCGATTACGAAATCACCGTCGACTCATTTCGCTGCATGCGCCATTTCATACCCGCCTATCGCAACAACTGGCGTCAACTGCACCTCAGCATCGGAGCCGATTTCCGTCATCAATTAGCCGCGCGCTTCAGCCGCCGCAATGCCGTGCAGGCGCTGCCGGAGCCGAAGCCCAATATGCGCAAGGTGATGGCCAACCTTGCTGGCTTCCGGCAGATCTTTCCGCATCTGAATACGATCGAACTGCAGAACGCCTGGGCCGGCAGGCTGGATATCACGCCCGACGTCATTCCAATCATCGATCGGCCCAAGCCAGAGCTCGAACTCTTCGTGGCGGCCGGCTTCAGCGGCCACGGCTTTGCGCTTGGACCTTCCATCGGCAAACAACTCGGCGAATGGGTCACACAGGGCAGCCCCTCGATCAATCTTTCCGCCTTTGCTCTTTCCCGGTTCGAAAAGGGCATCGTTCACAAAGCGCAACAGGCGCTTTGAGATCGTGTTCGTTCACGCGGCCTCGCCTTAGACTTAACGGCGGAGCCGGGCTTGACGGACTTGTCAGACAGGCCGGAGCCGAGCTCACCGCGATAGGAAGCGCGGCCGGCAGCATGCGGCTCGCCGGCCGCGCCGAGGACGCCCTGCGCGACCCCTGGTACCTGCGCCCGGCCGGCGCCGATCCCGGCCCCGCCGGCGCGGTTCTTGGCGCCTGGCGGCAGCTGTCCGTGCAGCCGCCCGCTGGCAGCGCCGACCGACTCGAAAAGATCGTCGACCAGCTCGGGCTCCATTGCCACCGCGCGGCGCTCGCCGACCTTTGCACGGAGATCGAAAAACTGGCGGGATCGCAGCGGCCGGTGCCGTTCGCTGCAACGGCAATCGCCGCCCGCGTCGCCGCGATTCGGCCCGACCCCGAGCTTTTGGCCTGGTGGCTTGCCGACCTGGTGCTGGCAGCACCAGCCCACCCTGGAGGCTGTCGTTTCCTGTGACAACTCAAATCGCTTGCAGTATCGTTCCCGGCGTCGGCTGAAGCCGATCCGGACCCGCAAGAGTAAATACCTGAGTAACCGGATCGAACAGGACCATCGGCGCATCAAGCGCCGCATCGGGTCAATGCTCGGCTTCAAATCACCGGGATCAGCCGCGATCATCCTAAACGGCATCAAAATGGTTCACATGATCAGCGGCGGTCACGCGGTGCCTGATTGATCGGCGCGGCTCCAGCATCGTTGGCGGTAGCATTGGCCAAAGCCGGGCGCATCGATCGCCATGTGTGGCATGACGGGTCTGCGTGAACCCTGGATGATGCGGCGGCGTTATAAGATTTCTGCAACTGTCTTATAACCACCGCTTGCGTCGCTTGAGTTCATCCTGTTATAAGAGAAACTCATTTTTCTTATAACGGAGCCGGCGCATGAAGACGGTCGATCTCGTTTATCGCACGATGTATGCGGAACTCGTTCAGCGCTGCCTTGGTGCATCGTTCGAAACCGACTTCTCAACGGCGGGAAATTTCGTTCGGGTTCCGGTGAAGGGGCGGGATTATTGGTATTTTGAGGAGACCCAACCCAAGAAGACGCGGAAGTATGTCGGCCCGTCCGATGATCCCGAGATCGCGAAACGCGTTGCAGCCTTCCAAGAGATCAAGGAAGACCTCCGCGGGCGACGGAAACTCGTCTCCACGCTGACTCGCCAAGCAGGGCTGACTGCACCGGACCGGTTCACTGGCGATGTCGTTGGAGCAATGGGAGCAGCAGGAATCTTCCGCCTGAGAGGCGTGCTCGTCGGTACGGTTGCCTTCCAGACGTATGCGGGACATCTCGGCGTGAGATTGCCCGGTGCCTCATTGCAAACCGGCGATGCCGATTTCGCGCAGCACTACTCGATCTCCTCGTCAGTCGACGACAGCCGGCCGCCGATCTTGGAAATCTTGAGAGAGATTGACCCGACCTTCAGGGAGATCCCGCACAGATCGGATCCCGCACACGCGACGCAATTCGAGAATGCAACGAGATACAAGGTCGAATTCCTCACGCCGAACCGGGGATCCGATCACTACACCGACCATGCCACTCCGATGCCAGCACTGGGCAGAGCTTCGGCGCAGCCCTTGCGTTTCCTTGATTTCCTCATCCACGAGCCCATCCGGACCGTGATGCTGCATCGGTCAGGGGTGCCTGTAACCGTGCCGTCGCCGGAACGCTATGCAGTTCACAAGCTCATCGTCGCCTCTCGCAGGCAATCAGATGCAAACGGCGTCGCCAAGCGCGAAAAGGACGTCTATCAGGCCAGCCTCCTTATCGAGGCACTGGAGGCCACCCGTCGCCAGGACGACCTTGCAACAGCGCTCGCGGAAGCGTGGGGCAGGGGGCAGCACTGGCGCGAGGCGATGCTGAAGGGGCTGAGCCTGATGCCGCCGAAGAAACGACAGGAAGTTGAGGAGACAGTCAGAAAGGCCCTTGTCGAGATCGGCGAGGAGTTGGACGGCTTCAACTCGGCCGTGAAGTCGTCGCCAGAAAAAAGTGCGACCCGAAAGCCGCCCTGTCGCTTGGACTGAGGAATATCCTCGTTGATCAGGATCGCGTACGAGGGAATATACCGTAGCTGAGGTCTGTTCGCCGTGTTCGTCTAAAACAAGGCACTAAGGAACTATAAGCTGGATTGCCTCGGGCGATCGCTTGCCTACCTGGCCAATACGGTAAAGAACCCTGCCTGACCAGCCGGAAAAGTGCGTAGATCGCACCACGACCGCAGCGGCCGTATGGTGGTTTTGCGTCTTCACCACGCTGGCGAGTTGGAGCGCGACCTGACCCGTGAATGCGCCAGCTGGTCTTCCTACCGCCAGAGCACGCGGCCGCAAAGGCGGACGGAAATTCGCGCTCACCAAAGCGCGGATACGCCTCGCCCAAGCTGCCACGGGCCCGCCAGTTCCGCAATAGCATTCCGAACAGCCCGATCGACGAGAATGCTGCGCTTCGGTGGAGACGAGCGTTTGCTTTTTTCAACCCATAGCCGTGCCAGACAGCTCTACCGACCCTGCGGGGAGCCGCGCAAAAGTGTACCAATTATAGATCTGCTCGCCCGTCCAGAATGCCACGTCGCGATGAGAGGAGATATAATCCAGCAATTCCTCCAGATAGCCAATCCGATGCGGAACACCGCTAAGATAAGGATGGACGCTGATGGACATGATCCGGGGCGAGGTCGCGCTCTCCCGATACAGCCGGTCGAACTGGCGCTTGCCGCGCTCGAGCAGTTCCGCCGACGAGTGCTGCGCCACAGCCATTATTGCGACATCGTTAATCTCCACCGTATAGGGGAGTGTCACCAGCCGGCCGGCCGTCGTCTTCAGTTCGCAAGGCAGGTCGTCCATTACCCAATCGGCGACGTACCGAATTCCTTCTTCAGCGAGGATGTCGGCCGTGTCCGAGGTCTCCGTAAGCCCTGGGCTTTCCCATCCCACCGGCGGCTTACCGGAAATCTTGGACAGCGCGCCGATTGTGCGCCGAATTGCAACGCGCTGGTCTTCGAGGTTGTGCATCGGCCCTTGGAGCCAACCGTGACCCATCAGTTCCCATCCGGCGTCGTGCGCGGCATGCGCGATCCTGGGATAGACCTCGCACACTGATCCATTGATGGCCAACGTCGGAACAATTGTTCGGGATGTCAGGCTCTCGTGGATGCGCCAGAAGCCGACCCGCATGCCGTATTCGTGCCACGACCAATTCGGAATATCGGGTAGCATCGGCATGCCCATCGGCGGCGGCAAGACGGTGCGCGGCATCGGCCGCCTCGCGTCCCAATGTTCGACATTGACGATCAGCCACACCGGCATCCTGACGCCGTCAGGCAATTTCAGCGGCTGTCTATCGACGATGGCCTGGTAGTCTATTCGTTCGCGAGGGCTCAGCGGCATGCGACGGTCCTAAGGGCTTGGAACGCACTTGGATTGATCAGCTTCATAGGGTGACTCGCCGTCAACCCAGTCGCACCACCAGTGGGCCGATACGTATAGACCTCCACCACGCCGCCGCCAAGCGGATGCAACGTGGGGCGCCTTGGCTTGGCACAAAGGACGACCAGTTGCACAAGCAAGCAGACGCATGATGATGTTTAGCCTTGTTTGATCGTCAGCCCGCCGTCTACCAGCAAAGTCTGGCCCGTCACGTATCGCGCTGCGTCGGAAGCCAGAAACAGGATTACATCCGCCACCTCGTCGGGTTCGCCGATGCGACGCAATGGAATGGAAGGAGCCTGAGCCACCAGCCGCGCTTCACCCATCGAGTGCTCCTCGGAGAGGGATTGTGCCGTGCGGATGAAACCGGGCGCGACGCCGTTGACCCGGATCCCGTCGCCGCCCAACTCGGCGGCCAAGCCTCGCACCAAACCCAGAACGCCGGCTTTGGCGGCGGAATAATGGACATGCTCGGCCCAGCCATAGCTCATGCCTGAAATCGACGATACCGCCACGATGGCGCCTTTGCGACGCTCTCGCATGCGCGGCGTGGCAGCGCGTGCCATCCGGAACACGCCTTTTAGGTCAATGTCGACTGTGATGTCCCACTTGGCATCGCTCATCTGCGCCAGCGGCACCTTGTGGGCGATACCCGCATTGGCCACCACGACGTCCACGCCGCCATACTGCTTGTCGATTTCCCCCACGACGTCGTCGACCTGATCCGATCTGGTCACATCGAGTTTGCGGAAATAAGCATCCCCGCCGCCCGCCTTGATCTCTTCGGCCACCTGCTTGCCTTCGGTCTCGAGAATGTCGGTCACGCAGATTCTGTAGCCAACCCTGGCGAAAGCGAGGGCCGTGGCGCGGCCAATGCCGATGCCGGCGCCGCTGATGATTACGGTAGGCTTGGTCATGACGATCTCCCGGACACTGCGTGGTTCGATGCGATTGTGGACATGAGGCGCATCACTCGATGACGCCGATCTTGCCGTGTTCCAGCGAAAGAAACACCGCAAGGATGAGAATTAGGCCGGTGATGATCTTCTGCTTCTCGCACGAGATGCCGAGAATGATCAGGCCATTGCTCCGCATGGCCATTATGAGGGCCGATATCACACTGAGTTCGAAGGAGGTTGCGGTTGTCGGCGTCGCCGCACCCAATCTTGCGGCGACGACGCGCGAAGTCACCGAAGCAGTCTGCAACGCCATAGGCGGGTGCAACGTCCTGACAGGCTGAAAACTGTCGTTCGGCACGGCCGGCGTCTCGCTCACGGCTGGTGCAATTGTCGGAACAGCTTGAACAGTTCGGCTTTCTTCTCGAAGCCGACACCGGGAACATCGGGTAGCCCGACATAGCCATCTTCGACCGCGATGTCGTCGGCGAAGCCGCCAAAGGGCTGGAAAACGTCGGGATAGGATTCGTTGCCGCCCAGATGCAGCCCTGCGGCAATGTTGAGCGACATCTGGTGTCCACCATGCGGCACCACGCGTCGTGACGACCAGCCAAGCGCCTTCATCACCTCCAGCGTGCGCAGGTATTCCACCAGGCCATAGGAGAGGGCACAGTCGAACTGAAGATAGTCGCGGTCGGGCCGCATGCCGCCGTAGCGCAAGAGGTTGCGCGCATCCTGGTGCGAGAACAGGTTCTCGCCTGTCGCCATCGGCCCACCGTAGTGGTTCGCCAGTTCCGTCTGCAACGCATAGTCCAGCGGATCGCCGGCCTCCTCGTACCAGAACAGGCCGTATGGCTGCATCGCCTTGGCATAGGCGACGGCGGTCTTCAGGTCGAAGCGTCCGTTGGCATCGACAGCCAGATACTGGCCCCCACCGACCACCTCCAGCACGGCCTCGATGCGGCGCAGATCCTCATCCAGGGGCGCCGCGCCGATCTTCATCTTCACGACCTTGTAGCCGCGGTCGAGATAGCCCCGCATCTCCGCCTGAAGCTTCGAGTGATCCTTGCCGGGATAATAGTAGCCGCCTGCCGCGTAGACCCAAACTTTCTCGTCCGCCACGCCCGCCCGGTAACGGTCCGCCAGCAGGCGCCACAGCGGGACGCCGGCGACCTTGGCGACGGCATCCCAGACGGCCATGTCGATGGTGCCCACCGCCACGGACCGTTCGCCGTGGCCTCCGGGCTTCTCGTTGGTCATCAGCGTCTTCCAGATGGCGAACGGGTCAAGGTTGTCGTTCTCATGGTCGATCAGTGTTTCGGGATCGGCCTCGAGGACGCGCGCGAGGAAACGGTCGCGCATCAGCGCGCCCTGCCCGTAGCGGCCATTCGAGTTGAAGCCGTAGCCAACCACCGGCTTGCCATCACGCACCACGTCGGTGATCACGGCGACGGCCGAGCAAGTCATCTTCGAAAAGTCGATATAGGCGTTGGCGATGGGGGAGGCGATCGAGACGGTCTTTTCCCTGATGTCGACGATGCGCATGCTTGGTCCTATCCTTCGAGTGCCTCCGCCACCGCCTTGCCGCAGGTGACGGTATCGGCCTTGCCCCCGAGATCACCGGTGCGGGTGGCTTCGCTCTTCAGCGTGGCTTCGATGGCTTCCACGATCGCGCGGCCAGCCTCCTCGTGACCAAGATGGTCGAGCATCATGGCGGCCGTCCAGATCTGTCCGATCGGATTGGCGATGCCTTTCCCGGCGATGTCCGGAGCCGAGCCGTGTACCGGCTCGAATAGCGACGGAAAGCGGCGTTCCGGGTTGATGTTGGCCGACGGGGCGATGCCGATCGTGCCGGTGCAGGCGGGTCCGAGATCCGAGAGAATGTCGCCGAACAGGTTCGATGCCACCACAACGTCGAAACGGTTCGGATTGAGCACGAAATGGGCTGCCAGAATATCGATGTGGTACTTGTCCCAAGAGACATCCGGGTATTGGGCGGCCATCGCCTCGACGCGCTCGTCCCAATACGGCATGGTGATCGAGATGCCGTTGGATTTGGTGGCCGATGTGAGGTGCTTGCGCGGACGCTTCTGCGCCAGATCGAACGCATAACGCAGGATGCGATCGACGCCGACGCGCGACATCACGGTTTCCTGGATGACGATCTCGCGCTCCGTGCCCGGATACATCCGGCCGCCGATAGATGAATATTCGCCCTCGGTGTTCTCGCGCACGACGTAGAAATCAATATCGCCGGGCTTGCGGTTGGCGAGCGGCGAGGGCACGCCCGGCATCAACCGGACGGGGCGCAGGTTGACGTATTGGTCGAACTCGCGGCGAAACTGCAGCAGCGATCCCCAAAGCGAGATATGGTCGGGAACCATGGCCGGCCAGCCCACCGCGCCGAAGAAGATGGCATCATGGTTTCCGATCCGGGACTTCCAGTCCTCCGGCATCATGCGGCCATGCCTGGCATGGTAATCGCACGACGCAAAGTCGAAATGGTCGAGCTGTAGGTCGATGCCGAAGCGCCTTGCCGCCACTTCCAGTACACGAAGTCCCTCGGGGACGACCTCCTTGCCGATCCCGTCACCGGGAATGACCGCGATCCTGTGCTTCTTTGCTGACATCATGGTTCCTCGGCTGCAGGAATGGGACGGCGGCGATGGACGGCCGCCTTACGGAAATCAGGCGGTGGAAGAGCGGGCATCAGCCGCCGAAATATTCGATCTCCTGGCGCAGGCGTTCGCCCTCGATGCCCATGCCGAGCAGGACGGCCACGAGCACTCGTGCTTTCTGGCCGCTCAAGTCGCCGGCAAAGATCACGCCCCCGTCGGAGAGTGTCTTGCCGCCGCCATTGCCATAAATCGGCTTGACCCGGCCGCGCTGGCAACGACTGGTCATGATGACGGGAGTACCATTGGCGACAAGCGACGTCGCGGCGGCAGTGACGGCGGGCGTCGCGTTACCCCGCCCGAAACCCTCCAGAATGATGGCCTTGGCACCATCCTGGGCGGCGAAGCGGATGTAGCGGTCACCGATCCCCATGACCAGCTTGATAAGATCGACATCAGCGACAATGCCTTTTGCGTCGTAGGTGCGGCGCAGGACCGGCTTGCGGTGCAATACGATGCGGTCGCCGTCCACTTCCCCGAGCTTGCCGTGCTCGTAGGAGATGAAGGTATCGGTGCGTGAACTGTGCGACTTGCTCACGTCACGCGCAGCATGGAATTCCTGCTCGAAGCAGATCATCGCGCCCAGGCCCCGCGCAGTTTCGGACGCGGCTAGCCGGATGGCATCCGTGAGGTTGCGTGGGCCGTCGGGGTTCGCCTCATCGGCCGCGTGCTGTGCGCCGGTGAACACTATCGGCTTGTTAGTCGCGACAAGGAGATCAGCCAAAAAGGCGCTTTCCTCCATCGTATCGGTCCCGTGGGTCACCACGACCCCATCGAAGTCACCTTGAAGGTGGTGTGAAATCCGCTGGGCCAGTGCAAAGCCGAGCGGGAGGTCGATGGCATAGCTGCCGACGTTGCAGAACTCGTCGATGGCGATGTCAATGCCATCGAGCGGATCGTGCAGCATGGCGCGCAACTCCGATCCTGTGACGCTTGCGGTGACATGTCCGCTCTCGGCTTCCAGCTTGGATGCGATCGTCCCTCCTGTTGTCATCAGACAGATTTTTCGCATTTCGGTTCCTCGCTGCCGTACCCGACGTTGAATAATTTGGTCAGACCAAGAAATCAAGAAGCTATTTTTTTGTGCATGAAATGCACGAATTTTTCGCATTTTTTGTGATTGACGGTCAGGCCAATTTGTCCATTAATGTCAGTTACGCTCTTTGGTCTGTCCAAAAGCGGAAAGATAACGAAGCGTATTCGCGCAACCAATGGGGAACGAGAGATGGTTGATGATTTTACCAGAATTCGGTTGGCGCCCACGCGCCGTCAGTTCCTGAAAACGACTGCCGCCTTCGGCGGTGCCGCACTTGCTGCATCGACCGGCCGCTTGGGGGAAGCCTTCGCGCAGGACGCAAACAGTACGCTGGTGATCGCGGCGCCCGCGACGCCCCAGGGCCTCGACATCGAGTTCGACGTCAGCCTGGGCTCCATCGATTCCCTCGGTGCGCTCTACGAGTACATGCTTGGCTATGAGAAGATGGATGATCCCAATGCACCCGGCGTGCTGCGGGAGGATACCGGCGTCCATACCGACAAGCCGAACAACCTCGCCTTGCGCGGCCGGTTGGCGGAAAGCTGGGAAGTGGCCCCCGATGGCCGCAAGGCGACCTTCAAGCTACGCGAGGGTGTCGTCTCCAACTGGGGCAACAAGTTCACGTCCAAGGACGTAAAATGGACTTGGGACCGCAAGTTCAACCTCAAGGGGCAAGGCCTGTTCCAGACCGCGGTGCTCGGTCTCAAGACGCCTGACCAGATCAAGGTGGAAGGCGACTATGCGGTCTCCTTCAATCTCGAACAGCCAAATCCATTGCTTCTCAAGCAGCAGTGTAACCTCGCCAACCCGATCTACGACGCCACCAAATGCGCCGAAGCCGGTGGCTCCGACGACCCGTGGGCGGTCAATTTCCTCAAGAACGATAGTGCTGGCTTTGGCCCATATCGCCTTGCCCAGCTCGTGCGCGGTCAACAAGCCGTGTTCGAGGCGCGCGAAGACTACTGGGATGAAAAGCCCTTCATGAAGCGCGTCATCATGCGCGAAGTGCCGCAGTCGGCCAGTCGTTTCTCGCTGCTGCAGGGCGGCGCGGTCGACATCGCACAGTTCCTGCAGCCGCGCGAACTGGAGGCGCTGAAGAAGCAGCAGAACGTGGCGGTGGATGCCGTCAATTCGTCCTACATGATCTGGCTGGAGCTCAACTCCAAGATCGCTCCATTCGATAATGTCGACGTGCGCCGTGCCATCAACCTCGCTATCCCGCGCGACGAGATCATCCGCACCATCTACTACGGCTATGCCGACGAGCAGAAGGCGCCGATGCCCTATATCTACCCGATGGCGGATGAAAGCTTCTTCGCGTACGGCTATGATCTTGCCAAGGCCAAGGAGCTTCTTGACAAGGCAGGCGCCAAGAACCTGGCGACCACCTTGTCCTACAACGCCGGCGACCCGACGCAGGAGCCGATCGCATTGCTGATCCAGACCGCGCTAAAGCAGATCGGCGTGGAGCTGACGTTGGAGAAGCTGCCGGCCGGCGTGTTTTACGAGAACGTCACCAAGCGCGCCAAGCCGATGATCTTCTATCTGGATTCGCCGTGGACGCCGGATCCGGGCTACTCGACCTACCTCTACTTCAACTCCGAAAGCTACGTGAACTATTCCAATTATGACAACAAGAGCGTCGATCAGATGATCAAGGACGGTCTTGCCACGCTTGATGACAATGTGCGTAAGCAGAAATACTCGGAGGTGCAGAAGACGTTGATGGACGAAGCGCCCTGGGGCTTCATTGCTTATCCGAAATACACGCTGGCGCGTAAGGCGAACCTCAAGGGTTACACTTACTACACGTCCAATAATCTTCGGTTCCAGGATTTCAGCCGCGGCTGATGAGGTCTTGTCCCTGGAGGCTGCCGCCTCCGGGGACAAGTTAGTGTATCGGAAAGATCTTAGATGTCTTCGAAGCTTAGCCTTCTCCTGAGGCTGGCGGTCATCCGGCCGAGATTTGCGATCGGCTATCTGATCGTCATCGCGATCACCCTGCTGGCGATCTTCGCGCCGGCCATTGCACCCTATTCGCCGACCGAGGCGGATTCGGCCAGCTTCCTGCAGCCGCCGGATGCCACCCATCTCTTTGGCACCGACAATGTCGGCATGGATATTTTCAGTCGTTCCATCTACGCGCCCCGCATCGACCTGACGATCGCGATACTGGGCACGCTCCTGTCGGCGCTGATTGGCGGCTCGATCGGTGCTGTTGTTGGTTTCTACAGCAGCGGGCGCGGCATTCGCGTGTGGCTATCCTTCGCCGTCATGCGCGCGGCCGACGTGCTGCAGGCATTTCCCATTTTCGTCTTCGCCATCGCCCTGGTTGCCAGCCTCGGTCAGAGCATCCAGACGGTGGTTCTGGCCATAGCCTTCGTCAATGCGCCGATCTACTTGCGTCTCATGCGCTCGCAGGTGCTCAGCATCCGCTCCATGCGCTATGTCGAGGCTTCGCAGGTCAATGGCCTGTCGGACATGCAGACCATTCGGCGCCACATCATTCCCAATGCGATGGCGCCGGTGCTGGCGCAGCTATCGGTCAATGTCGGCTGGGGCATCCTGCTGACCTCGGCGCTGTCCTTCGTTGGTGCCGGCGTGCGCGCGCCGACACCTGAATGGGGCAGCATGATCGCCATGGGCTTTCAAAACGTGGTGACCGGCCAGTGGTGGCCGTCCATGTTCCCCGGCGCGATGCTCGCGATCACCGTATTCGGCTTCTCGTTGGTCGGCGCGTCCATCGAGGTCCTGGCCGATCCGTCCAAGCGCCGGCAGCTGCTGAGCGATGCACGCGAGCATCGCCGCCGGGTCGACCGGCCGGCGGAGGGCGCCTGATGCGCATCCTGGCCTATCTCGCCAAGCGCCTGATTTTCGTGATCCCGCAGTTGCTGGGCATTGTGCTCGTGAGCTTCCTGCTGGTGAAGAGCATTCCGGGTGACCCCGCTGTGCTGATGCTCGGGCCCACGGCGACGCCTTCGGCCATCGCCTCACTGCGCCAGCAGCTCGGGCTCGACCAGCCTCTCTACATGCAGTTCCTGATCTATGTGCGCAATCTCTTGCATGGCGACCTGGGAACCTCCTGGCAGACAACGCGGCCGGTGCTCGAGGATCTGCTTCAGCGCTTCCCGGCGACCCTCGAACTCGTCACGCTTTCGCTGCTCCTGGCTATCATCGTTGGGGTAACGCTGGGCGTCTATGCGGCGCGCAAGCCAAACGGCTGGATCGCGCGCCTGTCCGATCTCTATGGCTTGAGTGCCGGTGCGCTACCGGACTTCTGGTTCGCCCTCGTGCTGATCTTCATCTTCTATACCGTGCTCGGCTGGGCGCCTGCGCCTCTCGGCCGTATCGACATGATCGTCATACCGCCGGCGCCGGTCACCGGAGCCCTCACCATCGACGCGCTTCTCGCCGGCGACCTGCAGGCCTTCTGGTCTGCCTGCGCGCATCTGGTCCTGCCGGTGATGACGCTCGGGCTCCTGAATGCCGGTCCCATCCTCAAGATGACGCAGGCGACGATGGAGAAGATGCTGGACTCCGATTTCAGCCGCTTTGAAGTTTTGTGCGGGGTGCCGCAGAACCTTGTCGTGCGCCATGCGCTGCGCAATGCGTTGCCATCGATCGTCACCATTATCAGCGTGCTCTACGGCTTCCTGATCGGCGGTGCGGTGCTCGTCGAGATCGTGTTCTCGTGGGGAGGGGCGGGGCAATACGCGGTGCAAGGTGTGCTGAATTCGGACATCTATCCGGTTCTGGGCTTTGTGCTCTTCTCCGCCATCTTCTCCCTCATCGTCTACATCGCGGTCGACCTCATCTATTTCCTGCTCGACCCGCGGATCAGCAATTAATGTGAGAATGTCATTGGGCGCAGCAGAAATCATAAGCAAAACGCGCAACGCGTCCGGCGGCGACAAGCCGCCGTTGATCGACATCAGGAACTTGCGCGTGACGTTCCCGTCCGGAAGCGCCGAACCGAAGGCGGTGCTGAAGGGCATCGACCTTGCAGTACAGCCTGGCGAGATCGTTGGCCTGGTCGGTGAGAGTGGCGCGGGCAAGACGACGCTCGCCCGCTCCATCCTCGGGCTGCCGCCATCGCCGGG
Organism: Mesorhizobium sp. B264B1B; assembly: GCF_020165765.1. Taxonomy (NCBI): domain Bacteria; kingdom Pseudomonadati; phylum Pseudomonadota; class Alphaproteobacteria; order Hyphomicrobiales; family Phyllobacteriaceae; genus Mesorhizobium; species Mesorhizobium sp. B264B1B. The sequence goes on from NZ_JAIUIS010000011.1 coordinate 121,750, forward strand.
CCGCATCGCCGGCGGCGAAGTCCACTTCGAGGGCCGCCAGATCCTCAGCCTGTCCGAATCCGAACTCCGCCGTCTTCGCGGCCGCCGTCTCTCGGTCGTGGTGCCGAATCCCCGCGCTGAGCTCAATCCGCTGCTCAAGGTCGGCGACCAGATCGCCGCGATGGCGAGGATCCATCTCGGCGTCGGCGGCAAGGAGGCGCGGCGCATGGCGTTGAAGATCCTGCACGACGTGCAGATACCGGACCCGGAACGGCGCATGGATGCCTATCCTCACGAACTGTCCGGCGGCATGGCGCAGCGCGTCGTCATCGCCATGGCGCTGATCTGCAGCCCGGCCTTTATCATCTCGGATGACGCCACCAGCGGACTCGACGTCACGGTGCAGGCGCAGATCCTGGCCCTGCTGACCAAGCTTGCCTCGGAGCATGGCAGCGCCATGCTGTTCATCACCCGCGACGTCGGCATCACCGCGCATTTCTGCAATCGCATCGCTGTGCTGTTCTCGGGCGAAATCGTCGAAATCGCGCCGCGCGAGGCTCTCTTCCTCGCGCCCGCGCATCCCTACACATTGATGCTGCTTGCAGCCTTCTCCCATAGCCCCAGGCTGCGCGACAGCTGGAGCGTGCCGGACACTGGCCGGCGGCGCGAACCGCCCACCGGCTGCCAGTATGCCAACCGCTGTCCCATCTCTCAGCCGGTTTGCCGCGCACAGCGGCCACCTTTCGCCGAGATCGGTCCGGGCCACTTCGTCCGCTGCCATTTCCCCGTGAGGCACGCATGAACGCCGTCCTGACCATCGACAACCTCTACAAGCGCTTCCCCATTGCCGGCTCCAAGCAGGTGGTACAGGCGATCAACGGCGTCAGCCTGACCATCGAGCCGGGTGAGACACTGGGGCTCGTGGGCGAGAGTGGCTCAGGCAAGACCACGGTCGGCCGCTGCATCGTCGGCCTGATCGAGCCGACCGCCGGAAACATTCGCTTCCGCGGCACCGACCTGGCGCAGCGCCATCAACACAAGAGCAAGCTGGCTGGCAAGATTCAGCTTGTATTCCAGGAACCGAACGAGTCGCTCGACCCGCGCATGAAGATCGGCGACACGATCTGCGAGCCGCTCCTGCCGCTAAAGCTCGACCGCGAAACGAGGCGCCGCCGCACGGCCGACGCCTTGCGCCTGGTGCGGCTGGATACCGACTTGCTCGACGCCTATCCTTCCGAGCTGCCTTCCGGGCAACAGCAGCGTGTCGGCATAGCGCGCGCCATGGTCACGGAGCCCGAACTCGTCGTCCTCGACGAACCGACCTCGGCGCTCGACCCGACCGCCCGCGCCGAGATCATCGATTTGCTGCGGCGCATCCAGAGCGAACGCAACACCGCCTATCTGTTCATCTCCCACGACCTCTCCACGGTGCGCTTCATCAGCCACCGCGTCGCGGTGATGTATCTCGGCATGATCGTTGAGCAGGGCAGCGCCGAAACGGTCTTCAATCGCCCGCAACATCCCTATTCCAGTGGTTTGCTGTCGTCGGTCATGCTGCCGCATCCGCATCTCAAGATCGAAAGCAGCGTCAGCCTCAAAGGCGAGATCCCGAGCCCGATCAATCTGCCCCAGGGCTGCTTCCTGGCATCGCGCTGCCCGTTCGTCATCGATCGCTGCCGCCGTGAGATGCCGCCGGCTGAGACGGTCGGCGAACGGCACACGGTCCATTGCTTTCGCCACAAGGACGTCGCCGCTTCGGTGCCGGCCTCCGACACCTTCAACGTGTTCATGAAGGAAGCCGAACGCATCCTCGGCCGGCCGGCGCCCGGTGGTCTCGCGTCTTCGCTACGATAGTCAATCAACCAGGAAATGGGAAACCAAGCATGTCAGGACGTCTCGCTGGAAAGAAAGCACTGGTCACGGGAGGCGCACGCGGCATCGGTGGCGCGATTGCCACGGCCTTCGCGCGCGAGGGCGCCGACGTGGCCGTTCTCGACCTGAAACTCGAGGCCGCCGAGGCGCGCATCTCCGCCCTTGCTGATTTCGGTGCAAGGACCTTCGCCGTCGCGGCCGACGTCAGCGACGAGGCGCAGGTCGAGGCAGCCGTCAAGAAGGTGGAGGCGGCGCTCGGCCATATCGACATACTGGTCAACAATGCCGGCATCGACACGACGTCCGTCGTCGCCGAAATGAGCACCGGCATGTGGGACCAGATGATGGCCGTCAACCTGCGCAGCGTCTTTCTTTGCACGCGCGCGGTGCTGAAGCCGATGATTTCCCGCAAGTTCGGCCGCATCATCAATATCGCCTCGCAGCTCGGTCACAAGGGCGCGCCGGAAATGGCGCACTATGCGGCCGCCAAGGCCGGTGTCATCGGCTTCACCCGCTCGCTCGCCTATGAGGTGGCGCGCGACGGCATCACCGTGAATGCCATCTGTCCCGGCCCGATCGAAACGGAGCTATTCAAGGCGCTGCCGGAGGAATGGAAGAAGCGCAAGCTCGGCGAACTGCCGATCGGCCGCGCCGGCCATGTCGACGAAATCGCTCCCACCGCCGTGCTGCTGGCGTCGGAGGAGGGCGCTTACTACATCGGCGCGACCATGAATCCGAACGGCGGCGATGTCATGCTCTGATCAACCGCGGGCTGAATGGTTCCATCCAAATGTATCTTGTTCTAGCTATGTGGCGACAATTCCTGCTGACGCTGGGGCCTAGCCATGATGAAACGCAATCTTAGTGATGATGGAAAGACGGCGGCCTTACAGCCGCCCGACCTGCGGCGCGAGCGCCGGGAAGCCAGCGGCGGTGTGGCCCAGGCAACGGTGGCCGCCTTGCAGTCGATGATCCGCGACGGCAGGTTGCGACCAGGCGATACATTGCCGCCGCAGCGCGACCTGGCCCGCGACCTCAATGTGAGCCGCGCCACGCTGCGCGAGGCTCTGTCGATCCTCGCCACCATCGGCGAGATCGTTGCGCGCGAGGGAGGGCGGGGCTTCGTTTGTGCCGACCCTTCCGGCGCACCGGCAACTCCGTCCTGGCGCTTCGCGGCGCGTTATTCGCTGAGCGAGGTCTATCAGTTCCGCTACATCGTCGAATCCTACGCCGCCGAGCTCGCGGCGCTGACCCATACCGATCAGGAGATCGCCGACCTGAAGGAATGCACGATCGCCTTTCGCAACGCGGCGCGCGAAAAGGACCTCAATTCCTACGCGCAGACGGACTTCGATTTCCACAACCTCATCATGCGCATCTCGCGCAACAAGCTGCTGGTGGACATGCACCAGACATTCGCGAGCGTGCTGCTGGAGAGCCAGCGCCTGCCCACCGAGCGGCGGGGCAATCTGCTGTTCGCGGTGCAGGAGCATGATCGCATCCTGGAGGCGATTGCCATGGGCGATCCCGATGGCGCCAACTACTACATGCGCAAACATATCAGCATGGCGGGAAGCCGGGCCGGTCTTCCACCCTCGCAACTACCCTAGACGCCCTTCGGCCGGGGACATGAACAACGAAAGGAAGAGAGATGCCGAAAGAAATGTTTGTATCCTACGGAGTGGACGTTGACGCTGTCGCCGGCTGGTTGGGTTCCTACGGCGGTGAGGACAGCCCTTGCGACATCTCTCGCGGCGCCTTCGCAGGCAAGGTCGGCAGCCTCCGGCTGCTTCGGATGTTCGAAAAGTGGGGGATCAAGACGACATGGTTCATCCCCGGTCATTCCATCGAGAGCTTTTGGGACGAAATGAAGGAAGTGGCGGACGCTGGCCACGAGATCGGCATGCATGGCTACAGCCACGAGAACCCGATCGCCATGTCGCCCGAGCAGGAAGAGGCCATCTTCAACAAGTGCGTCGACCTGATCACCAAGCTTTGCGGCAAGGCGCCTCGCGGCTATGTCGCTCCCTGGTGGGAGTTCGGCTCGAAAACAAATGAGCTTTTGAAGCAGAAGGGGCTGCTCTACGACCACTCGCTGATGCATAACGACCATCACCCCTACTATGTGACGGTCGGCGACCAGTGGACGAAGATCGATTATTCCAAGCATCCATCCAGCTGGATGAAGCCGTATTCGCAAGGCGAGGAGACCGATCTCATCGAGATACCGGCATCCTGGTATCTCGATGACCTGCCGCCGATGATGTTCATCAAGGCCTCGCCCAACAGTCACGGCTTCGTCAACCCGCGCGATATCGAGCAGATGTGGCGCGACCAGTTCGACTGGGTCTACGAGAACTACGACTATGCCGTGTTCCCGCTGACGATCCATCCCGACGTGTCGGGCAAGCCGCATGTGCTGAAGATGCACGAACGGCTCCATGACTATATGAAGGGCTTCGAGGGCGTGAAGTTCGTCAAGATGGAAGAGATCGCGGCCGATTTCGGCAAGCGCTTCCCGCGCAGCGGCAAGGCACGTCCCAAATCCTGAGCGGCTTCGGCGTACTATGCCGGGATCGCCGCGCGGTCTCCGGCCCGGTTCGCTTGAGTGGTCAGACCCGATAGATCGGATTGATTATACTTTCTGTGTCATCTCGCCGATGGCAGCTCCCGTCAATTCTGCTGGAAACAGCAGAATTGATGGTGGATTTGGTGCCCTTCGCATTGCTTTTCGACCACCCATTTCCGGTCAGACCAAATGTGCTGAAAATTCAAGCTTTCTTGCAAGTTTTCTTAATTGTCATGGCGGGTAAGGCGTGCTAGCTCCAATCTTGGTCTGACCAAATAGGGAAGACTGGGAAGAGGTGGAATGAAGGATAGAACGCACAACGTCCTTGATTTCCGATCCGTGTCCAAGCGCTACGGTGCCACGATTGCGCTTGAGGATATTTCGTTTGAAATGCGCTCCGGCGAAGTGTGCGGTCTGCTCGGCGAAAATGGCGCCGGCAAGTCGACACTCGTGAAGATACTGAGTGGCGTCGTCACACCTGATACCGGCTCCATCGAATTGCGCGGCGCTCCTTTCAAGCCGCAGGGCATTGTGGACGCCCGCTTGGCCGGCATAGCAACCGCCTTCCAGGAACTCAGCCTGATTCCGACATTGTCAGTGGCCGCGAACCTGTTCCTGCCGCGCCCGGCACTCAACCGCCTTGGTCTGGTGTCGGCGCGCAACATCGAGCGTGAGGCGGCTGAGATTCTTCAAGCCCATGACGTGGCGGATATCGCGCCCCGGCGGCTGGTCGAGGATCTGCCGCTCGGCATGCGCCAGAAGGTCGAGATCGTGCGTGCGCTGCGGCACCGCCCGGCCGTGCTGGTGCTCGACGAAGCGACCGCCGCGCTCTCCGACCGTGAATGGCTTTTCAAGCTGGTCGATGCCGCTGTTCGTGGCGGCACGTCAGTGCTCTACATAAGCCACAAGCTCGACGAGATCCGCCGCTTGTGCCAGCGCTGCGTTATCCTGCGTAACGGCCGCAAGGTGCTGGAAAGCGATGTTGAATCCATGAGCGACGAAGCGATATTCAGCAGTATGGCCGGTCGCTCCGTGGTTGAATCCGCGGAGAAGGCGCCGTCGGCGGTTCGCGTCGGCGCCACGCCGGCGCTGGAGGTCGGTCACCTGATCGGCCCTGGCGTCAATGATATCAGCTTCTCGCTGGCTCCCGGCGAGATTCTTGGTGTGGCGGGTCTGGAGGGTCACGGGCAGTCCAGTCTCTTCAAGTCGCTGGTGGGCTTGTCGACGCTGCGAGAGGGCACGATCTCGATCGCAGGCAAGGCGACTTCGGTCGGCTCGCCTCGCGCGGCGCGTAGGCTCGGCATGGTGCTGGTGCCGGAGGAACGAAAGTCCGAAGGACTGTTTCACGATCTCACCACGCAGGCGAATATCTCGCTGCCGGTGATAGACAAGGTGAGCCCATTCAAGCTCGTAAACAGATCTTCCGAGCTGCGGCTGGTGGAGCAGGTAACCCCGGCAGTGAACCTTTCGAAGCAGCTCCTGCCCCTCAACGTCGGCGCGCTTTCGGGCGGCAACCAGCAGAAGGCGGTGCTGGCGCGGGCGCTGATAACGGGCGCGCGGTGCCTGCTGTTGTTCGATCCCACGCGCGGTGTCGATGTCGGCGCCAAGCGCAACATATACGCCATGATGCGCGCGTTCGTGCGCGATGGCGGCTCGATCCTGTTCTATTCGACTGAACTGGACGAACTCGTTCAGCTCTGTGATCGCTGCCTCGTTCTCTACCGCAATTCGATTGCCGGCGAGCTGGGCCGCGACCATCTCTCACAGGACCGTATGCTGTCGCTGGCATCCGGTTATCGCGACGGGTCGCGGCGGCCTGCCGCCCAAGGGGCGTAACGATGGCATCCGATACGCCTCGCGGCCGCTTGACAATTCTAGGCAACGGAGCGGTCGCCGCCATCGGCCTGCTTATCGTCATGTTCGCCGTCTATGCCGCCCACGAGCCTTCGGCACTCTCGCTGTTCGGCATCGGTAACCTCCTCAACAACGCCATCGTACTCGCCCTCGCCGCAACGGGACTGACGCTCGTCGTGGTATGCGGCGAGCTGGACCTTTCGGGCCCCGGTGTGATCGCCATCGCGAATGTGGTGGTGGCGACGGTGAGTGGCGGCGATGCGGGCGCCCTTGGCAGCTTCGGCCTGGTTCTGTTGGTCGGCCTCGTGGTCGGTGGTCTCAACGGCATACTGGTCGCCTATTTTGGACTGCAGTCGCTCGCCGTGACGCTCGGTTCTCTGATCGCATGCCAAGGCATCGCGCTCCTCATCCTTCCGGCACCTGGCGGCGAGGTGGTGGAATCCATCGCTTATGGCATCACCGGCGACATTCTACGCATTCCCGTGCCGGCGATCCTGTTGGTGCTGGTGCTCGTCTTCTGGTTTCTGCTCAAGCATTCGCGCATGGGCATAGCAATGTACGCGGTCGGCACGGATCAGACGGCCGCGCGGCTCTCGGGGCTCAATATCCGCGCCACCAGGCTATTCGCTTTCGTGGCCGCCGGCCTGTTCTATGCCATGGCCGGCTTCGTTTTCAGCGCCGAGATCGGTTCGGGCGATCCACGCATCAGCGATTCCTTCTTGCTGTTCATGTTCGCGGCGGTCGCGATCGGCGGCACGTCCCTGTTCGGCGGTCGCGGCGGGGTGGTCGGCACGCTGGCCGGTGCAGGTATTTTGACGGTGTTGCAAAAGATGCTGTTCGCGCTCGGCGTGGCTGACTTTTACACCAACATCTTCAACGGACTTATCATGATCTTGGCAATCCTTTTCGGCCAAGCCTCCGTCTATTTGGCGCGCCGTTCCGCGAGAAGGGAAGCCTGATGACCGACAAGGACATTACGACCCCGGCACAGACGTCCGAGCACGGCGCGCAGAGCGCGCGCCGCGCACTTGTCTCATCGGACCTTGTGCCGCCGATCACCGTGTTCGCCGCCACGGCGCTGCTGGTCATCGGCACGAAGATCGCCAGTCCCAATTTCGGTTCGTTCGACCAGCTCACCGCCATACTGGTTACCGCCATCTTCCTGGTGGTCGCTTCGTTCGGGCAGGGGCTGGTGATCCTTCTGGGCGGCATCGACTTGTCACTGGGCGTGGTCATCGGTGTCGGCGGCATGATGATCGCGGAACTTACGCGCGGCAGCAACGACGCGCTGCTGTACGCCATTCCGCTTACCCTCTTGTGCTGTCTTGGCATCGGTCTCATCAACGGCATCGGTGTGGCGATTGCCAAGATCCCGCCCTTCATCGTGACGCTGGCGTCCGGCATCACATTCTTCGGGGTGGCGCTGGGTTTCACCGCGGGCAATTCGCAACAATCGGTCGCTCCTGCGATCCAGCAGTTCATGAGCTCCCGCTGGCTGGGGGTACCCTACCCCGTCTATTTCATAATCGTCTTTGCGGTGTTCGCCTGGCTGTTCCAGAACAAGAGCGCGGAAGGCCGCAAGCTCTACGCCATTGGCAGCAGCCCTGGCGCGGCCAACGTGCTGGGCCTGCCGATCGCCGCGCTCACCATCGCAGTCTATGCCATCAGCGGCCTTTGTGCCGGAATGACCGGCATCCTCTTGGCCGGCTATTCCTCGAGCGCGACGCTTGACATGGGCGATGCGCTGCTGATGCCCTCCATCGCCGCCGTCGTCATCGGCGGCGCACGGGTCACCGGTGGCTCCGGCATCTATCTCGGAACTCTTGCCGGCGCGCTCTTCCTCAGCACGTTGTCCACCGTCATCACCACGCTCAGCCTCTCGCAGGGATTCCGCGACCTGGTGCAGGGCGGGATCATCATCATCGCTTTGCTGCTCCAGCGTGGGCGGCTCAATCTGCGAAGCCGTTAGTCGGCGGTCGCTTCAAATGGGAGAAAGAACATGAAGAACGCTTCGCGTAGACTGACTTACGGCCGGGCGGCCATCGCCGCCACGTTGCTTGGTCTGGGGACATCCAGCGCGAATGCCCAGGATACCTACAAGGTGTTCCTGAACATGAGCTACAGCGGCAACACCTGGCAGGCGAGCGCCGCCAACGGCATCAAGGCACTGGCTTCGACCCCGCCTTACGACAACCAGGTAGAGTTCAAGACCATTATCTCCGGCACCGACGTGCAGAAGCAGATATCTGACCTCCAGAGCATGATCGCGGCAGGCGCCAACGCCATTCTTCTGTATCCGCTCTCGCCGACTGCGCTCAACCGCACCATCAAGCAAGCCTGCGATCAAGGCGTCGTGGTGTTCACATACGACAGTACGGTTACGGAGTCCTGCGCGCACAACGTCTCCAACATCACCGCCCGTTACGGCGCCAATACGGCGCAGTGGATGGTGAACCAGATGGGCGGCAAGGGAGAGCTGATCTTCAACCACGGCGTCGCCGGCACGACCGTGACCAAGACCTATGACGAACAGGCCTATGGCGTGTTCAAGAAATATCCCGACATCAAGATCGTCGGCGATTTCTATGGCAACTGGAACGACGCGACCTCGCAGGAGGAGGTTGCCAAGATCCTAGCCGCGCACCCCAACGTCGACGGTATCTGGACGGTTGACGGCACCTTTGGCTCTTTGCAAGCCGTCATCAACAGTCGTCCCGACAAGCTGGTCGTGATTGCCGGCCAGTCCAACAACGGCTATCGTCTCGCGATGGCGGATCCGGCAATGCAGGCCAAGGGCCTGAAAGGCGTCTCCTCGAGCGCGGGTCCGGCCGTTGGCGGCTACGCCTTCAAGCTCATGATGGAAGTCGTGACCGGCAAGAAGAAGCTAACCGCTAACAACATCGAATATCCGCTGCCATGGGTTGAGCCGCAGGATGTGAAGCTCTGCCAGGGTGAGACCTTCGTTGACGGCTGCAACACTTTCCCTGCCGACAAGGTGCCACCGCTCTTCATCGACACCTCGCTGAACGGCGATCTGCTGCCCGAACTCAGCTTGAAGTCGGTGCAAGATGGTACGCCCACGCCGGGCGCAACCATCAAGGATCTGCCCGACGTGACCTACGCCGACAATTTGCCCGGCATCAACTGCGGAAAATGTGAGCCGACCAAGGGCTGGCTGGAGCCAAACAAGGTTAAGCCGATCCCGGCCCCTTGAGTTCCTCGACAGAAGAACGCGGCCTCGGCATTTCCGAGACCGCGTTCTTCTTCTGGTCGAAGCCTGCGGTAGACCAGGCAGGGGGGACTTGGCATCGCCAGGCAGGGCAACCACCTACAGAGGAACTGTAAGGCCCTGTCGGGGTCAAACGGTCTCCGAAGACGGTCATCCAAGGAGCAGATCATGTGCTCGCTATGCGGCGTTCTAGGCAGCAACGAACATTGGACCGATGCCGTGGCCCGGCCCGGCGTTTACACGCGCAACGTCGAAAACGTTGACCGGCGCCGTGAGCGCGCCAATCGCGTCAGGATAGCTAATCTCATCCTGGCCTCCTTCGGCATGCGGCTGGCGGACTGGCAGGGGACGGCCTTTGTCATTTCAACGCGAACGGGCAAGACCGAGATCATCAACGATCTCGGACACCTATGGCAGGCTGCGGAGCGTCTTTCGGGCAGGACTTGCGATCCGTTGGAGGCCGATGTCATCGCAAGCTTCGAAGCCGGTCGCGATGGCTGAACTACCGCCTTTCACCCCGGTCCACCTGCTGACAGGTTTTCTCGGCTCGGGCAAAACGACGCTTCTGAAACGGTTGCTTGATGACCCTGATCTATCGGACGCGGCCGTGCTCATCAATGAATTCGGCCAGGTTGGGCTCGACCACCACTTGGTGGAACGAATTGACGAAACCATGGTACTGCTTCAGTCCGGCTGCGTGTGCTGCACCGTGCGCGGTGAACTGGCCGACGCGATCCGCGATCTATATTCGAAGCGGGAGCGAGGCCAGATATCCCCGTTCCGGCAGGTAGTGGTCGAAAGTACGGGGCTGGCTGACCCATTTCCGATTCTTTCGACGCTAAAATCCGATCCGATGCTGAAGCACCATTTCATCGTGGGAAATGTGGTGACCACCGTCGACGTCATGAACGGGATTGCCAACCTCGACCGATATATCGAATCCAATCGTCAGGTGGCCATTGCCGACAGGCTGGTCATGACCAAGACCGATCTCGCTGACGACGCCAAAATCGGGCGACTTGCAGATCGGCTGGAGCGCATCAATCCGGATGCCCCGATACTGAATGTCCGCTCCGGGTTCTGCGCACGAGATCTGTTCGAGCAGGAGACTGTAGCCCGTGCAAGCCAGCTGCAATCGCAGTCAGGCTTCTTCTGCGAGGAGGCTGCCGTGTTGGCGACTGCCGACGGACAGGCGCATCAAGCGGCGATCGCATCCTGCGTCCTGGTCTGGGACGAGCAAGTCGATTGGACCGCGTTCGGCTTATGGCTCACCATGCTGCTCAACAGACATGGAGAGCGTGTCCTTCGGGTGAAGGGCATTCTGAACATCGCAGGTGAAGACCGCCCGGTCGCGGTCCACGGTGTGCAGCATCTCGTTCATCCTCCTGTACATATGGAGGCGTGGCCGAGCCAAGACCGCACATCGCGGCTGGTCATCATTGCCGACGGCCTCGATTTAGAACGGGTGCAGCGCTCATTCGCTGCATTCGCATTGGCCAGCCAGCCCAAAGTCATGGTGATCGGCGGCGCGTAGCCGAGCGCCAATGTACCCCACACGGACCAACCGACCGCGGCGATGGTCATTGGCATGCCGATCATGATGATCATCGTGGCGATGCTGGTGCTGCTGATGATCATGCGTCATCGGCGACCGAAGCGCGGCGGCGATGATCAGCATCACGCTGCCTTCGTCCCAAGCGAAAGCCGCTCCCCGCTCAGAAGACACAAACCGCCAAGCGCGGCGCGGCCGACGCGATGTTGAGCGCCTCTCATACACGCTGCGGCTCGGTGCGGCATCCCAGAACCACGATCACGCCCAACTGCGTCGGCATCTTGCCGATTTGGTCGCGGCCTACAATTTCGGTCGCAGACTCGAAACCCTCAAAGTCTCACCCCCTACGAGTTCATCTGCAAGGCATGAGCTTCCCAGCCCGAGCGCTTCACTCTCAATCCGCTCCAGCAAATGCCGGGACTTCTCTATTCGGTGTGTTGAAGTCAATCGCTTTCAAGCTTCCTCTACCATGGGCATTTGATGTCTTTCGCGAGGCCCTGCTTCTCTTCGGGATCGGCGCTTTGGCCCTCCCAGCATGGGATCAGTTGGAATGAAGGGGACAATCTAAACAGCGTTCTCACCACGTTGCCGCGGTGGAAACGAGTCCCGGCACGTCCTCTCTTCATCCTCCGTCCCGCGAAGGACATGTATCCGCCCTTGGCGGATCCCGTTATCGGATCTTCTCCCTTTCGTTTGGTGGACCCGGCTATATCACCCCCGTCGCTTCCTCTCGCGCCCAGCGGAACTCACCGCCGTCGGACCATATTCTGTGCATGATGACAGCCATTCTGCGAGCAAGGGCAACGGTCGCCCTTTGCCGGCCTCGACGTTTGGCGATGTTCATCCCCAAGTTTTCAGCCATGACCACTTTTTCACCACCGTCAGCAAGACTTGCGCGGCTTCATAAAGCAGCGTCCGCATCATGGCGTCACCGCACAGGGAAACACGTCCGACGCGATTGTCCTCGCCTGATTGATGCAACCGCGGCGTCAACCCGAGAGCCGGACCTACGGCTTTCGAGTTCTTGAAGCGTGCAGGAACGTCGACCGTGGCATTGAAAGCCAGCGCAACGACAGGGCCGATACCAGGCACGGTCATCAACCGCCTGCAGAACCGTGTCATCCTTCACGATCGACAACAACCTTTCATGCAGCACCGTGAACTGCTCGCGAAGTTTCTGTCGGGCGGCAAGCAACGCCTCCATAATGTCACATAGCTCCGGAATGTCGTTGGAAAGGTCCTGGATGCGATCTGCAAATTTGGCAGCGCCGACAGACTGGTGCAGCCATGGGTATCTCCCCTCGACAACCCCCTTCAGAAAAAACGCATCCAGCGGCCATTTCTCCTGAATTCCCGCACTTTGGCTTTCCAGCGATAAACTGGCCTTGGGCGATGAATGGAAACGGTCAGGTGTCTGTGCTCGAGAAGGTCCACATAATTGGCACTGTTGAATTTCGATTTCGGTCTCGAATTAAGAAAGCTGGTGCAAATCCAGCTTGATCGGCCTCTCGGGCTTCCGGACGAAAAGCGCAGATCCTGTTGCATTGCGCGCTGGATCGCCGATCGCGCTATCGCCCAGGCCCTAGCGAAGTAAGCAAAGGTACGTTCGCCTCCTGCAATCTGGGAGTTCTTGCCGACATCGGCGCGAAGGGCACTTGCGCCTTCGTAAAGCGTTCTCCTGTCAGAGATGCGGTGAAGGCTCCATGATCATGAAGAGAACGGATGGATCAGGTTCGAATGACAATGTCTCAACGGGCGTGCCGGCGTCCTTCCCCTTTGATCGGACCACCGTCGAACGCTTCCGGAAGAGTTTTCCCCGGGCCCGCTGGAGCGATCAACTCAAGGCCTGGTTTGTCCCGGGAAAGACCGCAGCTCGGCGCGTCAATCGTTGGATGGAGCAAGAACTCGCCGGATCGAGCGTGCATGCTGACAGCAGAGGACGCGACGCCTACGCCTTCGATCCTATCGTTTCCAAGTACCTGTTCGTGCACCAGGATCGGCTGGAGGTGCAAACACCATATTCTCGCTCGGTGGTGAAGGTGATGCGCGACGTGCCGTTTGCGTCCTGGGATCCCGACAGGCACGCTTGGAAAGTGCCATATCGCTCCTATGAACAACTGCATCGACGCTGGGCGGAAATTGAGGCTGCCGCTCTTCGCAACGAGCCCGAAGCGCGAAAACAGCGCGCGGCGCAGAGGCAGGGGTCTCCGCAAGAACTGGCGTCTCGCGCCCATGCCACGGAACGCCGCCGCAGGCGCTATCCGCTGGATCCAAACGATCTTCCGCCGCTTGGCCGGCCGGTAATGACACGGGGCTACGGTGTCATCGTCTTCATCGGGTGCGATGGCGAGCCCGTCGATGGCGACATTCTTGGTACCCAGTACGCCGACTTTCCAGACCACCATGACTATGTCTGGGGTCGGTGGCGTCCCGCCGCCTTCGATGAGCTCATCAAGACCTGGCCCTCGCGAACCAAGACGGAGATTGGTGACGCGCTTTGGTGGCAGCCAACTCTCGATGACCTCAGGGTCGCACGAAAGGCGGCGCGTGGGTTGGAAAGACGGCGAGGTCGAGTGTGACCCTGTTTGCCACCGTTGAGGCTCTTCTCGATGCCTCCACCGAAGTCTGCAAAGTCGGCGGGTCCATACCTCGTCGGGTTTGGACTCGATCCGTGCAAGCACGCGCGTACGGAAATTGCTGTCAGGCTCAACCAAGGACATGTCCGAAATATGCGACAAGTTTCGGACAAAGGCGTGAACCTGCTGACATCTGAACTTGGCCCCGTCAAAATCGACTAGTCGAGCTCTATCCAAGCCGGCGCATGATCGCTGGGCTTTTCCCACCCTCGCGTCCCAACATCCACGCCGGCATCGCGAAGCCTGGGCGACAACGATGGACTGACGAGCAGATGGTCCATTCGCAGGCCAGAACTCTTGTCGTAGCCGCCGCCATAGGAGTGATTCCAATAAGTATAGACCCCCTTCTCCGGGCGGATGCGCCGGACCGCATCGATCCAGCCATCCTCAAGCATCTCGGCATAGGCTTGCCGGCTCTCGGGGAAGAAAACCGCATCGCCGAGCCATCGTCGCGGCACCACGGCGTCAATCGGAGTTGGAACGACGTTGTAGTCTCCACACAGCACTGTCGGCGCTCCCGCTTTGAGCAAGTCCTGGCCGTGGCTGATCAAGCGGTCGAACCAGCGCAGCTTGTAGTCGAACTTGGGACCAGGCGCTGGATTCCCATTGGGCACGTAGAGACAGCCGACAACGAGCCGGTCCACCTGGGCTTCGATGTAGCGGCTGTGAGTGTCATCAGGATCGCCAGGCAAGCCGCGCCGGCGTTCAACCGGGTCCATCCCTCGAGTTACAATGGCCACTCCGTTGTAGGATTTCTGGCCATGCCAGATGGCGCCGTACCCCGCCTCGCGGATGGCCTCGATCGGAAATTTCTCGTCGGACGTTTTTAGTTCCTGGAGGCAGACGATGTCGTAGTTGGTGGCCGAGAGCCACTTGAGGAGCACGGGCAGCCGTCCATTGACACCGTTCACATTGAAGGTGGCAATCCGAACCATTTGTCGTGGCTCATTTCTTTCCGAGTTTGTCCTTGACCTTCTTGCGACTGTTGCCGACCGATTTCACGGCCGATTTGACGTCGGCTTTGCTTGCCCCACTCTTGCCCGCCTCGTATTTCACCTCATGATTCTGCCCGCCAGCGACCTTTGCGCGGTCCTGGCTGCGCCCGCGAGTTGTTTGAGTAGCGGCCATTTCTTCCTCCAAGGATTACGTTTCGATTTCCCAACAACGCGGCCGGACTCTTCCGGTTCAATTCATCGGCGCGTAGTGTGGAACTGAAAGTCAGGGCCGGCTATTGGATCGAACTATGTGTTCGGGTTCCGCATGCCGGCCGTAGAGGCCGCCCTCTACCCGGACATTACCCCCTGCCTCAGTTTCGTCCGTTCCAGCGCTGCGCGCTGATCGACGACATACCGGTCCATACGGGAATGACGAAGTGCAGGTGAAATGAATAGGAGATCGCGGCGATCTCTCCTCGATATACACATGGCGAGGCGAGCGACCGCGAGAAGCACGAATGTCCTCTTTGGAAATCCGGTACCCATCCGGTGAAGCAGCCTTGCTGACATAGGCTGAAGGGCTGCAAGTTCTAGTGCCAGCACTAGGAGTAGCCCTATGACGAAGCATCAGATTGAAGTGATCACCTCGGTCGAGCGGCGCCGGCGCTGGGCCGGAGGAGAAGGAGCGGGTGGTCGGCGCGACATTTGAACCGGACGCCAATGTTTGGAGCTTGCGCGATCGGCCGGCATTCAAGGATCGATGACGGACGCTTTGATCGCATTGGTAGCCGCGGCCACAGAGCGCACGGGACTGCCGCTCCCGGGTCCAGCGGCTTCACTTCGTCCAAGTTTTCAGGCTCTCTCACATTCTCCCGAGCAGCCAGATCAGCCCAGCGTCCGGCTCGGCCTCAGTGCTGCTGGTACCTGACGCCCTTTCGAGGGCGCAATGGATGTTTCGCAAAGTCGAGGTGCATGACTATCATAGTTAATTGTAACTGCTGGTAACCTTGCGTAACCGGTAGCCATCAGTAGCTTTTGAGCAGAGAACGGTATGTTGTATCCTGGTCGTTTTTTGGGGCCGAGCGATATTGTTATGCTTGCCCACGTTTGTCACTCCGTCTGCAAAGAGCGCGGCGTAGCCCCTGCTTCGAACGAAGCAGCGCGCATTGCTGCGCACGTCCTCAGGCTCTTTATGAACGGCCTGACTGAGGAGGATGAACTGCTCGATGCTGAGAGGAACTGGGCTCGACGGCTCGACCCGTCATACCTGCAGAATCCCGTCAATTACGCTGAGACGGAAGAGGCCGCGTAATCCCCAGGCGCTTGTCAAAGGTGAAATTATGTCGGTCGTGCAGACCGATTAGATCAATCACCAGCCGCGAGCTCCGGATCGGCCGGCTCAAATCATTGGACGAAGATGCGTTGCCGCTAACGGGCAAAGAACTCTGCTAGCGGTCAATTGGGTGGGCGAAATTCTGTGGGCCCACAACGCCAGCAGGATCGCCTCGTACGCACTGCCGATCTCCCAGTCGAGGTAATTTCGGCTGTCATAGCCGATGATTTGCTCCATTGCTTCCTTATCTCGGGCATTGAGAGCTCTTGGGTTCGCGGTCAATCGGACCTCCTGCGCAACCAGCCGCCCAGCCATTCGCCATCCCGTGGAGAAAATTCGCCATCCCGTGGAGAAAAGATGACATGGCGGCCCTCCTCGGGCTCTCTCGATCGGACCAAGGAGCCTTATCAGGCCGAGGCGGTTCGGACGTTTCACGCGCCTCGGAGAAGTCGAATGACCAAAGACCGTCCCCGTTCATTGTCCCGACGTGAAGTCATGGCGGCAGCAGGAGTCGGAATAGCGGCCGGCGTCTCGGGTACGGCCAGCGCCCAGCAAACAACGACCAAAATCTCAGAGAACGGACCCGCGATGCAAGATCCCCGCTCCAAGTACCCGAAGCCGCCATTCGAAGCACAGACGCAGCCCTGGCCCGGCCTGGCACGCGACATGAAGCCGAAACCCGACCACGGAGAGACCAGCTACAAGGGTTCAGACCGGCTTGCGGGTCGCAAAGCTCTGATCACGGGAGGCGATTCCGGTATGGGCCGGGCCGCCGCTATTGCTTATGCGCGCGAAGGAGCGGATGTCGCGATCAACTTCTATCCGTCGGAAGAGCCCGACGCGAGTGAGGTGATCCAACTTATACGAGATGCCGGCAGGACCGGAGTCGCGCTTCCCGGCGATTTGCGGGAGGAGGCTTTCTGCCAGAAATTGGTTGCCGACGCCCTGCAGCAGCTCGGCGGGCTCGATATCGTCGTCTGCAATGCCGGCCGGCAGCAGGCGAAACCCTCCATCCTCGACATAACGAGCGAGGACTTCGACGCTACAATGAAGACCAACATCTACGCGCCGTTCTGGATCATCAAGGCGGTGCTGCCGCATCTGAAGCCAGGATCCTGCATAATCGGAACGACCTCGGAACAGGCCTACGATCCTTCGCCCGAGCTCTACGACTACGCTCAGACCAAGGCCGCGACTATGAACTACGTGAAGTCGTTGGCGAAGCAGCTCGGACCTAAGGGTATTCGCGTAAACGGCGTGGCCCCGGGACCGATCTGGACGCCCCTGCAGATAAGCGGCGGCGCGTCGGAGGAAAAATACAAGAAATTCGGCAGCACAACTGCGTTGGAACGGCCGGGTCAGCCGGCGGAACTGGCCTCCATCTATGTGCAGTTGGCAGCCAACGATGCAAGCTTCGCAACCGGAAATATCTACGGGTCCGGCGGCGGCCAGGGGCAGCCATAAGCAAACAAAGGGGCAAAGGTGATGCTCCCAAGCGGATCCTTCATCACCTCGTCGCCCGCAAGATCCGCTGAGCGGCTGAGCGATGCCATCAGCTCCGCCTGCGGGGATATTCGCCGTGCAGGAGGAACATTTCGCGAGGGGGGCAGTTTGCGATCTGTGTCTTCCACTTCCACGAAACAGGTGCGAAATGACCGTTCGCGAGCTTTTAGAGCAGATCAAGGATTTACCGCCGGACGCTGGTCTGCAGCGCCGAAGTGGACGAAGCCTTTGGCATGAATCCTACTGCGGTAGAAATCGTTGACGACGCTCAAATTGGTAGCCGCAAGTCCGATGGCACCGAGGCGATCCAACTGGGCGGCGGGAGAGATAAGGTGATCGTCATTCGCTGGTGAGGCGCCGAGGGCAGCTTCCGTTCTTCAATAGAATTCACGTCAGCCATCGACGGCAAAGGCAAAACCGAGTTTGGAAGGAGCTTTGTCATGGCCATGCAGTCGAAAGCGCCGGCCTCGTGAAGCGCAGAAGGAGACCGTTCAGCGGGTGACGCACGAGTACAACCACGGCCCGCTATCGCGCCTGGAACTGGAAAGCCCGAAGGGAAGGGGGCCCGGTCTCATCGATGCTCTCAGCACGAAGGGGAATGTCGGCGGCATGATATGTGTTTCGCAGGACAGACCACGTTCCGTGATCCGGCCCCGAGGGCTATCGAGCTTCACACAAACCTTTGAACCCGGTCGGGCAAGCGCGGGATCGCCTGGCGAGGGATGCCGAGTTCGGGACAACTTGCAAAGATCGCAGCTTTCTCTTCACCGAACTGGTCTCATCTCTGCTTCGAATGATGCGAACCCGACCGGGCGCGAGCCAGTGCATGCTTCGTGTGTGGCACGCTCGACTTGAGCGCCGGTTGATGCTTTCCTATCTGGCTGGAGAGGCAAGGAATTGCATGGCAAGACTCGTTCGTCTCATAATCTGGCTGTTGATCGCGCCCGGTGACATTATCTCGATCTCGGATCGGCTTGGCGTTACCAAGGACCAAAACCGCGACCTTGTTCGCATGCTCTTCAATTCGCTCTTTTGGATATTAATCGTCATCATCGGCTTGGCGATCTGGACGTCACGAATGCCGGCGTTTGGCTCGCGCTAAGATATGGTAGTGTCTCGGCCGTCTAATCGCGGACCGAAATGCAAATTTGTATTGGGATGTCGTTTGCCGGGAGCACGGTCGAAATAAGCCTGCTGCTGCCAAGCCGTGCACGACGCGGACAAGACCGACGTAACTAGCCGCACGGGCAGTGGCCCTCCGGGAAGCGTATCCGTACGTTTCGCCTCCCTGCGATCGTTTGGCAGAGCAAGTAGCCAAGCTCGCAGCTATGGAAATCGATCAAGGATGACTGGTGAGTGGACAGTTCGCCCCCCGAAACTGATCTTTGACATCGCCACAAGGCGACTAAGCCATCGAGGCCGAGCCCTTGCAAATACGCATGAAGGCTTCGCCCGGAACACCGGCACCGTATCGGGATGAGGTCACGATTTGGTTGATCATAGGAATCGGACTTGCTGTCGATACAGGGGACAGCAATGATCATCGTCTACTCCGCTGGGCCATCGAAGGCTTAAAAGGCCGGTTGTCCAAGCCGTCGGCAGGAGATTGTCATGAAGAAGCATACTTCTCGTGAGGACACATCCGCCGTCCTGTCGAACATGGGCAGGCTGCTGCCCGATCTTGAGGCGCTCTACAAAGACATTCACGCCCATCCGGAACTGTCGATGCAGGAGACGCGAACAGCGGGCATTGCCGCTGAAAGGCTCAAGAACGCCGGTTACGAGGTAACAGCCGGGGTGGGCAAGACGGGTGTGGTGGGATTGCTCCGCAACGGCAAGGGGCCGACGGTGATGCTGCGGGCCGACATGGACGCGCTCCCGATCGCCGAGAATACGGGCCTCGCCTTGGCCAGCAAGGTCACGGCGACGGACGCCGAAGGGAACACGGTGCCGGTAGGGCATATGTGCGGCCACGACATGCACGTCGCCTGGCTTGTCGGTGCGGCCACGCTGTTGGCGCAGACGCGCAAAGACTGGAAGGGTACATTGATGGCCGTCTTCCAGCCTGGTGAAGAAACCGCCCAAGGCACCCAGGCCATGATCGATGACGGTCTGCTTAAACGCTTCCCCACGCCTGATGTCGTGCTTGGCCAGCATGTCATGGTCGGTCCCGCCGGCACCGTCGCCGGCAGCGCCGGGCCAATCACCTCCGCGGCGGACAGCCTTCAAATCCGGCTGTTCGGACGAGGGGCCCATGGGTCGATGCCGCAAGCGAGTATAGATCCCGCCGTTATGGCGGCATCCGTCGTCCTGCGACTTCAGACCATCGTGTCCCGCGAGGTTGCCGCCACCGATGCGGCAGTGGTCACGGTCGGTGTGTTGCAGGCCGGCACCAGTTCACGCCGGGCCTGATCACGGACGGCGGCGAAGTCACAGTCGAATCCACGCAGGAGTTCTTGCGCAACTACATGGCCGAGTTCCATATGTTCATCGCACGGGTCCTTCAGGTGCTTCCAAAGGATGCCTGATGTTGTCACGGAGCCCCTAGACGGCTGCGATCCGGAGGCTGAGGGAAGGGCGGCCTGCTTGCTGCCTTTCGCAACAATGCGAGAGTGATTGATGGCGGATGGCCCACACCGAAGATATCTTCAAGGGAACGGGTAACCCAGAAATGCCACTACGAAGGCATAGTCGTGGAAATGCACTACCACAATCTGCAGTGGCGTCTTTCGGTCGCATTGTGGTGCCGCAGTCAGCTCAATGCGTGGCCAGCCAATCCATAAACCCACGGTCCGTTTTCTTCCCGGTTCAGGAAGCGACGCCCTTTGGACATGGTCGTAACGGTTTCGGCAATGCCAAGGCCGCACTGCTCGAGAAACGCGGCAAACATGCCATCCTTCTCCCGGGTATCGACTCGGGCGAACCGTCCTGCAAGATTTCTCAGATGGACGGCTGTGAGATGGACCGCGTCCAGATCACTGCGCGCGACCATCGGGCCGATCACGTAGCCACGCCCGAACTCGCGACACATGGAGTAGCCGACGATCTCGCCGCCACGGCTCAAAGTGCAGATCGAGGCATCCGCTGAGAGCAATGCGAGCAGCCTCTCGCGGTTTGTTCCAAACGCGCGCGTATCCAGCTCGATGATCTCATTCAGCCTGTCGCTCGGCAGCGTCTGCAATTCACCTTCCAAATCAGCCATGGCCGGGAGTACCAGCGGAACCTCCCCCTGTCGCATATATACGATGGCCTCGGTCGTGAAGCCAAGTGAGACATAGAGAGGATAGGCGACATGGGTGGCGTTGAGCGCCAGATTGCGATCGCCACACTGCTCAAGCACTTGGTCCATAAGCCATCGGCCACCGCCTTGCGCTTGCGTGCGGGGCGTTGTGATCACTACGCCAATGGTGGCGAAATCGTCCCCTTGCGGAAACCACATCGCGCTGCCGAAAACCCGACCAATGCCGTCTACGGCAACAATGCCGCGGCCGGCGCGGCGCAGAATATCCCAGTCCTTTGGCCGATGCGGCCAGCGGACTGAGATCGACAGCGCGTGCAGCAACTCGACGTCAACATCATCGATGTCCCGCGCGACCAGTTCGAAAGACTTCAGGCGCACTGATCTCTGCATTTCAGTCGACCTGCTCCTTATATCCAACTCGCGAGCACGTCCTGTCGTCGCTGACGGTGCCGCAGCCGTCTTTTGCCTTATGATTACACCCGAAAGCCAGCAGGTTTCGCTGGTTCCGGGCCAATATTCGAAATCTTCGGCCAAAGCATAGCTTCATTCGGCACGGAATGCTCTCGCCTGCTGCCACACTTGTCGCATCCAGCGAACTGCGAGTGGAGCGGCGCCCGGTGAATGTCGAAGAAATTCTAGCGACGCTGATCGCGTTCCCCTCGGTCGTGGGCTCGCCCAACGGCGCGATCGTCGACTGGGTGCGTGAATATTGCGAGGCGGCCGGAGCAGAAACGACCGTCCTTTGCGGCCCCGAAGGCGACCGGTCCAACCTGTTTGTCACGATCGGGCCGCGGCGTGCCCGCGGCTACATCTTGTCGGGCCACCTGGATGTCGTGCCGGCCGGTGAGCGGGAATGGAACTCGGATCCCTTTGTTCTGCGCCAAGATGGTGCCAGGCTTCATGGCCGAGGCACCTCCGACATGAAGGGCTTTCTTGCCTGCGTGCTGGCTGCGCTGCCGCGGCTTGCGGCGACGAACTTGCAGCGGCCCATTCATCTCGCATTCTCCTATGACGAGGAGGCGGGTGCCCGTGGTGTGCCGCATCTCATCGCCGCCCTGCCAAGCCTGTGCGAGAAGCCGCTTGGCGCGATTATCGGTGAGCCGAGCCGAATGGAAGCCGTGCGGGGGCACAAAGGCAAGGCGGCCGCGCGGCTCGAGGTGATAGGCAGGTCCGGTCATTCTTCACGGCCCGAGCTGGGACTGAATGCCGTGCATGCAATGTCAGGTCTCGTCACGCAGATCGTGGCCTATGGTCAGACCCTTGCGGATGGGCCGTTCGACACGGATTTCGCGCCTCCATACTCGTCATTGCAGGTTGGTGTCATCGCTGGCGGCCAAGCCGTCAACATCATCCCTGATCGCTGCACCGCCGATATCGAGCTCCGTGCCGTGCCGGGTGTTTCCCCATCATCATTGCTTGAGCCGGTAAAGGCCCAGCTAATCGCTCTCCGTGACAGCGGCTTTGACGTGGCGTGGCATGAGTTGAGCGCGTATCCCGGTCTTTCGCTCCCGCAGAAGAGTGAACTGACAACCCTTCTGGCCGAGTTGACGGGGCAAGAGCCGCTGCCTGCGGTAAGTTACGGCACGGAGGCTGGCCTCTATCAGCAGGCCGGCATCGACGCGATCATCTGCGGTCCCGGCGATATCAGCCGGGCTCATCGTGCCAACGAATATATCGAGATCGGCGAACTTGTTGCCTGCCGGAGCATGATCGAGCGTCTCGGCACGCGCCTAGCCGCATAGCCGGAGAGGGCGGTTTCATGGCTTTTCTTTTCAATTCCGACCCGGTGCGCGCAGCGGTCTTCCGCAAGGTTTTCGCACGCGAGCTCCCGGACGTCGAATTGTTCCACAGCAGCGAATGTGTCGACCCGGAGAAGGTGCGCTACCTCCTGACTTGGACGGCACCAGATGACATCGCGCGCTATCGCAATCTCGAAGTGCTGTTTTCGCTTGGCGCCGGCGTCGACCAGTTCAAGCGTGAGAGCCTGCCTCAGCAGGTGAAGCTGGTGCGCATGGTCGAGGACGGCATCATTCGCATGATGCAGGAATATGTCGTTCTCGGCGTGCTGAGTCTCCACCGGGATATGGTGGCGTATCGTGAACAGCAGAAGCGCCAAGCGTGGCTCGGTCTTGCCGCTCCGCAAGCCGCCGAGCGCCGCGTGGGCTTTCTCGGCCTCGGCATGCTGGCGCAGGCGGCTATCGAGCGATTGCTGCCGTTTCGCTTTCCCCTCGCTGCCTGGAGCCGAAGCAGGAAGGAGATCGACGGCGTCACCTGCTTTTATGGAGCGGATCAGCTTGCCGGTTTCCTCGCGCGCACGGACATTCTCGTTTGCCTGCTGCCGCTGACGGAAGAAACCCGTGGCATCCTCGATGCGGCCCTCTTCTCCCGGCTGCCTGCCGGGGCGAGGCTGCTGCATGTCGGCCGCGGGCCGCAGTTAGACCAAACCGCCCTGCTTCAGGCTCTCGATAGCGGGCACCTTGATGCCGCAATGCTCGATGTCACCGATCCCGAGCCGCTGCCGGACGGCCATCCGCTCTGGCGGCACCCGAAGGTGATGATCACGCCGCACATCGCTTCCGTAACGCAAGCAGATTCCGCGGCGCAATCCGTCGTGGACAATATCCGGCGCCACCGCGCCGGGGAAGAACTGATCGGCCTCGTCGATCGGACACTCGGCTACTAACAGGGAAACATGACATGTCACTTCTGATCACGATCGACACAGATCCAGCCTTCGCGCCGAAGGAGGCATTGCCAACTCCAGAGCGGCTCATTTCGGGCAATCCATCCTTCAAGACGTGGGCGCAGGATGCCTCGAAAGGCGAAAAGGTCCTGACCGGCGTCTGGGAGGCGACGCCCGGCGAGACGCATTCGATCAAGGGCACTACCTGCGAGTTCTGCCACATCGTTTCGGGTCTCGTCGAGATCGAGGAGAAGGGCGGTGAGACCAAGACTTACCGTACCGGAGACAGTTTCGTGATGAAGCCCGGCTTTGTCGGCGTCTGGCGCACGATCGAAACCGTGCGCAAGATCTACGTCAGCGTTTACGACTGAGCTCAACGCTCAAGGTCCGGCCGAATAGCGCGCGCGGCGGTTCCAGAACAATCGACTTTCCAGATTCCGCCCGACGCGATTCGACGCGGTCGGGCGGCTCATTCTCGGCGAAAAATGCGGCGCGCTGTCGACTATTGTTCTGATGAAACCAGGTACGAGATGCCGAATGTCGCTGCAATGTTGAGCAAGCTGCGACCTTCGGTGCCCGTCGGTCTCCAGGAGGACCTCAATGAAGGCTTACACGATAGCGCACATCCCAGGCGACGGCATCGGCAAGGAGGTGACCGAGGCGGGATGGGACGTGCTGCAGGCTGCGGCAAAGCGAGGCGGTTTCGCCCTTGAGAATACAAGGTTCCCATGGTCGTGCGCCTACTACCTGGAAACCGGTGCGATGATGCCCCCAGACGGCGTCGAGATCCTACAGAAATTCGATGCGATCTACCTCGGCGCCGTGGGGTGGCCAGCGAAGGTGGCCGACTCCGTATCGCTTCACGGACTGCTCCTGCCGATCCGCAAAGGATTCACGCAGTATGCCAACATACGGCCGCACAGGCTGTTGCCAGGCGTTCGGGGACCCCTTCGCCGTGATGGTTTCGATATCCTGTGCATCCGCGAGAACACGGAAGGCGAATATTGCGGCGCCGGTGGGCGCATTCATACCGGCACGGCCAATGAGGTCGCGATCGAGACGGCAATCTTCACGCGTGCGGGTGTCGAACGGATCCTTCGCTTCGGATTCGAACAGGCGCGGACGCGCCGCAAACAGCTTGCATCCGTCACCAAATCCAACGCGCAGAGACATTCCATGGTTTTCTGGGATGAGGTCACGCGCGAGGTGGCGAAGGACTACGCCGATGTGGAGGTCTCGCAATACCACGTCGACGCCATTGCCGCCCGCATGGTGCTGGCGCCTGAAAGCCTCGACGTGATCGTCGCCTCCAACCTTTTTGGCGACATCCTCACGGATATTGGAGCGGCCATTCAGGGCGGGCTGGGTTACGCCGCCTCCGCCAATATCAATCCCGATCGCAGCGCGCCTTCGATGTTCGAGCCGGTCCATGGTTCGGCACCCGATATCGCAAATCTCGGTATCGCCAATCCGATCGCCGCGATCTGGTCCGGCGCCATGATGCTCGGGCATCTGGGCGAGCGGCAGGCGGCAGCCGAAGTGATGTCGGCAATCGAGTCCGCAACCGCACGCGGGATAGGCACGATTGCAGGCAAGGACAGGACTGAAGCAATCACGCAGGCCGTGCTGGCCGGATTAAGCTGAAAGAGCAGAGGAAAAGAACCATGAACGCAATAACGAAGATTGGTTTCCTGAAGGATGCGGACCTGTTTCGCCAGCGGGGACTCATTGGCGATGTCTGGCAGCATGCGCACAGCAACGCGACTGTCGATGTGATCGATCCGGCCAGTTTGGAAGTGCTTGGAACCGTACCCGACATGGGCCGGGATGAGACAAGGGCTGCAATAGATGCAGCGCAGGCAGCGTTCAAGGACTGGAGAGCCAGGACCCATGCCGAACGCGGAGCGCTTCTGGAACGCTGGCACAGCCTGATACGGGAAAATGAAGAGGACCTGGCGTTGCTGCTGACGCTGGAACAGGGCAAGCCTCTGGCGGAGGCACGCGGTGAAATCCGCTATGGCGCCTCCTTCGTGAAATGGTTCGCCGAAGAAGCACGCCGGATCGGTGGCTCGACCATTCCGTCGCCAACGCCCGACCGCCGCATTCTGGTGCTGAAGGAGGCCGTCGGCGTCTGTGCCATCGTCACGCCATGGAATTTCCCCAACGCGATGATCACGCGCAAGGTGGCGCCGGCGCTGGCCGCGGGTTGTACGGTTGTCATTAAGCCGTCGGAATTCACGCCATTCTCGGCGCTGGCGCTCGGCGTTCTGGCGGAACGGGCAGGTATTCCGGCCGGGGTGATCAACATTGTCACCGGCATGCCCACCGAAATCGGCAACGAACTGATGGCCAACGAGACGGTGCGCAAGATCTCGTTCACCGGCTCGACCCGCGTAGGAGCGCTGCTCATGCGTGGCGCGGCCGATAGCATCAAGCGGCTCAGCCTCGAGCTCGGCGGCAACGCGCCCTTTATCGTGTTTGACGACGCCGATCTGGGCAACGCAGTCGAGGGGGTGATCGCATCCAAGTTCCGCAATGGGGGTCAAACCTGCGTTTGCGCGAACCGGATTCTCGTGCAGGCGGGCGTTTACGAGGCTTTCGCAGAAAAGCTGAGCCAGCGCGTATCGCGAATGAAGGTTGGCGCAGGGACCGATGACGGCACTGAGATCGGCCCGATGATCAATTCGGCCGCGATCGACAAGATCGAGCGTCACATCGCGGATGCACAGGCGAAAGGCGCGCGGATCATCGCCCAGAGCGAGACGGTGCCGGACGGCAAGCAATATGCACGGCCCGTCGTGCTGGGACAGGCTACGACCGATATGCTGCTGGCATCGGAAGAGACGTTCGGCCCGGTGGCGCCGCTTTTTCGCTTCGAGACGGAGGAAGAGGCTATCGCGATCGCGAACGGTACGCCATTTGGCCTTGCTGCCTATTTCTATACGGAGAACCTCAAGCGCTCGTGGCGTGTGGCCGAGGCGCTGGAGTTCGGCATGGTCGGGCTCAACACCGGCCTCATCTCGACCGAGGTTGCGCCTTTCGGCGGTGTCAAGCAGTCAGGAGTGGGCCGCGAAGGATCGCAGCTTGGCATCGAGGAATATCTCGAGGTCAAGACCCTTCATGTTGGCGGGCTTAACTAGGAAGTAGGTGGAAACACCTGCAGCTTCCAAAGTGTTGGAACAACAAGAAAGGGGCGGTGAAAACCGCCCCTTTCTCCGTATTGCGACCGGTGATCATTAACGAGGTGGGGAGCGCCGCAGCTTGGCGACTGCACTGGCAACAGACGTTCAGGCGAATTCACGAACGGGCTCCAGCCCGACGGCGCCGGCCAGACCGCCGATGTCCTTGATCTCGGTGTATTCGTAGAAGGGGTTCGCGGGCTCGTGGCCGCGATTCACCCAGACCTTGCTCTTGATGCCAAGATCATAGGCGGTCATGAGATCGTAGCGGAACGAGGACGACACATGCGTAATGTCTTCCGGGCCGCAGCCGAGCTTGTCGAACATGTGCTCGAAGCCCTTCATATGCGGCTTGTAGGCGCCGGTCTCCTCGGCCGTGATGACCATGTGGAAAGGTGCGCCGAGTTTCTCCACGTTCGACATGATCAGGCTCTTCATGGAGTTCGACAGGATCACCAGCGGAATCTCCTTGGCGACCTTGGCCAGCCCCGCCGGTACATCCGGGTGCGGACCCCATGTCGGTATTTCCGCATAGATGCGCTGGGCGTCCTCAGGCCGGAACGTCACATTGTTGCGCTTGCAGGCGCGCTCCACGGAATTGTGCACGACCTCGCTATAAGGCTTCCAGGCGCCAAGAACCTCATCGAGACGATAGGCCGAGAAGTCCTTGATGAACTGCGCCGTCACGGTTGCGGATAGTCGCGCGCCATAAACGCGTCGCGCCGCGCCGGCCATGTCGAAGTTGGTCAGCGTGCCATAGCAGTCGAAAGTGATGTATTTCGGTCTGAACTGGGTCATGGGCGTCGATCCTTCCAATCTTTCGGCACTGCGTGCCTTTAACAGCGAGGATCATAATGAGAGCCGAACAAGACGAGTCGCCGCATTCGATGCGCCCCGAAGCAGATTGTTTCGTATCGCGGTAGAGCCTTGGCAGAGAGTTGCGCCCGAGACCGTTTCGGTCTGCGAGGGGAGCGCGATCGGCCCGCTGTCCGTCCGCATAACATGCGGCGCCGGCGGCAAAGGAAAGTCAAAACACCTATCGCTCAGCTCCTGGTCGGAAGGAACTGCTGTCTGCGGCAGCCTACCTTGAGCTCAGAGAATTCAGGCCCGGACTGAACCATGACCACGCAGCAAATTACGCTGGAAACGATGACATTCGCGCATCTGAGGGATGCTCTCGAATTGTCACGTCATGTTGAATGGCCGCACCGTCGTGAAGACTGGGAACTGATGCAATCGCTCAGCCAAGGCGTCGTTGTCCAGGAGGAAGGACGCGTGGTGGGGACGATCTTGATGACGCCCTATGGCGACGATGCCGCCACCGTCAACATGGTCATTGTCGATGCCGCAATGCGTGGTCGCGGGCTCGGTCGCAAGCTGATGGAGGAGGCGCTTGCCAAGGCAGGCGGGCGCACCTGCTATTTGGTGGCGACGCAGGAAGGGCTCGCGCTCTACGAGAAGCTGGGATTCGTCGCGACCGGCAAGATCGTGCAACACCAGGGCCTGGCGCCGTCTGTAGACGCACCGGCACATGTGTCATGGGGCAAGGACGGCGACCACGCGCGCCTTGTTGCTCTGGATCGCGCGGCGTTTGGTCATGACCGGTCGGCGCTCATGCGCTCGTTGCGCGAGCGCGCGAAGTTCGCCGTCGTTCGCGATGAAGGCAATGTTCAGGCGTTTGCCGCAGTTCGTCGGTTTGGCCGAGGGCTGGTGATTGGGCCGGTGGTGGGGAGGAAGCTTCACGAAGCGAGATGCCTGATCGACTTCCTGCTGGCCGACAGTGCGGGCGAGTTTGTCCGTATCGACACCGACGAATCCACGGCTCTCGGCGAGTGGCTCACCCGTCGCGGGCTGGCCCACGTCGGCGGTGGCATCACGATGCGACGAACCGCAGACGAGCCGAAGGTCGAAATCAGGTCACACCAAACTTATGCGCTCGTTAGTCAGGCGCTAGGCTGAATCGGAGGAAGAAATGCTGGCCAACTCATTGATCGAACTCGATCGTGCACATCTGGTTCACCCATTTTCAAGCTATCGGAGCCATGAAGAGACGGGCGTGCGGGTGCTCAAATCCGCCAAGGGCGCAACGGTGACCGAGGCAAGCGGGAAAACCTTGCTGGACGGGTTCGCGGGTCTCTGGTGTGTCAACATCGGATACGGGCAAGAAAGCGTCGTCGAAGCAGCGGCGAAGCAGCTAAGAGAGCTTCCTTATGCGACAGGATATTTCG
Organism: Mesorhizobium sp. B264B1B; assembly: GCF_020165765.1. Taxonomy (NCBI): domain Bacteria; kingdom Pseudomonadati; phylum Pseudomonadota; class Alphaproteobacteria; order Hyphomicrobiales; family Phyllobacteriaceae; genus Mesorhizobium; species Mesorhizobium sp. B264B1B. The sequence continues at coordinate 150,543 of NZ_JAIUIS010000011.1, forward strand.
GGCTAGGATCTGAGCCCGCCATTCGTCTCGCAGCGCGCCTTGCCGAACTGGCGCCTGGCGATCTGAACTATGTCTATTTCACGCTGGGCGGTTCCGACGCGATTGACAGCACGATCCGTTTCGTTCGCTATTACTACCATGCCAAGGGGACGCCGCGAAAAGACCAGTTTATCTCGGTCGAGTATGGCTACCATGGATCCTCTACGGTTGGCGCAGGTCTGACCGCGCTTCCGGCTTTCCATGCTGGCTTCGGCGTGCCTTACGACTGGCAGCACAAGATACCTTCGCACTACGCCTATCGCAATCCGGTCGGTTCCGACCCGCAGGCGATCATCAACGCATCGGTCGCGGCACTGCGGGACAAGATCGCCGAACTGGGTGCTGATCGCGTCGCGGCCTTCTACGCCGAACCCATCCAGGGTTCGGGCGGTGTCCTGGTTCCACCGGCAGGCTGGCTGAAGGCACTGCACGCCGTGTGCAAAGAACACGACGTCTTGTTCGTTGCCGACGAAGTCATCACCGCCTTCGGCCGCACCGGGCCCCTGTTCGCATGTGAGGAAGACGAGGTCGTGCCGGATTTGATGACCACGGCAAAAGGACTGACGTCGGGCTACGTGCCGATGGGCGCCGTCTTCATGACCGACCATGTTTACAATACGATCGCGGACGGGGCCGGCAAAACGGCTGTCGGCCACGGCTATACCTACTCAGCCCATCCGGTGAGCGCGGCGGTCGGGCTGGAATGCCTGCGTCTCTATGAAGATGGCTTGCTCGAGAACGGCCGGAAGGCCGGGAGGCGCCTGATGAAGGGCCTCCGCTCGCTCGCCGATCACCCGCTGGTTGGCGATATTCGCGGTCGCGGCATGCTGGCCGCGGTCGAACTGGTGACCGACAAGGCGCGCAAAACGCCGCTGCCGGCGGCGGCAGATCCGGGACGCCGCATCTTCGACCGCGCTTGGGAGAATGGCCTTGTCATTCGCGCCTTCAACAGCGGCATTCTCGGCTTTGCACCACCGCTCTGCTGCACGGACGACGAAATCGATGGTATCCTGGAACGCACCCGGATGACGCTGGATCAAACCCTCGAAGACAAGGATGTGCGGGCGGCGATGAAGGGCTGATCCTCGCCATCGCCGGAGCTCCCCCGTCCAGGCGGCAGACGCCGAGCGGGGACGAAGCAAACCCTCAGGGTGGTGCCGCATTCCGCCAGGTGCCAAGCAAGTTGCAGCTATGGGACCTCAGCAGAAGAAAACACCGGCGCGCGCTCCAGGTGTTCAGACCGCGGAGCGGCTTTTCATTTGTCGAAAATGACATCGAGAGGCAAATGGGATTTTACGATCGGTGACTTCAGCACGACGAAGCTGAAATATTTGTCGATCCCGATATCCAGTTCGAGCATGCGCTCCATGATCGTCTGATACTCGCTTATGCCCGCTGTGACGAACTTCACAAGATAATCATACCCGCCCGAAATCAGATGGCATTCGATGACGGAATCCACTTTCTGAACGGCTGTGAGAAACCTCGCGAAGTCGTTTTGTTGATGGTGCTTGAGCGTGACCTCGGTGAAGATCGTTAGAGTCTGTCCGAGCTTGGACACATCGATCTGGGCGGAATAGCCGGTAATGAAGCCTTCCGCCTGAAGCTTTTTCACCCGCATCAGGCAAGGGCTCGGCGAGAGGTTGACCAGGTCGGCAAGCTCGACGTTGGTGACCCGCCCGTTCTTTTGCAGTTGGGATAAGATCTTGATGTCGATCTTGTCGAGCTTCATCGCAAACCTGTCACACGTTCGAACTGCGGATCGTCCGGCAGACGGCGTCCGTCACGTCCTGCGTGGTCGCTGTGCCACCCACGTCCGGCGTCAGCACGCCCTCACTGGTCACTGTTTCCACTGCGCTCATCAACCGGACGGAGGCTGCGCTTTCGCCCAGATGTTCGAGCATCTGGGCAGCGGTCCAGAAGGTGGCGACCGGGTTGGCAATACCTTTGCCGGCGATGTCGAAGGCCGATCCGTGAATTGGCTCGAACATCGAGGGGTAGCGCCGCTCGGGATCAATGTTGGCGGTCGGTGCAACGCCGAGACTGCCCGCCAGCGCGCCCGCAAGGTCCGACAAAATGTCGGCGTGAAGATTGGTGGCGACGATCGTATCGAGGCTGCGAGGTTTGAGTGTCATACGCACCGTCATAGCATCAACCAGCATCTTGTCCCACGAGACGTCTGGGAACTCTTGCGCCACCTCGGCTGCGATTTCATCCCACATTACCATGCCGTGACGCTGCGCGTTGGATTTCGTAACCACAGTCAGGAGCTTTCGCGGCCGTGACCGCGCCAGCCGGAATGCATAGCGCATGATGCGCGTGACCCCGACGCGCGTGAAGATCGCGACTTCGGTTCCGACCTCCTCTGGGAGGCCGCGGTGGGCACGGCCGCCATGGCCGGAATACTCACCCTCCGAATTCTCCCGCACGATCACCCAATCCAGATCGCCGGGGCCAACGCCCGCCAGCGGCGAAACGATGCCCGGCAATATCCTGGTCGGCCGCACATTCGCGTATTGATCAAAGCCTTGGCAGATCGGCAGCCGGAGACCCCAAAGCGTGATGTCGTCGGGCACATCGGGAGCGCCGACCGCACCAAAGAAGATGGCATCGAAGCGCTTCAGTTGCGCCACTCCATCTTCGGGCATCATCCGGCCATTGGCCTTGTAGTAGTCCGAGCCCCAGTCGAAGTGCTGGACGCGCAGCTTGAAGTCGCCGCAGCGCTGCTGCAGCGCCTCAAGCGCCTGGAGACCGGCGGCGATCACCTCCGGGCCGATCCCGTCGGCAGGAATGGCGGCAATCTCGTATTCGCGCATCGTCACTTCCCTGTTTTCAGCACGGCTGCTCGCAGCCTTAATCTCGTGTGCGACCGATTGTTACCTGTAAGTTGATCTTCTCAGAATTCAGCGACCTTGCCCCACGCAGCGGTCTTCAGGCGTTCGGGCCTATAAGGACGCGGGTCGACAATAGGCTCGCTGCCTGTAATGATGTCGGCGATCATATGCCCCGCGCCGGGGCCAATGCCGAAGCCGTGACCACTGAATCCCGCCGCCAGGATGAAGCCCGGAATCCCCTCCACTTCACCGATCGCGGGAATGCCGTCGGGTGTACTGTCGATATAGCCCGCCCAGGCATCGGAGATTGCGACGCGCTGGAGTTCGGGGATCAATTCACAGGCTCTTCGATATGTCAGTCGAATCTGTCCCATGTCGGGCTTCGGGTCGAGAATCCGGTTCCGTTCCATTGGCGTAATATCGTCAAGGCCCCATTTGCGCAGGCTTTCATGGCCTTGGCGCCAGCCCTCGAAGGCGCCCGGGGCGAGATTGCGCCAGCGGCGGGCGAACATCGGGATAAACTCGCGGCTGAACCTGAACTGCTGCGGCGTTGGATCGACGCGAGCCCGCCCGCTGATAGCCAGCGTGTATCCACCGTTGCTGCGCCGCGTCAGCGAGACGCTCGCTGTATGCAGGGCATCGGGCAGGCCGCTTGCGCCTGGCGCCACGGCTAGAATGGATTGACGCACGGCAGCTTGCGGGAAGCGCATACCAAGCTGGTTGCAGAAGGAGGAAGCCCACGCGCCTCCGGACATGACCGCGGTCTTCGTACGGATGGTTCCCGCTTCCGTAACGACGCCACTGACCCTGCCAGCGCTCAACTCCAGCCCGCGCGCCGCGCAATGCTGATGGACGGTACCGCCGGCCGCCATGATACCGCGGGCGGCAACCGGCACTGCCTTGGACGGATCCGCCGTTCCGTCAGTCGGTGAGAAAACGCCGCCCTTCCACTTGCGTCCGGTCACCTTGCCCTTCTCGGTGGCTTCCTCCGCGCTCAGCACATGCGTCGTAACGCCCACTGTCCCGGCGAAGTCACGCCACTTCGCCCAGCCCGCCAGCTCATTTTCGTCTTGTGAGAGATAGAGGAGCCCGCACCGGCGAAATCCAGTGTTCTCGCCAGTCTCCTGTGCCACCTTCTCCCAGAGATCGAGGCTCTTGGTCGCCATCGGCAGCTCGCGCGCATCACGGTTCTGCTGGCGGCACCAGCCCCAGTTTCGACTGGACTGCTCGGCGGCCACCCGCCCTTTCTCGACCAGGGCGACGCTGAAGCCGCGGCGTGCGAGATAATACGCCGTGAACACGCCCACGACGCCGCCGCCGATCACGACGACGTCCGCCTCGCGGGGCAGGGAAGGGCTGCACTCGATGTGCATTAGCGGCGCGGGCATCTACGGGACTCCGGTTACTCTGAAGCATTCTAACCCGCGCCGAGAATAGACAGGCTGCGGAGTTGTGTGCCTGGACGGAATATCCTGCGGTTAGTGAGCCTTAGGACATGCAAATTATTGCGTGAAAAGCTCGCTGGCGTCCCACCTCACAGAGGGGAGGTAGGCTGAAGCCTCAAAGCCATCTCGTGTGAAGGGGCGTCGATTGCGTAAGCGGCCTATGGGGTCGAATCCCACGTGCCCGCATGGCAATCCGCGCCGTCGCTGGAGAAGACGTTGTCGCTGCGGCATTGCGGGGCCGGGCCAAGCAAGGCCTCGGCCGGTAGCGAAGCAGACGGCTTGATGTCGGCGTCGGCGAACAGTTGGACAAGGCCGGGCTTCGTCGGTTTGTCGCAAGCGGCTGCGCAGAACGAAAACCGCACGCCTGATCCGCTCTGGATCCGAAGCGCGGTGCCACATCCGATGACAACGCCCGCTTGCGGCCCGAGCACCAGCGGGCCGTCCCGGTCGCCGTGGGGATCAGCTCTCCTTCCACCACGACGATGGTTTCGATGTGGGGGAAGCTTGCGACTTCGAGCTCACCAATAAAGCTGGTTCGGCCCACGATCATCGAGTCCGGTCCTTCCCAGGCGATTTCGCGATGCCCCACCAAGGGGTCGTCCTTGCCGAACGCTGCCCTGCGGAAAGAGCTTGCAACGGGTGCGCCGTCGGCGCGATGCAGCACTATAGCCACGGTCATGATTGCTCTTGCGCCTTGCGTCATGATTTCACTGAAACCTAGCAGTCGGTTCCGTCGTGCTAAGCAGTCAACTGGGATCGCTCAGAGTGTGCGAGATCAGTTCCCGCGGGTGGGTAGCAGGGTAGAGCGGTTGACGTTGCCAGCAACACTTCACATCCTTCCTCGCCCAAGGCCACCGCACTGTGCTCAACGCCATATGGAACGACGATGAACTCTCCGGGTTCGATGATCTCTTCACGGTCACGAAATTTCATGAGCAGGCGTCCCCGGTGAACGAAGAACAGCTGATCGTCGTGCTGCCGAAATGACCAGTTAGAGCTTCCCTTGAACAGGGCGACCTGGATTTGCATGTTGTTGACATGCACCTCGACTTTAGGCTCCCAAGGCGCGTGCAGCCCGGCAAACTCAATTGACAAATTCTTCTTGTGAATTGGCGAAAGGTGCTTGTTCAGGGCAGCGACGTCGCGAATGATCGCGGTGAGTTGGCTTGGTAGGTCATTCCCATTGGCCGGGTACTTGCCATCCAAAGCCGCAGTCCCAATCGTAAAACCAGCTGCGCCTGCGCTTTGGACGACTGCGATTCGTTCAGGGGTGTCGATCGAACCTGCAATGTAGACAGGCTTGGTGACCGCAGCGCAGACAGCCTTCATCAACTCGGGCACGTTCTGCGCCGAACGGTATGCCAGCAGGTCCAGGCCATGCACTCCATCGCGCCCTGCAATCGTCTTGGCACTTTCGACAATTTCGTCGATGGCGCCTTCAAGCACGCTCGGATGACCGGCAATCCGACCCGGAAACGGGAAGTACTGGATGCCGGTGTCCCTGAGGATCGGCAGCACATCGTCGACCCGCGTGCCACCAAGAAGAACGTCAACGCCGATTGCGGCAGCTGCCTTTGCCGAAGCAATTTCGCTTTCGCGGTCCAGTGACACGACTTCCAGATAGGAAGTTGCACCGCCCGTCCTGATGGCTGCATTGAGGCCTTTCAGCTGCTCGATCGGCACGCCGATGTCTTTGAACCCGATGTGCCGCACGCCAAAGCTGAGCGCGGTTTGAAGTTGCTGCGACGCGTCCGGAACCGTGCGGTCATTGCGCGTAAGCATGAAGATAAAGCGTAACCCCATCGGTGGTGGTTCCTTTCGAATCTAGTTCGTTTTGGTTCGCGCCGCTACCAGCCGCTTGGCGTAGGCAAGCGCCGTTTCCAAGCTGGCCTGGTCTGCAATCCCCCGGCCCGCGATGTCGAAGGCCGTGCCATGATCTGGGCTGGTGCGGACGAACGGCAGGCCAAGCGTGATGTTCACGCCCTTTTCCAGCCCGAGATACTTCACAGGGATCAGCCCTTGATCGTGGTATTGTGCCACCACAACATCGAATCGGCCTTGACGTGCTTGCATGAAGACGGTGTCGCCCGGATAAGGGCCAGTGGCGTCGATGCCCTCGGCTCGGGCCGCGTCGATTGCAGGTTGTATGATCCGGATTTCCTCGTCCCCGAAGAGGCCGCCTTCACCTGCGTGCGGATTGAGACCTGCTACGGCGACACGCGGGATCGCGAAGCCGAGAGCTTTTCCACCGTCGTGGGCGAGCCGAATGGCGGATAGCTGAGCGTCGAAATCGCCCTGTTCGATCGCCTTGCTCAGCGACGTGTGGATCGTGACGAGCACCGTGCGGATGTCATCGTTCGCAAGCATCATCGCCACGCGCTTGGCGCAGCCGTAGTCGGCCAGAATTTCGGTATGGCCGGGGTAGCGGATTCCCGCGCTGGCCATCGCCTCTTTATTGATCGGGGCCGTGACGATGCCGCTCACTTGTCCGGACTTCGCTGCTGCGATCGCTGCAACGATGGCGTCGAAGGCCGCCTGCCCGGAGATCGCGCTGATACGCCCGATTGGTGGGGACCCGGTAATGCGGGTGGTTTCGATAACTTCAATTCGCCGCGGCTCGAATTGAGCTGCATCGGCAGCGTTGATGCGTCGCACCTCGATGTTCAACCCGAGCCGGCGTACAATATCCTGCATGACAACATAGCTGCCGAACACGACGACGCGTTCGCCGCCCTTCGCAAGCACCTTCGCCACGATCTCCGGTCCAATGCCGGAGGCGTCGCCCATCGTGAGAGCAAGCGGGGGAATGTTCTTCATTGGGTTGCTCCACGTATCCGCGCGACGGCGCGCGTCAGGGCGTCGTCACTGCCAAAGCCACCGGCCTTCATCGCGAACAGGAGCGAGCGCCCATCGCCAAGCCTGGCGAGACCAAGTGGGAATCCGGGATCGAGTTCTTGCAGGATCTCGAACTCACGGACGTTGAGAAGATCCAGGATCGCGTCCATCGTGTCGCCGCCGGTGGCGATCAAAGCGCCGAAGCGTGGGCTTTGAAGCTCTTGCGCTGCGTCTTGTGCGATACGGCGCAGCACCGCTGCCGAGTCCGCCTCGCGCGCCCTTGGTCCGCGCAGCAGCATCACGCCCCTGACCTCCTGGAGTTGGTCTGCCTGCTGATGACTGCGCAAATTTGCGCTCCCAATGACGACCAAGACATCGCTACTGATGCCATCGAGCAATGGCGGTGGGGTCTTCGCTTGCACAAAACGCCGCGATAGGGCTGCAGCCATTCCGGGAGAACCAACCCAAAGGACCGACTCTGGATCCTCGATGGAAGCAATCTGCGAATCGAGTTCTTCCTGCGTTTCTGCATCAAGCAGCCTGACATTCTTGATGCAGTTGGGGACCAGGTCGACTAGCGCGGAATGCCGCACGGGATGCACGGGGTCATGGCTATACGCACTTTCCGACACCGGGATGCCGTCAACGAACTGAATGCCCCTCACTGTCGTACGTCCGGCCTGGGGGAACGCCGGCGCGAAGAGCAGCGATTTGCGGCCGCTCGCCGCAAAACATGCTTCAAGCTCCTCCGTTATGTGGCCGCGTAGAGTGGAGTCCACCGTTTTATAGAGCACGGCACGGCTGGCAAGTCGTGCGGTCAATCGAGCGACCGCCTCGAACGCTTGCGACGAAGTAGCAGACCGCGAACCGCTATCGACTGCGATTACCGCTGCCGCTTGGTTCGGAAGCTGGCGTCTGCCGATCGATGCAGTCAAGCCGCGGGCGACGAAAGGTGCTGCGCCATCTGCCGCGCTGGTGAGGTCATCGGCGAGGACCGCTATGCTGGGTTGATGATGGGTGCGCATGCATCAATTAACAAAACGTCGCCAAGTATGAATAGCGATAGTTTCTGACGAAATCGGTGATAGATTGTCACTGATGGATCGCTCGGACATACCTTCGCTCGACGACCTGCGAGCGTTCGAAGCAACAGCGCGGCTGGGTTCGGTCCGGCTTGCAGCAGACTCGCTTGCGCTCACGCACGGCGCCGTGAGTCGCCGTATCACCAAACTCGCCCATGACATCGGGGTCAGGTTGTTTGAAAAGAATGGGCGAGGCCTGCGGCTCACCCCGGCTGGCGAGACACTCAACCTGACTCTCGGGAAGTTCTTCGGTGAGTTGGCCACCACAGTGCAAAGCCTGCGTACCGCCAATGCCGGGAAGAATGCCCTTGTGCTCTCCTGCGAGCCTTCAGTTGCCATGCGTTGGCTTATTCCGCGCCTGGCGGCGCTTCAAGTGGCGCATCCGAACATGGCCCTCCACCTCTCCGTGGGTGGTGGGCTTGTGGAATTTCGCAAGAAACAGGTCGATCTCGCTATTCGACGGCTGGACTTCGCTGTGCCCGAGACATGGAACGTCCGGACCCTTTTCCCCGAAACGGTTGGGCCCGTTATGAGGCCGGAAGTGGTGCCAGCGTTCGAACGTGGCGACTATCTCGCTCTCGGGTCGAAGACTCGACCTGACGCGTGGGCGCAATGGCTGAAGACCCATCCGTCGGCGCGTCGACCCACAGAAATGCGATACTACGACAATCACGCGCTGATCGTCGAGGCAGCGTCCGCAGGCTTGGGTGTAGCCCTCAGTCCGCTCGTACTCGCGGTTGACGATGTGGAACGAGGAAGCCTGGCGGCGCCTGCTGGCTTTGACCCCGACGGCAGTCAATATGGGTTGATATGGTTGGGGTCGAGTGAACTGCAAGGTGTGGAGTTTGAACTCGCAGAGTGGCTCCAAGCGCAGTTCAGCGGCCTGAGCCCCCAGCACCTTTGAAAGAGCGCCCTGCGAGCTTCGCCTAGCTGAATGTGGTCGACCGGCATCGAAAAGCAGCAACCGAGCATTGATAGGCCGGGTAGAGTTTCTCGATGAGCGGCACAGTTTGCCGTGCTTGGTTCCGCACTACCATTTTACAGGCATCCTGATGAGGCATCGCATGGGCGCATCACGGGCTTCGTACAGGTGACGCCGGTTACTACCTACCTTCAACGCCTGGATGGGTGCCAATCCATTTCAAATGCGGAAAATCCCGGCGCGGCGGATCGTGCAAATTCCTGTGACAAGGAATGCCGTGCCCGCCTTGGACAGGTCGGCACGGCGGCTGGCCTCATTGCTCATTCATTTTTGGGGCAATCACTCTCAGACTCTCACCTATCCCACGCTATCATCATCAAGCCAAACAGAGTGAAATGCCAATTCGGACGCTCTTTTCAGAAGTTCGTGCTGCTCGCGGGCCAAGTTTCGATGACTCTGCGGAAACAGAACAGTCAAACTGGCTGAAAGAACGGAGCCAACCTCTTTATGGCGGGCAGGCTCCAGAGGACATCCGATAAGGCACAGTTTGCCCCATCGGTGAGTTCTCCAAGAAAAGGGAACACAGTTCGGTACACGGCCGGATTTTCATAAGGGAGTGGCCTGGATGAGCAGAACCCGTCTCTCGCGGCCTCAGCGTGCGAAGCGTCGAGATGCCCAGGCTACGGCTGTTGCGGTGAGGCGCTTCTGCTCAAAGGGCGATGATGCGGTCCGCAACAGCGTGGACCCGCTCGGTTGAAGGGGATCTGATCCAGATGGTCGCAAGCATCCAGGCTGTTGCCCCCCATGACATAGCGCTTTCGGTGCGCGATCTGACCGTAAGCCTGCCGGCCGGGATGGAGCGGGTCCATGCGGTCGAGAATATCTCGTTCGATCTGAAACGCGGCCAGATCCTCTGCATCATAGGCGAGTCCGGATCAGGCAAGTCGGTCACGGCGAACGCGATCATGGGGCTCCTGCCCAAGGTGATCCGCCTCTCATCGGGTTCAATACAGTTGGAGGGGATGAACATCATCGGCATGTCGCCCGACAAGCTGCGCAACCTGCGTGGTCGGGTCGTGTCGATGATCTTTCAGGATCCGCTCTCGGCGCTCAATCCCCTGATGACCGTGGGCGCGCAGATTGACGAGGTCATGGCCGCGCATGGATACGGCACGCCAAAAACCTGCCGCGACCGCGCCATCGAGCTGCTCACTGAAGTGGGCCTGCCTGACCCCGAACTCATGTATCATCAGTACCCTTTCCGGCTTTCGGGCGGGCAGCGACAGCGCGTCATGATCGCCATGGCCTTGGCGCTCGAGCCGACGGTGCTGATCGCCGATGAGCCAACCACTGCGCTCGACGTGACCACCCAGGCACAGATTCTGGAGTTGATCCGCGACATTCAGCGCCGCAAGGGCATGAGCGTGATGTTCATCACCCACGATTTTGGCGTGGTGGCGGAGATCGCCGACAGCGTCGTGGTGATGGAAAAAGGTCACATCGTCGAGCAGGGCAGCGCCGAGCAGGTGCTGAAGTCGCCCAAGCATCCCTATACGCAGCGCCTGATCGCGGCCGTACCGCATCTGACCGGCGAAGATCGCCCTCGTGCGGAAGCCGCCAGCAAGGAGCCGATCCTGAAAGTCGAAGGTCTGGTGAAGACCTATCGTGGCGGCAGCGCGCTATTCGGAGCGCAGCGGATTGTGATGGCGGTGAACGAGGTTTCGTTCGAACTGGCGCAAGGCCGCACCCTGGGCGTCGTAGGCGAGAGCGGTTCAGGAAAATCCTCGCTGGGCCGGCTTCTGATCAAATTGCTGGACAGCGACGGCGGCGAGATTTTGTTCGAGGGATCTGACATCGCCAAGCTTTCCGAAGCGAAGTTCCGCCCACTTCGACCGCGGATCCAGATGATCTTCCAGGATCCCTTCGCGTCTCTGAACCCACGCTCAACGGTCGGCCATATCATCACGGTCGGTCCGGTGGCACACGGAATGCCTTACGCCCAAGCGCGCGAGGAAGCGCGGGCGCTCCTGGCCCATGTCGGTCTCGATGTCGGCGCCTTCGGCCGCTATCCGCACGAGTTCTCGGGTGGGCAACGCCAGCGCATAGGCATCGCGCGCGCGCTGATGTTCAAACCGAAGCTGCTCATTGCCGATGAGGCGGTTTCCGCGCTCGACGTGTCGATCCAGGCGCAGATCCTGCAGCTTCTGGACCAGATCCAGCGCGAGACTGGCGTATCGATGGTCTTCATCACGCACGACCTGCGAGTCGCCAGCCAAATCTGCGATGAAATCGCCGTGATGCAGAAGGGCCGGATCGTCGAGCGCGGACCGCCCTCGCAGATATTCCTGAACCCGCAAGCAGCCTACACGCGCCAACTCGTGGCGGCGATTCCGGGGGAGCGGCCAGGCAATGCCCGTCCCATTGCAGCAAACGCATGAAAAATAACAAGAGAGGAACTACGATGACCAAAAATGCAACGACTACATCCAACTATTCGAGACGCCAGGCACTCCGACTGATGGCGCTAGGGGGGGCTGCAGGCTTGATCGCGCCCAATCTTCTGGGCAAGTCCGCTTTCGCCAAGACCCCTGCCACGGGCCCGGCCGGTCGCGTCGTCGTCGGCCTCTCACAAGAGCCGACGGTGTTCAATCCGCTGATGGCGCATATCGAAGTCGATGACGCGGTCCATTTCTCGGTTTTCGATGCGTTGGTCAGGATGGATGCCGAAGGTGTCCTTCAGCCGAACCTCGCGGCCGAGGTGCCAAGCCAGAAGAACGGCGGCATTTCGGAGGATGGTCTCAACTGGCGCATCCGGTTACGTGACAATGTTCGCTGGCACGACGGCGAGCCCTTCACGGCCGAGGACGTGAAATTCACCCTTGAGCTCATCACCAACCCGAAATTTCGCGCTTGGCGTACAAGCGGCCATTCGCTCGTGCAGGACATTACGGTGGTTTCGCCCACCGAGATCACCTGGCGGATGAAGGAGGCTTTTGCGCCCTATCTGTCGTTCCTGGCCGAAACCTTCATAGTGCCCAAGCACATCCTGGGGAAAGAGGGCGATCCGAATACAGCGGCGTTCAACCAGGCGCCGATCGGCACCGGCGCTTTCAAGTGGAGCCAACGGGTAGCCGGCGACCATATCGAGCTCGTCGCCAACCCCGAGTATGCCGGCGAGGGCCCCTATGTCGAGCAGCTCATCTTCAAATACATCCCCGATATGACGGTGCTCTACACGCAGTTCAAGAGCGGCGACGTCGACCTGGTCGATCAATCCTACATTACCGCCGACCATTATGCTGAAGCCCGCGAATTGCCAGACCGCGTGGTGACACTGGAGACCGGCGCATCCGTGGAGTCGATCTACCTCAATCTGGGGCGCCCGCAGTTCAAGGACCTGGCAGTGCGCCAGGCGCTTTACGCCGCAATGGACAGGAAAGCGATCGTTGACACGATCTATTACGGCGTGGGCACTCTCACCGAGACCTTCATGCCGAAGGAGTCCTACTACTACAATCCGAACCTGCCCGCGCAGGAATTCAATATGGACCGCGCGCGACAAATTCTGGATGAGGCCGGCTGGGCGCCAGGCCCGGATGGAATTCGCGCCAAGGATGGAGTGCGACTGTCCTTTGCCAATTCGACGACGTCAGGCAACAATCTTCGCGAGCAGACGCAGCAGTTCCTGCAGCAGACGTTTGCCGAGATCGGCGTCGAGATGACGATCTCGAACTTGCCGGCTGCGGTCATGTGGGGCGAATTCTGGCTGAAGTCGCAGTTCGACACCGCCATGGTGGGCGTTACCTATCTGATTGCCGCGGACCCCGACGCCACAAACCGCCTCCATACGAAGGCAATCGCTGCTCAAGGCGGGCACGGTTCGAACACCGGGCAGTATTCCAACCCCGAAGTCGATGCCCTGCTTGAAAAGGGTGCTCGCAGCTTCGATCAGGAAGAGCGGCACGGGATCTATAACCGCGTGCAGGAAGTGGTGCGTCACGATCTGCCCTTCCTGCCGCTGTTAGCGATCACCAACGTGCTCGGACGCAAGGCAGGGTTGGACGGTTTCAAGCCCAATGCCAACACGCGCACCGCGTCGTGGCATGCCGCAGACTGGCGCTGGAAGGCCTGATCCATCCTATTGCCGTCGCCGGATTTCACTGCGGCGACGGCAACAGCCTAAAATCGCCAACCCACAACGGAGGACTCAGAATGCGCGGCTTCCTGCTCAATCGCCTCTCGCAGAGCCTGGTGCTGCTTGTGATCGTTTCGATCATCGGCTTCGGCATTCTGAACCTCCTCCCGGGCGGCCCACTGGCGCAATTCGGGCTCGATCCCGGAATGACCCAGCAGGATATCGAGCGGCTGAAGGGATTGCTTGGCCTCGATCGGCCTATATGGATCCAATACCTGGACTGGGCATGGCGGCTGCTGCAGGGCGACTGGGGACACTCCTTCCGCGACGGAGCGCCGGTATTGCAGATCATTGGCAGCCACGTGTTCGCCACGCTGCTGCTGATGGGATCTTCAACCGTGATTGCGATCTCCATTGGCGCCTGGATTGGAATTCGGGGCGCCACACGCCGCTACTCGCTATTCGACTATCTAGCGACTGTCGGTGCCATGATCGCTTTGTCGGTCCCTACCTTCTGGTTCGGACTCGTCGGCATCTACATCTTTTCCCTGAAGCTGGGCTGGCTGCCCGCGGGCAATATGTCCGAGATCGGAGATGCCTCGATCCTGGGATATCTCCACCATTTGATCCTGCCAAGTATCGTGCTGTCGCTGGTCCATGTCGCGATCTGGAGCCGCTACATGCGGACGGCGACCCTCGACGCCATCAGCCAGGACTTCGTCAAGACGGCTCGGGCCAAGGGATTGAGCGAACGGCGGATTCTGATGAGGCATGTCGTCGGCAACGCACTCTTGCCGATGATTACCTTGGCCGGGATGCAGCTTCCCAGTGTTCTCACCGGCGCTCTGGTGACCGAAACCGTCTTTACCTGGCCGGGAATGGGACGGTTGTTCCTGGATAGCCTTGGCTATAGCGACTATCCGGTTGTGATGGGGCTTTTGATGTTCTCGGCCATCCTCGTTCTGCTTGGAAACCTAATCGCCGACATTGTCGTCGCTATTGTCGATCCACGTATTCGCCTGGCTTGAGCGCGCAACTTCCCCGACAGGAGACAGCCGATATGACCGCTCTCACCGCAAATGCAGCTCCAAGCCGATGGACAAACAACCGCGCGGCGCTTCGTTTCATGAGACACCGCCTGGCGCTGCTCGGGTTGGCGATGATCATTTTCCTCGTGCTTGCTTGCGTGCTCGGCCCCCATCTACTGCCTTATGACTCACTGTATATCGATCTGCGGGCCCGCTTTGCCCCACCGCTGACGGGCCACCACTTTCTGGGCACTGATCCGCTTGGCCGCGACCTTGCGGCAAGATTGTTGATGGCGGGACGAATCTCGCTGCTGGTGGGTTTCTTCGCCATGGTGTTGTCGACCCTCGTCGGCACGCTTGTCGGCGTGATCGCCGGCTATCGCGGCGGCTGGATCGGGGCGACGCTGATGCGCACGGTCGATGGCTTCCTGTCGTTCCCTTCGATCTTTCTGCTCCTGGCGCTGGCTGCGGCACTGAAGCCCAGCCCTGTGATGATCACCGTCATCATCGCCCTCACCAGTTGGATGGAGGTTGCCCGTATCGTGGAAGCGGAAGTCCGCTCGTTGCGGGAACGCGAGTTCGTCCTGGCCGGGCGCATGCTGGGATTGAGCGGCACCCACATCATGTTCCGCGAGATACTGCCCAACGCCATGGGACCCATTATCGTTGCTTCCACCCTGACGGTCGCGCGCGCCATTCTGATGGAAGCCTACATCAGCTTCCTGGGCTACGGAATTCAGCCGCCATTGCCCAGCTGGGGCAACATGCTCAACGGCGCCCAGCAATATCTGGGCAGCGCACCTTGGCTGGCCATCATTCCCGGAGCTGCAATCACCATCGCGGTGACCAGTTTCAATTTCATTGGTGACGGACTGCGTGACGCGCTGGACGTCCGGGACGACCATATTTGAAGTGCCGCGAGCGGCCGCTTTCTTAATCCCTGGAACATCAAGAGAAGTCAGTCACGTGCAAGAGCCCAAAGTCGCCGAAAAGAACACGCCCTACTGGTGGGAAGCGGCGCCCGTCATGCCGCTGCCGCGGCAGCCGCTGGCAAAGAAGCTCGATGTGGTGATTGTCGGCGCCGGCTATGCCGGGCTTTCGGCTGGGCTTGTGCTGGCGCGCGAGGGGCGCTCGGTCGCCGCTTTCGATGCGATGCATCCGGGCGAGGGTGCTTCCACGCGCAACGGCGGGATTACGAGCGGCAGCATCCGGCCGGACCATGCCACGATCACCCGGCGCTTCGGTGAAGAGAAGGCCATGGCGATCGAGGCCGAGGGCAAGATCGCGCGCGAATTCCTCTACGACTTCATCAAGACCGAAGGGCTCGACTGCGACTTCCGGCTGGTTGGCCAGTTCAAAGGCGCTTTCGGGTATCAACAGTATGAGATAATGGCGCGTGGCGCCGAGACACTGGCGAAGAAACTGGGGATCCAGTCCTACGCCGTTCCGCATGCCGAGCAGCGAAATTATATCGGCACCGATTTCTACCGCGGTGGAACCGTCCGGATGGACATTGGCGCGCTGCATCCCGCAAAATTCCACGCTGAACTCCTGCGGGTGGCGCTCGGATCCGGGTTGACGGTCCATTCGCATACAGCGGTCAAATCGATCGAGAGGAATGGTTCGGGGTTCCGCGTCACGACACCGGCAGGGACGGTGGATGCACGGCAGGTTCTGGTCTGCACCAATGGCTATACCGACGGCGCCGCTCCGTTCCTGCGTCGCCGCTTGGTTCCGGTCCGCAGCCGGATCATCGTGACCGAGGAACTTGCGCCCGATGTCATGGCGCAACTGATGCCGAAGCTGATGACGATCACCGAAAACCGGCAACTCGGTTTTTATTATCGTCCCTCGCCCGACGGGAAACGCATTCTGCTGGGCGGGCGCGACAGTTCTCGCGTCGGCGATCCGGTGGCGCCGAAACTTCTGCTACGCAAGGGCTTGGTGAACCTTTTCCCGGAATTGGAAAACGTCCGCCTTTCGCATTGCTGGTTCGGCAACGTGGCGATGAACCGCGATATGCTGCCCCGCATCTTCGAGAAGGAAGGTGTGGTCTATGCCACCGGCTTCTGCGGTTCGGGCGTGGTCTGGGCGCCATGGATCGGCATGCGTGCGGCCCACAAGCTGATGAGGCATGGCGAGCAGTCCCGCACGGCGTTCGACTTTCGACCGCCTTCGGCCATCCCGCTCTATCGCGGCGATCCGTGGTTCATGCCTGCGATTATCCAGGGCTACCGGTTGCAGGACCGTATCGCCTTCTGGCGCGCCAGCCGCTGACGGCCAAAGGTGACGGCCTTTTTTGACTATTCGTCGCTGCGGCCCGGCTGGAGGCACCGCGGAGCTTGAGGGCGCTGGCGAAGCGCTATGGAATCAACCAGAAGACCGTCGCGAAGTTGCAGAGTCGAATCTGTGTCCTCGATCTGCCGATTGGGCCGAAGGAGGCGCGGTCGACCCTGCTCACGGTCGATGAAGAGGCCGTCATCGTCGCCTTTTGACGCTATACGCTGCTGCCGCAGGATGACTGCTTCTATGCGTTGCAGCCGACGATCCCGCATCAGGGCAAGCAGCACAAGTTCGTCGCCATCTATCGTACCTCGAAGGGCGCCTTCATGGAATTGCATGAGAAGGCCACCACTGTCGTCTCCCGAGAGTTCCTGCTCCGGCTGATCGCGGCCGTTCCCCATAAGATCCACACAGTGCTCACCGACGATGGAATCAGTTCACCACACCTAATGCCGGAGGCTCGGCCGTGCCGCAGATCAATGAGGCTATCGCCAACGGCGAACGCTTCTGGGCGCACGCCTTCGAATATGCCTGCGCCACGAACGACATCGAGCACCGTACGACTAAGGCCAAGCATTGGACCAATGGACAGGTCGAGAGGATGTACCGCACGATTAAGGACGCCACGGTCAAACGCGTCTACTAGGGAAGTCACGATCAGCTCAGGTAACACCTCGGACTTCTTCGCCGACTACAACTTCGCACGCAGGCTCAAGACCCTCAAGCGCGTTCCAACGGACTCGCGAAGCGGTTACGCCGCCCTGCGCCGAACTGGAACTCGGTCGGGCTTGAGCAGATCGTATCGGTCAAGGGATCAAGAAACCGCACATCTGGCGAAGTCCTAGATGATTTCGGCACATTCTTTCGAGCGCACGATGCGATGAAGGGCTGATCGGAACTTTGCTTCCGCATTCATGGCAGCCGAGGTTGGTTGGAACATGTCGCCCCGAGTCGAGCGCATTCACAGCGATGAGCGTCTCCCGGCCGAAGTCGACGTCGTCATCGTCGGCGGCGGCATCCTCGGCTCTACGGCCGCCTATTTCCTGGCGAAGCGTGGCCTCTCTGTGGCTCTGCTAGAGAAGGGCCACGTCGCCTGTGAACAATCGAGCCGAAACTGGGGTTGGTGCCGTCAGCAGAACCGCGATCGGCGCGAACTGCCGCTCTCGGTGATCTCCATGCGACTGTGGGACGAGCTGACGCGCGATATCAATCGGGACCTTGGATTTCGACGCTGCGGTCTCGTCTATGCGACTCACGACGAGGCTGTGCTCGCCGGCTGGGAAAGGTGGCGCGAGGTCGCCAGGGAGTACGAGGTCGACACCCGCATGCTGAGCCGGGCGGAGGTGGCCGAGCGCGTCCCCGAAGCACGCGACAAATGGGTCGGCGGGACCTATTCAGACCGGGATGGTAAGGCAGAACCTGCGCTCGCCGCGCCGGCTATCGCCGAAGGGGCCAGAGCTCTGGGCGCCACCATCCACCAGGAATGCGCCGCGCGGGCGCTCGACTTGGCCAATGGCAAGATTGCGGGCGTGCACACGGAGAAGGGCTACATCAGAACCGGCGCGGTGCTGTGCGCCGCTGGCGCCTGGTCCTCGCGCTTCCTTAGGCCGCTCGGGATCAGTTTCCCCCAAGCAAGCATCCGGCAGACCGCGCTGCGTTCCACCCCGACAATCAACATAGGCGAGGCGGTCTCCACACCCTACTGCACGATCACGCGCCGACTGGACGGCAGCTATACGCTTGCGATCAGCGGCAAGGCGAACCTCGAAATCACGCCCCAAGCTATCCGGTATAGTCGGGAATTCATGCCGCAATTCTTGCGTCGCCTAAAGAACGTCAGGCTCGGCATCGGCCAATCGTTCCTTTCGGGGCCGGATTCAATGCCGGCGCTGCTGACCAGCGACGATCGGATCTTCGAACAGAATCGGGTGCTGGATCCTCCACCCTTAAAATGGCTGGTAAGCCAAGTGGTGGAGAGTGTCCGGAAGACCTTCCCCCAACTCGGCGACATAGAGATCGATAGTGCCTGGGGCGGCTTCGTCGATTGCACGCCGGACGCAGTGCCTGTGGTGTCGCAGGTGGACGCGGTGAAAGGTCTCGTCCTCGCGGCGGGCTGCTCGGGCCACGGCTTCGGTTTGGGCCCGGGGCTTGGCTATCTGGCCGCAGAGCTGGTCGTAAACGACACGCCTTGCGTCGATCCTACACCGTTCCGCCTGTCGCGTCTGGTCGACGGCTCGAAGCTGGACATCGCCGCTATCTGAAGATCAGTGGGAAGTCAGGCCTGACGCGCACCAACAAGCGCCGCTATGGCCTGCAGGACAAGATCGCCTGGTGGCGGGCCCAACGCTGACGGCTAAAGCTGGCGGCCCATTGACCATGCGGCGCTGCGGCCCGGCTGAATGATCGCGTCTCCAACGAAGACCATCACATGCACTACATCTCCACACGCGGCCATTGGTTGGGACTAGCCTCAAGGGGGCGATCTACGGCACGAACGTCCATGGCAGAATTCTGATGGCGACGATGACGCTGGTTTCTCACTCAGGCTATCGAATCTGGGACTTGGTTGCCATTCGGTCGTTGGCGGTGGACCGGAGTCTTGAGCTCCATGCGGCGCCATGAACCACGGCTCGGCTGTAAAGGTCTTTTCCAGTGCAGCGGAAAAATTCGTCGGCTGGGATCTGCCGGTGTGAAGGCGGTCAGTGGTGGGACGCTTTCGCGCGGATCAGCGCGTTGGCCATGTAGAGATCCTGGAGAGAGATACCGGAACTGTCGAAGACAGTGATTTCATAGTCGAAGCGGCGTCCGGGGGCACGCCTTTCAATGACGTCGCCGATTGGTGTTATCGCATGCACGCCGGCATCGATCTCGTCGAGCACGTGTTGGAACTCGCCGATCTGGACGGACTGGGAAAGCAGATCACAAAAGAGACGTGCTCTGGGAAATAGTTCTCTCGGCAATTCGCACTTGCCCGGAGCATCCGACCCCATGCTGACGATATGGGTTCCGGGTCCCACCCAAGCGGAATCGAACAGGGCTTCGCGTGAGGGTGTCACTGTGACCACGATGTCGGCTGCGCGGACGGCTTCTTCGGGCAAGGCAGCGCGCGCGTCCAGGCCCCTTCTCGCGATCTGATCGAGAAGAGCGTCGCGCCGTGGTGAAGGCCGGGCGACGACCAGCACGGTTTCGATTGGGCGGATGCGTGCCAGCGCCATCACTTCGAAGCCCGCCTGATTGCCGGCGCCGAATATCGCCAGGACCTTGGCTTGCTTGCGCGCAAGGAAATCGGCAGCAACCGCGTCGGCTGCGGCCGTCCTGTAGGCGTTGACCTTCCCAGCCTCGATAACGGCGCGGAGCCGACCTGAATGCTGATCGAGCAGCACGATTGTGGAGTTGTGGCGGGGAAGGCCACGTGCCGGGTTGCCCGACCAGAAGGAGCCAATTTTCACCCCGGTTAGGTCATCCGACGAACCGGATTTGATTGAGAAGGTATTGGTTGCCTCCTGTGTGCGCCCGAGAACAGCGGGAAAGATCCAGCTCCGCCGCGACGCTGCTGCCACGAAAGCCTCCCGCGCCGCCTCGAAAGCAAGCTCATGCGTGACAAGGGCGGCCGATTCCTCCTCGCTGATGTAGATCATCCAAAGTTCCCCATGTGCGTCAGTCGTTTATCGCTGGTTGCAGCTACGGCGTTACCGAGGCTGAAATCGCACCCCACGGCGAACGATGCGGACCTCAGCCGATCGCAGGGCAACCAGGCGGAGCGATTCTAGGTGCCCGATAGTCCTCGCCTGATTTGCGCAATTTGGGATGCCGAGGAACTGCTTAAAACGAACAATCCCGCTGAATTGAAAGCGCAAAACAGCAGCGAAATCTGTCCGCCGGACGCCACTCTAAGGTGCGACTTCAATCCTGGATCGAATGACAGCGTTGCACTTATGGCAATTGAGCATGGCACAGACATCGTCAGCAACCAGATGGAGCTGATGAAATTGGAGCCCCGCCATTTGCCGGGCGCGTTGAAGCTGTCGCAGGAGATGGGCTGGCCCTATCGCCTGGAGGATTGGGAATTTGCCGCAATGGTTGGAAATGGTCTGGTCCTGGAGCGGGGAGGACACGTGATCGGCACGGCCATGTCCTGGAGCTACGGACCGACCTATGCTTCCGCCGGAATGATCATCGTCACCGGCTCCGCGCAAGGCGGCGGCAACGGCTCCCGGCTCTTTGATGGATTGCTTGCGGCTACACAGGGGCGCCACGTGCTGCTCAATTCGACCGAAGAGGGGCTCGCGCTCTATAAACGGCGTGGCTTCACTGCCTGGGGCACTGTACTTCAGCACCAGGGCCCGCTGACTGTTGCCGTGACGCAGACGACCCCTGACATCCGTCAGGCGACGGTCTTAGACCTCGCGGCAATCCAGGCCTTCGACGAACGGGCCACCGGCATGCCCCGGACGGCGATGGTGGCTGCGCTCGCCGATGCGGGCAAGGTCGTCGTTATCGAGCGCGCGGGGCGGGTTGCCGGCTACGCCATCGCCAGGAAGTTCGGGCGCGGCTATGTTGTCGGCCCCTGTGCGGCCGAAAGCGTGGAGGACGCGCGGCTTCTGATCCTGGCCCAGCTTTCGAAGCTTCGCGATCAATTCGTTCGCATCGACGTCTATGCCGAGGATGGATTGGGCGACTGGCTTGAGAGCCTCGGCCTCAAGCGGACCGGCAGTGCCACCGCTATGGTCAAAGGGCAACGACCCGTTTCTGACGGGCTGGCCCACATGTACGCATTGGCAAACCAGTCGTTCATTTAGGAAACAAGGTCATGGACAATAGGGCGGCAAATCTATCAGGGAGCGCGACGGCGAAGAGTATCGACGCCCTTGTGACGCCGACCCTGCTGCTGGACCGCGGACGGCTCGGACGCAACATTCAACGCCTCGCTGAACGCGCCAAGAAGCTCGGCGTGGTGCTGCGTCCGCACATGAAGACGGCCAAGAGCATCGACGTCGCTTGCGACGTGTTTCCACAGGGACCCGGTCCCATCACGGTCTCGACCGTCGCCGAGGCGGCGTATTTCGCGGACCACGGCTTTCGCGACATCACCTATGCCGTCGGCATCTCGCCGGCTTCGGCAAGGCGCGCCATGGAGCTTTGTCGCCGTACCGGCGCCGATGTGAAGCTGCTTCTCGATTGCGTGGACCAGGCCGACGCCCTGGCCCGAGTGCGCGAAGCCACCGGCATGACGCCCTCGGTCCTCATCGAACTGGACTGCGACTACCATCGCGGTGGCTTGAGGCAGGACGACCCAAGATTGCTCGACGTGGCCAACAGGGTTGTCGCTGCCGGTGCCAAGCTCGTCGGCGTTCTCGCTCACGCGGGCGAATCCTACGGCTTGAACACACCCAATGCGCTGGTCAAGGCAGCGGAGAACGAGCGTTCAGCCGCCGTGCGCGCCGCTGAAATCCTGCGCGCTTATGGCCACGCCTGTCCGGTCGTCAGCGTCGGCTCGACGCCGACAGCGCATTTCGCCCAGAACCTGGAGGGTGTCACGGAGCTGCGCGCCGGCGTCTACATGTTCTTCGATCTCGTCCAGCATGGGGTTGGCGTCTGCGACCGCGACGATCTCGCAATTTCCGTTTTAGCCACCGTTATCGGCTCCAAGCCGGAAAATGGATGGGTGCTGGTTGACGCTGGGTGGATGGCGCTATCGCGCGACCGGGGAACCGCAAACCAGCAGATCGACCAGGGTTACGGCGTGGTCTGCGACGAAAAGGGGCGCGTGCTTGAAGATGTGATTGTGGCCCAGGCCAGCCAGGAACACGGTATCCTCTCCATTCGTGCCGGTTCCGGGAAATCCATGCCCGAACTGCCGCTCGGGTCTCGGGTCCGGATCCTGCCCAACCATGCGTGCGCGATGGCTGCCCAGCATGACTTCTACAGCGTCGTCAACGGGGACAGCCCCAAGATTGAAACGCGTTGGGAGCGGATGCGCGGCTGGTAGACGCGCGAACACACGCCTCGGACGAGCCCACTCTAATCAGCACTGGCGGTCAAGAAAATGAAATTTGCCTCTTACTGGTTGGATAAGTCGACGCTGATAGGCAGCACCATGACTGATGTCATGGATGGGCGCCCCGACCTGAACCTCTGGAAGGATTTCGAATGGCCAGCGATACCCGGCTATTTCGGGCGCCCCTGGTTCCTGCCGGTTCTGGGTGCCTATTCCCGTATTAAGGATCTTGTCGCGTGATCCCGCCCCTCGAACATCTGTCGCGCAACGGCCACCTGGACAAGTTCTTCATCGACGGTCGATGGGCCGAGCCACGCGGCACCGCCAAGGGCTTGGTGGTGAACCCCTCCACCGAAGAGGTTGTGGCTCGGTTTCCGCTCGGAAACAGCTTGGACGTGGATGCGGCCGTTGCAACGGCCCGCCGGGCATTCGCCGCCTGGAGCCGGACCACGCCGGAATATCGTGCCGGTCTGCTCGACCGCCTGCAGGCGCTGGTCGAGGCGCGCAGTGAACTGCTTGCGCAATGCCTCACCCTCGAAATGGGCGCGGCGATTGGATATGCGCGCACCGCCCAGGTGCCGCTGGCGATCGCGCATATCAAGGTCGCTCGCGATGTGGTGACAGCCTTTCCCTTCGTCAAGCAGCGGGGCCAAACCGCCGTCACCCACGAACCGATCGGTGTCTGCGCCTTGATCACGCCATGGAATTGGCCCCTTTACCAGATCACCGCCAAGGTTTCGCCCGCGCTCGCGGCAGGCTGCACGGTCGTGTTGAAGCCGAGCGAGCTTTCTCCCCTGGACGCTCTGCTGTTCGCCGAGGCGATCGAGGAAGCCGGCTTCCCTGCCGGCGTTTTCAACCTCGTGCAGGGTGATGGTCCGGGCGTAGGTGCTTGTCTCGCCTCCCATCCCGATGTCGACATGATCTCCATTACCGGGTCCACCCGCGCGGGCATTGCGGTGGCCCAGGCGGCAGCGCCGACGGTCAAGCGTGTCGCGCAGGAGCTCGGCGGCAAGTCGCCCAACGTGATCCTGCCGGACGCCGATCTCGACCGCGCCGTTTCCCTGGGCATAGCCGCCGCCTTCCGCAATCTCGGCCAGTCATGCAGCGCTCCGACACGCATGATCGTGCCACGTCCGCTGCTCACCGAGATTGAGGCAATCGCCAAGAGGGTCGCGGCCCAGATCGTCATTGGCGATCCTCTTTGCGAAGCCACCACTCACGGTGCGATCGCCAATCGTGCCCAATTCGACCGCATCCAAACCATGATCGGCGTCGGCATATCGGAAGGCGCCAAGGTCGTCATCGGCGGACCTGGTCGTGCACACGATCTGAACGTCGGCCTCTATGTGAAGCCGACGATCTTTTCGGCCGTGCGCACTAACATGCGCATTGCACAGGAAGAGGTTTTCGGTCCAGTTCTCTGCATCATCCCCTACGACACAGTTGATGAGGCCGTCAGCATTGCCAATGACACGGTCTATGGTCTGGGAGCCCATGTGCAGGGCAATGATATGGACGCCGTCAGAGACGTCGCATCGCGCATTCGCTCCGGTCAGGTGCATCTCAACTACCCGGCCTGGGATCCGCACGCGCCGTTTGGCGGTTTCAAGCAGTCCGGAAACGGACGCGAATATGGGATCGAGGGCATGCTGGAATATCTGGAGGTCAAATCCATCCTCGGCTATTTCTAGGCGATCTTTGCCCGGCGCAGAGGCGCGCCGTCGGAGCCATTCATGCCAAGAGTACAAGAGACCGACGGTGAATTGGTCGAGATCATCATGAACGAAGCCAAGTTTCGCGGCCAGTTCGTCCTGTTCGACCTCAGAGAGCCTTTATGAGCCTCCATTGGTTCAATCCCCCGGTCTCTATCAGGACTGGCAAGCCTGGCATGACGTATAGCTGCAACAACGTCGAGGGTGCAGCTCGGGAGCTCATGGGGTGGAACGATCGCGGCCCCAAATGGGACCTTGCGGTACGCGCCTGCCTGTCCTGTTTGGCTGGCGACATGACACCTGAGGATGTCCGCCAGGCGTTCATTGCCGCTGCTGAGGAGGGAGGCAAGCTGCTTGCCAGCGGTTGAGACTATAGCTTACTCCATGTCTGGCACGTCGCCACCCACAAACAGCGTCGTCGGCTCCCGTATTCGCGCAGTACCGGGTTGGCTTCACGCGACCTCGCAATGACGCCGGCATGGTTCCCCGCCAAGTCCTTGCGGTCCATATCGCCCGATCTCCAGTCGGCTGGTCCGAAGACAGGCCGGAGGTCGCCAGTCTCATCGCGGCCAAAGGCGGTGACGACGATTAGCTTCGGGGCTTTATGTTGCGGCATCAGGTTATCTGAGATGGGGGTCCTCTTTGGGCTGGAGCAAGAGCCGGTGGACGTTGAGCGGTGGAGGGGGCAGAACCTCGGTCATCTCGAATAGAGGCACCGATAGGCCGCCTTGCTCTGGCGCTGTGTGCTTTGACTTAAGGTCCGCTATTTCCTCGTCGCGTCTGGCAATTCGGCTTTCCAGATTGGCGATACGCTCAGTCAGCAAATACCGTCCAACAGCGAAGCCGCCGCCTCCAAACAGCACGGCAAACGTGGCAAAGGCTGCCGGGTTGGCCGCTACCAGCGCAGAGTTACTCTCAATGAAAGCGATAAGGTCATGCATTGAGGGTTGTCTGTCTCACCCCAGCACAGGCGGCGTAGGATCGAAGCTGATCGCCACGAGCCCCGGATGCCTGTGAGCGAGGGCGAGGATCTGTGTCTCAAGCTCGCAGTTGTAAGCCATGAGCGCCTTTACGGTCTCAAGGGGCGTTTCGTAGCGGGCGATGAGCTTCTCCGCCTCCGCGTGTAGTTCGGCTTTGGTTTCGGCGTCTAGGTGCATCGTGCCCATTGCAGTATTTTCCTAACGGGTTGCTCTGCGGGGTGCCGAGCGCGCGTCAAGGCGGTCCTGAAGGTAACCGTTGAGAACGATCATTTCCTTGAGGGCCTTCATCAACGTCGCCCTTGTGTACGGCAACGAACCTGTCGACGGTGGCTTGAAGGGCAGCCTCTTGCCGGCTGTCGAGTGACACAACGCAATCCACCTGAACGCCTCCTAATGTCGTGGACAGTGAACAAAAATGGAACAAAACTGTCAAGAGTGAAATGACTAGACGAGGAATAAATCCCTTTTTTTGGGCTCTGCCTGACAGGGATGGAAGACGGAAGCGCGGGCCGCACGCCGACACCTGAAGCGTGCGCGTCAGTGCCTTCATGGGCATGATCAAGTGAGCAGAGAAACGGTTGAGAGAATCGATGGGATGATCATAGCCCTGGCCGCGGAGGAGTGCTCTTTCTTTGCTTCCTCTTCCCCTTCGGCCATCGAACGACGCGGAACTCTGAGGCCGCCTCGTCCCTTTAAGGCATAGCTCTACCTGCTGAAGGCAACCAGGATGCCGAGCTCTTCCTGCATGGCGCCATGTGGCCCTCGATGCAGGAACTCGCAGTCCATCGAGGGGCCCCGCTGGCTCCCGCCGGCGGGCTCTTCAGTCACCCAGCGAAACGAAGCCGCTTCCGGCAAGTCCGGAGACTAAAGGAGGTTCCGATGAGAGAGCACGGCGGCGGACCCGAAGATGACGAGGGCATGCAGTTGCTTGCTCGGCGGCTGGCTTGAGAGGTCGGCATCCCGGAACGAGAACCGCGCGGTCAAGCTCATTGGTACCGACTGGAGTTCTTTGGGCGCGAAGCAAGTTTCCTGAAAAACCAGCGCTGGCCATTGTGATCTCGGCCAGGATCGCTGCCCTTGAAGGTCTTGCACGGCCGGAGGTCTTGCTGCATGTTTTCGGTGTTGGATTCCCGGGAGAAAATCATGCCAATTCAACAAAAGGCGGCGGAGGCCGGTATTTTCGACGCATCTGAGTTGGCACTGCTTGGGCGGGTTTTCCACAACCTTAAGCTAGGCAACCCATCGCCGGATGAGCGCGAGTTCATTGCCTCCCGAATTATCGCGAATTACATGGCAGGTGTGGTCGACGAGGCGGAGTTGGTTTTGCTCTCGAAGCAGCCGCTTGGCCGTTAGCCAACTCGCGGAACTTACCGCCTGCCCAGTTTTTGCGCTTCGGGGCCTTGTCGGTCTTTTTCTTTGACGCGAACAACGTACTCTTTCCGAAGTTGGAGCGCCGGAAGCTTCGCAGCGATACTCCCAGCTTCCGCAGCCCGTCTCGCCCACGGCAATGGCTTGCGGCTGTGGTATCCGAGTCGGCAGGCAGAATGATAACCATTCGCGCCTGACGCCTCGGGAAGAGCGGTCTTCCCGCTACCAGAAACACGATGACGAGAGCGCATAGCGCCAAGACTGCGGCGAAGGTGTTTGCTGTGAACTCGCCAAGTTGCATGACCATCCTCGTAAGGGACACGCGGTTAGACGAGTACCCGAAGATACCGACGAACAAGGGATCTTATTCCACGGTGCTTCGCAAAGGGCGGCAAAAAGATCGATTGGAATGGAATAATATCGGGCACAGCTCAGTAGATGGCCCAAGAACGAGCGTGAACGGAAATGCGTGGCGCGTAAACCGATCGTCACGATGATACAGGGAGCGGTAGCGAGTGCTGGAGGGTGGCTTGCCTCTCGCAGCTTGCAGGCGGGAGGAGCACGCTCCCATCGGCCCAGCGGTTGCCTGTCCCTGTCCCTGACCGCTGGGCCGATCCTCGGGTTTTCGGCCGGCAGACGATGAGTCCGAGTTGGAAATGGCGCTCGGGCTAACGCAGTATGAGACGGGATGAAAACGACGATCGACGTCATACCGCATCTGGAGGATCTTTGGCGCTACGGCCGGGTGCTCACAGGCAACGATTCCGACGCCGACGATCTGGTGCAGGAGGCCCTCGCCCGTGCGCTGTCGATGGCGGGCGGCTATGACACCTCCAGACCGCTGCTTCCCTGGCTGATACGGATCGTTCGGAACACTTTTTTGACCGGCGCTAGCCAGGCCAATGCCGACCGACGACGCTTGGCGTCCATCGCGGACATGTCCGACACTGCGTGGCCGCCATCGCAAGAACATTGCGCCGAGCTCTCCAAAGTCGGAAGGGCGCTCGCGCGAATGCCGGCCGATCAGGCCGAAATACTCCATCTGGTTGGAGTGCTGGGCTTTACCTACTCCGAAGCGGCCGAACTGCTTGGAGTGCCGCCAGGAACCGTGATGTCCCGGCTTAGCCGAGCTCGCGCTGCCTTGAAGCACAACATGGAAAATTTGGACGATGGAGCTTCCCCTCATTTGAAGGTCGTGGGAGGGCGTTATGTGGCCCGATAATCGTGTTTCGCAAGAGGATATCGGCCGCTTGCTGGATGGCGAGCTGTCGCCGTCGCAGAGATCCGAGCTGGAAGCCAGGCTTGCCCGCGATCCGGAACAGGCGGCAGAGGTTTTTGCCCACGCGCAGCGCATGGAAGCGTTGCGCAAGTCCCAACCCCGGCGGTTGTTTCCGCCCAGCGTGAGCCTGAAGAAAGCCAGGCAGCTGGAGAGGGCGTTTCGCCGCAGGAAGATGTTCACATTGCTCAGACTTCAAGTCGCGGCCGTCGCGCTGGTTGCGATCGGGTGGTCGGCCAACTCGCTGACCGTGCCGCTTCGCCAGGGAGGCAAGACAGCCGATGAGACCTTCATCCTGGCCGCCCGAGATGCCTTGCGGGTGGCACAACTGAATGCAGGTCCGGAGACGGGCACCGAGCCGAAGCAGGACAAGATCGAGCGACTGGTTGGCGCCGTCAACGTCAGCATGCCGACCCTTCCATCGGTATGGGTTGTGAAGGATGTCCAAGTACAGCCTTGGAACGGACAGCAAAGCCTGGTCGTGACGGCCGACACACCAAGCGTCGGTCGGATCACACTTGTCGCGGCTCCGATGAACGGCGAGGACGCCGTTTCGCCGACCACAGCGACCGACGGTCGCGTCCCGACAGTCTATTGGCAATCGGGAGGCACAGCCTACGCCCTGATGGGCTCGGCCGCGCCGGACCGGCTTGAGGTGGAAGCAAAGCAAATCGAAGTGGCAACGCGAAGAAACGTCTCTGCGAAGATCAGGGGCTAAAAGGTTGGCAATGGCAGAGGGAAACATATGCGCTCAGCAATTGGTCTATGGAACTCCGTACCGTTCGTGATCAGTTGGAAAGGTACAGGTTGGACTTGCTTTGATCGGTCGGCGACGGCCAGCGCGCCGATAGCAAAGACAGAGCAATGAACGTCCTGTCATTCGAAAGGCGGTATTTTCCCGCCACGTGCCCTGTCTGCACCGGCACGGCGCTCGAGGCCGACGTCACTCTTCGCAAGATCGAATTCCAATGTGCGTCTTGCGGAGGTTTCGAGATCACTTCCGCCGCGCGCTCTGCAATGAAAGGGCTGTCGCAGGAAAACCGTTCACTGTGGTTGTCGCAAGCTAGGCAACAGGGTTCCACGATTCCGCTGGTTGCTTGCGCAAACGAGACCCTCCTAACCGACCACTTTGATGACACAGGCTGATGTCCAAGGAAGTGCGACCGCGCGGGCACTTCCTGACGGCCCGGCACCAGGCTGGGGTGGTGTCGGGCCGTTTGCATCTTGGCGCAATGAGTTCCATCCCAGGGTCCTATTCTTGATATCGTGACGATCACCATGCGCAGATTGGAAGAGTACGAGGAAATTGGTCTCATAGGGTATCCCGGTGACGGAGAGTACATCGCCGTTCTGCGAGACAGCGAGCGCCAGAACTGGCTGCTCGGCGGTGAACGGTGTGGGCTGAACGGGACCCTCCTGGCGCATCAAGCAGCGGCTCTGCCCAGGTACTACCCGCACGGATCTCGCCTCGTTCTGGTGACGATAAGAGACAATTGGATTGTTGCGCTCCGGGACTACGGCGGCGCGGAAAACAGCCAAAACGCCAACGGATGATCGCGAGAAGGGCCTTGACTGCTGGGAAGAAGGATACGGCCAGGCGGCACACCGATCTTCAGGCCGCGGCCATGCTACGTGCTTCGACGATAGCCTTTGATGTGCGCACTGAAACGGCAATTTCGGAAGTCGCCGCCGAGATGAGCCTCGATCGGTTGGAGGTCATTCGCCTTGCGCTTCGAGAATGGCTGGCGATGCGCAAAAGCCTGCGCTTTCCCTCGGACATCCCGGAGTAGTTCATCATCCCTGGCTGAGGCAAGCCATGCCGCACAGGCACGTCAAGGCCGGCACAGTCTGGACTTCTACGAGCCGATCAACGTCCTCAAGCCCGTGGCCTCGATCTGGATTGTCGATGGACCTGAAATCAGGTTCGGCGTGGGCTGGCTGAAATTCCCCTTCACGCATAACGATCCTTCGGCCGCGCTGTGGCGAGCTGGTCCTGCATTCGTCTGTGAGATCTTGCGTCTGTGAGATCTTGCCCAAACTGCGATCGGGGATCGGAATGCTGGGATCAATTCGGTTCCTGGTTGCGCCGAACTGGTTTCACCGTTGGTGCCTGCCTGATTGGAAAGCTGCTGTCTCCCCAGATATGCTGGTGGCCACCGGCACCGGCCCTTGAAGCCACGCTTCATACATGGTCGCGCCTCCATTGCGACGGTCGCGCGACATAGCGCTGCCTGGCGAAAGTCCAAGATCGGCAATCAGCTCTTGGTGTTGTCCTGAGCTACGCTGTTCGCCGGGATTGTGTCCATCGCTGCCAATTTGTCCGCACATAGATCTGCGGCGCCTGGCACATCCTTCTTCATGCCGGCCAGTTTGACCCACCCGCCATCGCTGATGAAGCTGTCTCTCTGGTAGGAAGACGTATCCTTCAGCTTGGCCAGGTTGTCGCTCGCGTTGGACGCAGTGATGAATTTTTCCACACAAAGATTGGCCGCCAGTTCAGCCTTGGCCTTGATAGCGGATGTATTCGCCATTTCCGATGCCGTCCCTGCCGTCGTCCAGCCACCGGCGGTGAAGCCGACGATCATCGTCAATACAGCAGCACCCACTAGCGACCAAAACCAAAGTGTCTTGGAAGGTTGGTATTCGTCGAAGCGTTGCGACAGTGTTCGATCGGTTGTCATAGTTTCCTCCTTTTGAGATACGCTCTTCGTTTCGGGGTGATTTCCGCAGCCGTGGGCCGACAGTGGCCGGAATTCGAGCGATCATCGGCAGGACAATGCTCCCCGGCAAGATCGATCCAGTTCAGGAAACAGGGCAGGGGGATGCAGGGTCCGATTGGCAGCACTTTCGGGCGCGAGCACGTGGGCGCCGATCCTCTATCGTCCTCACCCATCTCCCGCACTCTGGCGCCTGAGACGACGTGCTTGAGCATCCGGAAATTTCCCAAAACGGCAAGAGCGGACAAACTTCACCTCGATGCTGCATATACCGAGCCTGCCGCCAAACTATTCCAAGCTAGTCTCGATTATGTGAAGTCGCGGTAGGCTCCGTCGCCAATAGCCGGAGCTGACGACATGGCGCAAACGGCGCCCTCATAGGATTGAGGCCCCGCAAACAGCCCGGTCAACTACGTCGGCAATCAACGGGAGGTGAATGGCTGCTCAGCAACTCCTTGCCTGGAAGCTGACGATCGGATTGCAGTCCCACCGCAGTCGTCCAGTGGCAGATCAGTTGGATATCCGGCAACGTCCATAACCATCATCTTTTTTTGCTGGTCTGCGGGCATCTGATCGATCAGTTCGGCGCGCTACGGCTCCTGCTTCTCCATCTCATTCGATTGGCCGCTTCTTCAGCGGGTGTGGCGCGGATTGAGCAACCGGTTCCGCGAGGGGTAACAGAAAGGGCCAAAGGCTCTAATCGCCACTGGATCACAGTGCAGTGGCAGGTCAGGAAATAGCAATCCCCGACCGCAAGAGCAGAACTGCAAATCTCACGCTCCGCCCATATAGATGTCCATGATCTGCCGGTCGTCGTGCACGTCCTGAGGCCTTCCCTCGAAGCGCCTTTCGCCGGCCGCCAAGATGTAAAGTTTGTCTGCAATGGGCATGGCCTCGCGGATGTTCTGCTCCACCATCACGATGCCGATGCCACGCGAGGTGAGGGTGGTAACGCGTTCGAGCGTCTCAATGACCATGGCCGGCGATAATCCAGCGGAAGGTTCGTCGAGTAGAATGAAGCGAGGTTGCGAGACCAGCGCTCGCGCCAGCGCAAGCATTGCCTGCTCGCCGCCTGAAAGCGAACCGGCCGCGGTGCGCCGCCGCCGCGCCAAAGAGGGATATTGCTCGATCAGCGCCTCGATGCGCTGCTCGACTAACCGGCGGTCCGCGATGGCGTAGCCACCCATACGCAAATTTTCCATCACCGTCAGGCGTGGGAACACGCCGCCGCCCTGGGGCATCAGCACGAGCCCTTCGCGCACTATCTCATGAACGGCAAGGTTGGAGAGCGTTGTATCGCCCAGGCTCGCCCTGCCGCTCCACACCGGCAGCGCGCCGGCAATGGCCTTGAGCAAGGTCGACTTGCCACACCCGTTCGGTCCGAAGATGCAGGTGATCTTGCCAGCCTCCGCATTAAGCGAGACACCGTGGACGATCTCCTGCTTGCCATAGCCGGTGACGATGTTTTCTGCCGTGAGCGTGGCGCTCATTGCGGCCGCCCCAGATAGGTCTGCATGACTTCCGAGTCGCGAACAATGTCGTCGAACGAGCCGCTAGCCACGACACGGCCTGCGTCCATCACGATGATGCGGTCGCACACATTGCGCACAATCTCCATGTCGTGCTCGATGATCAGGAAGGTGACGCCGCGCTTGCGCAGCCGCGCGATGGCCTCGACGATAATGTTCCGGATATTTGGATGCACGCCCGCCGTCACCTCGTCGAGCAGAATGAGCGAGGCCTGGCGCATGATGACGCGCCCGAACTCCAGCAGTTTCTGCTGGCCGCCCGAAACGTCGGAGGCGCGATTGTCGGCGACATGGTCCAGCTTCAGCAGCGCCAGTGTTTCGGCCGCCCGTTCACGCGCGCCCTGCCAATGGCCCTCGGCCGCTGCTGCCAGTAGGTTTTCTATGACGGTCATATTGTCGAACATGGCCGGAATCTGGAAGGTGCGGGCAAGCCCCAGCCGCGCGATAACGTGAGTCTTTCGGCCGCCGATCTCGTGACCGTCGAAGCGGATCTGGCCGCGATCAGGGGTGACCGCGCCCGATACCAGGCTGAACAGTGTCGACTTGCCCGACCCATTAGGCCCGATCAGGCCGGCGATCTCGTGCCGAGCGACGTCCAGGGAGACACCGTTGACGGCTTTGATGCCGCCGAAATGGCGGTAAAGTTCGCGCACGACGAGGATAGGGTCGCCGCCGCCAGCCGTTCGGTCGTCGGCCACGCTCAATTGGGCTCTCCCTGGTCACCGCCGACAAGCTTGTCGACCGCCTTTTCCAGCACGGCGCCGGAGTTGCCGGCGCGCTTCGAAAACAGGCCGGCGATGCCGTTCGGCATGAACAGCACCACCAGCACGATGGCCGCGCCCAATATGGCGATATAGAAGGCGGTGTCGCCCCAATACATCCAGATCAGCCGGTTGACGACGAACAGCCCCACGCCGCCCAGTGCCGGCCCCCACAGGCTGCCCAGCCCGCCCAGCAGCACCATGACCACCATCTGGTCGGTGATGTCGCCGCCGAAGACGCTCTTCGGATTGATAAAGGTGACCCAGTAGGCGAAGATCGCGCCGAACACGGAGGCGGTGACGGCGCTGAGCACAAAGGTCTGCAGCTTGACCAGCGAAGTGTTGATGCCCATTGCCTCGGCCGCCAGTTCGTGGTCGCGCAGCGCCTTGACCTTCAGCCCAAAACGTGAGCGCTCGAACAGCGCCCAGGTGATTAGGTAGGTCAGCGCCGCTGCGGCGAACATGGCGAAGTAGAAGAAGCGCTCATCGAGAAACGGCGGCAGTCCAATTCCGCCGATGCCGCCGGTGAAGTCCATCACCGAGGCGAACTGGATAAGCACCTCGGCGAAGGCCCAGGTGGCTATGGCGAAATAAGCGCCACGCAGGCGCAGCGTCGGCGCTCCGATTATGATGGCAAACAGCGCTGTCACAACCATACCGGCGGGGACGGTGGCGAAGAAGGGCCAGGCGAGCTTGTCGCCCATCAGCAGCGCGGTGACGTAGGCGCCGAGCCCGAAAAAGGCCGAATGGCCGAAATTGATGTAGCCGGCATAGCCGCCAAGTATGTTCCAAGAGCAGGCCAGCCCCGCCCACATCAGTGCGCCGGTGGCGATACGCAGCCAATAGTTGTTGACCAGCATCGGCAGCAGCGCCAACACGCCGATCACCGCGATCAGCAGGAGGACGCCGGCCCAGCGTGGGTTCATGTCCGGTCTCACAAGCCGTGCCGCAGGATCCCGCGCGGGGATACGAGCAGGACGAGGAACAGCGTGGCGAATATCGCCAACAGTGAATAGCTCGACCCGACATAGGTCGCAACGAAGGCTTCGATGACGCCGAGCAGCAGCGCGGCGACAAGGGCACCGCCGACGGAGCCTAAGCCGGCAAGCACAGCCACGAAGAATGCGAACAGCGTATAGCGCAGGCCGACCTCCGGATTGACTGAAAAAATTGCACCCATCAACACACCGGCCATGGCAGTGATGCCTGCATAGAGTCCGTAAACATTGGCGCTTAGGCGGCGGATGTCGACGCCCATCAGCGCCGCGTTCTGCCGGTTTTCGGCCGTCGCTCGGATCGCCAATCCATAGCGGGTGCGGTAGAGGAATATGAACAGTCCGCTGGCGATGGCGACCGCGAACACCGCCGCCGCCACGCGGATCAGCGGCACCGTCAACGGGCCGACGGCGAGGCTCTCGCCGCTCAAGGCCGTCGGAACGCTGTGGGTATTGAAGCCCCACGCGGTCAGCATGCCGCCGCGCAGCAGCGTGAACAATCCGAAGGTCAGCGCCAGCGCCATCAATTCCGGCCGCGCCGTGCGGCTGTTGCGGACATTGTAGAGGATCGGCCCGATCAGATAGCCGATGGCGCCGAACAGCACGAAGGCGACCGGGATCGCAAGGAATCCGTCGACGCCCAGTCCAGCGGCCATGTAGTAGCCGAGATAGCCACCCAGTACGACCCAGCCGCCCACGGCGAAATCGATGACGTGCAGCACGCCGAAAGCGAGCTGGAATCCGATCGTAAAGGTGGCGATGACGCCGCCGATCAGAAGGCCGTTCAGCAAGGTCTGTAGGAAAAGATCCAAGGTGCAAACCGTCCCTCAGTAGGCAAGCGAAAGAGCGGGAATGCCATGGCGAGGCGAGCGCGCTCAACGGCATGGTCCGTCATTTTCCGCGCACGCGCAACCGTGGTTCCGCCTGGCAGAGTGATGGCGACGAGGCCGCCCACACCCTGTCCAAAACCGCCTATTTCCAGGCCGGCAGCGGGTAGGTGAGGTCTGCTGCCGCGGCTTCCTTCGGCCCCACCGCCACGGTCTTGCCACCCTGAATCTGGATCAGCACCGGCACCGGCTGGACGTTGTCGTGGTAGTGGTTGCCTTCCTTCTCGAACTTGATCGGCCCATAGAAGGTCTGGATGTCGGTGGCGGCTATCGCGTCCTTCAGAGCCACCCTGTCTTCGGGCGTGAGCGCCGGCTTCTTGCCAAGCCGCTTGACGGCATCGCCGAAAACGAGTCCGCTGGCCGCGCAGGCCGCTTCGGTATAGTCGGGCTCGTGTCCAGACTTCTTTTGCGCCATCTCGGCAAACTGCCTTGCGGTGCCGAAGACGTCGTCCTTGTACGGCACCGATGGCAGCCACACGGAGACGCCGCAGGTGCCGTCGGCGTCAGCGGCAAGCGCCTGGGCAAAGGCCGGGTCGGTGACGCCATAGTGCATTATCAGCGCCTTGGGCCGGAAGTTGAGCGACTTCGAGGTCTTGACGACGTTGATCAGCGGCTCCTCATGGCCGCCGACGGCGACGATGTCGGGGTTGAGCGCTGCGATCTTGGAGATGACCGGGGTCAGGTCGCCCGAGGCCGGTACCAATTCGTAGGCGACGAGTTCCAGTCCGGCTTCCTTGGCCCCGTCGCGAAAACCTTCGCCGGTTTCCTTCGAGAAGGGCTCGTTGACACCAATCACTGCAATCGTCTTGGCCGCTGGGTTGGACAGTTTCGCCAGTACGGCCAGCGACTTGCCTGCGGTGGTGTCGACGGCCGGGATGATGCCGAAGTTGAATTCCGGCTTGGCCTTCCAGACGTTTGGCGATTCCGCGGAGCCGGAAATCATTGGCACCTGGTACTTCTGGCAGATCGGCTGCACGGCGATGGTCGAGCCGCTGGTGTAGGGGCCGAACAGCACATCAACCTCGTTCTGCACGATCAGGCGCTCGGCGGCATCGGCTCCCGTCGCCGGGTTGCTCTGGTCGTCACCGTAGAACATGTCGACCTTGAAACGCTGGCCGGCGACCTCGACGCCGCCCTTGGCGTTTATGGCCTCTGCCCAGAGATCGTAACCGCGCTTGGTCAGGTTGCCACCGAGTATGTTCTCGCCCGACAGCGAGGTGATGACACCGGCCTTGAAGGTCGCCACCTGCGCGCGTGCCGTTCGCACGAACGGTATCCCCAACGTGCCGGCCGCCAAGGCGACGGCGCTGCCGCCGAGGAACCGGCGGCGAGAAACTTTGCTTTTGATGGACATCATTCAACTCCCTTTGTCCGACTGTCAGATTGGAAACCGATGATGTTCTTGTTCATACCACAAGACGCGGTTGTGCGGCCAGGAAGATTGCCTCACGAGGCGGCTTTGGGTCCGAGCGGTCTTCGCTGGATCGAAAAGACGGAGAGCTTTGCGGGAGCTACAGGAGGGTTGAGGATGAGAAGGACGGTTCACACCGAGCAAACGGGGTGGCGCCCAGGCTGAAGGAACGGGCTGGCACGACAGGCCGAGGTTCTCGTAGAGCGTGACGCTCCCGGCGCTGCTGGAAACGGCGGTCGCCGAATGGTCGATGCCAAGACAAGTTTCGCCGTCTGATCGATCGCCCGCTTGAACTTCAGCACCTTGTCCGGCGCGCTGAAAGACAGAAACAACACGCCCAACAGGCAGCGCACAGGGAACGTGGCGAGGATAGCGGGCGTCGGATGCTTTCTTCGGGCTCCGGCTGAAGTGCGCGCTCGGCGCGCTCCCGACTCAGTCTTACATTGGAGCGTTGGATTGGTTCGCAAGCCGCGATCACATTCATGTTCCTGCGCGTTACCGCATTGTAATGGCGCCAGCCGGACCTTTTGGTCCGCGGTTGCGTTTCATGGGAGCCGGCTGACCTGGCAGTGGCGATAATTTTAGTTCCAGGCGAGCTTCTTTTCGAATGAGTTCTCCATGTCCGATCACAAGCCTCTGGCGCGGCAGAAAGCCATCGTAACGGGGGCTAATTCAGGCATCGGCGAGAGCGTTGCCGTTGCGCTTGGCCGGGCGGGCGCCGACGTGGTGGTGAACTATGTCGAAAACGAGAACGCCGCGAACGCCGTCGTGGACCAGATCCATCGGGCCGGCAGCAAGGCGATCGCCCACATGGCCGATGTCTCGATGGAAGACCAGGTTCGAGACATGTTCGAGCGCACGATGCGCGAGTTCGGCACCATCGACATCCTTGTCGCCAATGCCGGCCTGCAACGCGACTCGGCGTTTGCTGACATGCCTTTGGCGACCTGGACTAACGTTCTCGGCGTCAATCTGACCGGCCAGTTCCTTTGCGCCCAGGCTGCGACACGCGAGTTCCTGCGGCGCGGCGTGGTGCCGTCCGTCTCGTGCGCGGCCGGCAAGATCATCTGCATGAGTTCGGTGCACCAGGAAATCCCGTGGGCAGGCCATGCGAACTACGCCACCTCCAAGGGCGGCATCAAGCTGCTCATGGAAAGCATGGCGCAGGAGCTGGCCCCCAGACGCATCCGCGTCAACGCCATCGCGCCCGGTGCGATACGCACGCCCATCAATACCTCCGCCTGGGATACGCCCGAAGCGCTCAAGGGCCTGCTGACGCTGATTCCGTATGGGCGGATCGGCCTGCCGGAAGACATCGCGCGGGCAGCCGTCTGGCTGGCGTCCGACGATTCCGACTACGTTGTCGGTACCACGCTTTTCGTCGATGGCGGCATGACGCTCTTTCCTGGCTTTTCGACCAACGGCTGATCGGAATGGACGGCGGTCGGCGATGCGAGCTTCTTCCCTCGATCGCGGTGGTCAATCCCACACTGACAATCATCGCCAACGCGCGTCGTGTGGCGGATAGGAGCGGCTTACATGACGGCGACATTTTCATGTGACCTGAACGGACTGGCGACGGAACTGCCGCATTTCTGGGAACACACGATCGGCAGTGGGCACGCCACGCTCGGCCTGCGCGCAGACTGGCAGGCGCAACTGAAGCGGACGCATGATGAGCTCGGCATGCGCTATGTCCGCTTCCACGGCATATTGTGCGACGAGATGGGCACGCTGATCGGCGAGGGCAACACATTGTTCTATTCGTTCTTCAACGCCGATCTCATCTTCGATTATCTGCGCTCGATCGGTATGAGGCCGTTCGTCGAATTGAGCTTCATGCCCGTCGCCCTGGCGTCCGGCGACAAGACCGCCTTTCACTACCGCGCCAATGTCACGCCGCCGAAGGACTACGCGCAATGGGCGGTGCTAATCCGCAAACTGGTGAGCCACTGGGTGGGCCGCTACGGCCTGGACGAGGTGCGCCAATGGTTCTTCGAGGTCTGGAACGAGCCGAACCTGACCGCCTTCGGCAGCGGCAAGCAAAGCGACTATTTCGAGCTTTATCGCTATACCGCCGAAGCCATCAAAGGCGTCGATAAGCTGTTGCGGGTCGGCGGTCCGGCGACGGCCGATAACGCGTGGATCGAGGATTTCCTGAATTTCTGCCGGACCGGCGACCTGCCCGCCGATTTCGTCAGCACGCACCATTACCCGACGGACGATTTCGGCCAACCAGGCGACGACACCGAAGCGCAGCTCGCCGCCAGCAAACGCAGCGCCCTGCGCGACGAGGCGCGAGGCGCGCGCAAGCAAGCGGGCGACGTGCCCCTCTATTATACCGAATGGTGCACCTCCTCGAACCCGCGCGATCCCTTGCATGACGACCCTTATGCCGCCGCGTTCATCGTCAAGACCGTTCTGGAAGCGAACGGACTGGTTGAGGGATAC
The DNA here is from genome assembly GCF_020165765.1 of Mesorhizobium sp. B264B1B. NCBI lineage: Bacteria > Pseudomonadati > Pseudomonadota > Alphaproteobacteria > Hyphomicrobiales > Phyllobacteriaceae > Mesorhizobium > Mesorhizobium sp. B264B1B. The sequence continues at coordinate 189,231 of NZ_JAIUIS010000011.1, forward strand.
AGCTACTGGACCTTCTCCGATATTTTCGAGGAGAATTATTTTCCCTCGCTGCCCTTCCAGGGCGGGTTCGGACTGTTGAACATCCACGGCATCGCCAAGCCGGCCTATCGTGCCTTTCAATTGCTGCATGGCGCTGGCACCGAGATGCTGCCGGTCGAGGGCGCTCACGAGACGGTCGACGCCTGGTTCGTCCGCGGCGACGGCGCGTCTACGCTGATACTGACGAATTTCGCCCTGCCGCGCCATCCGATCAAGACCGAGGAGGTGTTGTTCACGCTGAAAGCCGCGTCGACTGCGACCACGGCTTGCGTGCAACGCATCGACGCCGAGCACGCCAACGCCAAGCGCCGCTGGGAAGAAATGGGCAAACCCGAATATCTCGACGCGCCGACCGTGGATAGACTCAAACATCTTTCGGAGCTTCGCAGCGAGCCGGTCGCGAGCAAGAGCGAGGCCGGTAGCTTGGTCCTCAAAATTGCGCTGCCGCCGCTATCGGTCGCCGCCATTCGTCTGGCGAACACGTAAAGCCGAGGCCCGCTTTCGGAGACGTACGCTAGGCCGGCCGCTTCACGACGCTGACCACTTCTCTGGCTTGCATGAATTCAGGACGGCGTCTCGCGCACGCTGACCGTCCTCGGTATGGTTTGGCTTGCCATTCAAATCCATTGCCAGGTTGGCGTGGCAGCAAATATGCACGCCCCGTTCGGGTTCGGGCTGAACGGGGATTTTCGTAACGTGATAGCCTTGTCGTCGGAAACTTGTGGGGATTGGCGCCTTTAGGTCGCCAGAATCGCGATAGCTGTGGCATCGCTCGTGACCGCCTGGGGTCGACATCTGGCGCGCCTTGCCAGGTGGTTTGAATCGGACCGCCCAAACCCGACCAAAGTCTGATTCCGAAGCGCAAAGGTCTGAAGCGTGAAACAACGCAGGCGAGGTCACATTAGTAAGGCGACCGCCGATCACCAGTCCCTTCATCGCCGGTCGATTGAGTACCCGCTTCATGTGGCGGGTACTAATATGGTGGCTTGGCCGGCAGCCTGGTACATGATTTGTGTTCGCAGCGGTTTTGGTGAGTGTTCCTTGTTTTCGGCAAGCCGTTGTAGCCCAAACGACAGGCTCGATGGTGATCATGCTGCCCGTCCATACAATCGGCCCCGCTCTGAATGGCTGACTGCCAAGCGACATGGCTGACGAAGAACGGCTGGTCCTTAAGATCCTACAGGCCGGCACCCAAGAATTCCGCCGGCGTCGGCATTGAAGTGACCCATCAAATGTGCCTAGATTGGACAAACATCGCTGGGGAGGAATGGCGATGATGGCCACGCAAACAGATACCACTCGAATGCTGGTCGAGGCTGCGCGGTTGAGTGTTCGGCGTACCGGACTGGAGATTGACGAACTTCACCGGAGCCTGAGCTTTTCCCGGAAGGCCGTCGAAGCCTCGCGCCAACTCTTGAAGCGCCTTCATGAGCAGCAGAAAGATCGCCAGCCGGGATCGTGCTCCGAATTTATCGGGCAGGCGGCAAAGGCACCGAGCGACATCTCCGCATTTGATTGCGACATTCTGCGCGAAGTGTTCAAAAAACTGGTTTTGGAAACCAAAGTGCCGGAAGACAAATGGCGCGATCTGGCTACAAGCCTGATCGTGGAATTTACCGACCGCAAACAGATCGAACCCGCCTTGATAAACTGGATCATCCGCAAGTAGGCACTGCCGCCGTGGAGGGTTGCCAGCCCCCTCTCTCGTCGCGAAAAGTTGTTCGGCGAATCTCGCTGGCTGAACTTCAGGTCCTGCTTCGTCACTGCGTGCCCCTTAACGCCGGCCTTGCCGATCTCAGGCACCCGCATGAAGGAACTGCTTCTCGACCGCCCTAGTATCGCGCTCGCCTTCTGGTGGAACACGCTTCAGGATGAAGGGCTGTTGCGCGAACGCATTATCGATGAGGGAAGGCGCGACGCCTTTTCGCGCATTGGATTTCTGATATATGAAATTTTCGTGCGCATGCGGGCTTTCGGCGACATTGTTGACGAGAATTTTGAATTCCCGATTACCCAAGTGGATCTGGCGGACGCGACAGGCCTCACACCTGTTCACGCCCGATATACCGAGACCTGCGCCCGCAAGGACAAAGACAGGGATAACCGAGAGGCCATCGTCAAAGCTCCCCACAAGACGAACAATTGGGATCATGGTGCGGTCTATGTGACGGCGACGCAATCGGCGTTGAGTCGGAGCAAGGCGTGGAATAGGCAACGCCAGGGCAAATGAACGCGTCGGCCAAGACATGAAGCAGAGATCGACGATCTGCGGCGCAAGGGGCTCGTCATTGGCATAGCAGCCTAGCGGTTATGCTTTCATCCGCTAGGAAAGCGCGCGGAGCGCAGCGGCATTCTTGACTTCCGGCGAACGTCGGCAAGTTCGTCAAGCAACCGCTATATGATCCCTGCCGAAGCATGGAACGATTTCGAGCTGGCGATGTTGGACCCTCGCACTGTTCCCATTCAGTGCTGTGTTCCCGCTGATTGCCCGCCGCCGAAAGGTGGCGGGCTTTTTTAGCATCGTGGAACATACCTCCACCTTCGCAGTTTATAGCGTTCCGATTGCTGCGTGTGGGGAAATCATGAAGCGAGACTTTGCAGACCTGTGCGCTTGGGCGAGCGCACGGGGCGTTACAATCTACCAGCGTTCAAAGACAGTATGGATCGCGGCTGGCGGCTATCGAGGTCGCGATTTGGAAGTTAAGGGGCGGTCGCCAGCTATTGCCCTCGCACTATGGATTGAGGCTACCCGGTACCGAGGCTCGATGTATGGCTGTTCTTAGCAAACAATTTGCTCGCACCCGTGCCGAGCCAAGGTGGCCGGCGCCCTTGTTGCGGGGGCGGGTGGGATAAGCCTGCCAGCCGCGCGGTGCAGCCTGGACCCTACAGCATGCCCACTACACGGGCAGGAGGGCACCTACCCCACCATCCGAAGCGGCATGTCATGACGGGAAATGATGCGTTCGAGTTCGCCTTCGTCCTCGATGCCGGCCTGAAACAGCGCCATCAGCTCACATGCTGCGTCGTTGGCCATGGCGGAATCCAAACTGCACCGTCTCTCTGAACAATACTGGATAAGAACCCGCTGCAGCAGTTCGAGATCGGTTGGATAAATGGCGATGTCTGCTGGATGATGCATGCGCATGCTGTGGTCCTCCGCAAGCCGATGCCTTTGTTCAGCAGCTTAAGGGGAGCCGCTGAGCACCCCCATCGCATCCTGCTCCTGCGCCGTCATTTAACTATGATATGCCCGCCCTGGATCTGCCGCCACCAGCCACGTCGCGGCTCTGTTTCCCGATCTTGTTCGTCGGTGGTCAACTAGTGCTCCCGAGGCATCGATCCCGCGCCGCAGGGAACACTTCCGCCAAGTCGAAGTTCGGCTTCCACAACGGAGAACCAATATGGCGGCCACTCGAAATTCAAACGACAATCGCATGCCAGAAAAGATGCTGCTCGGTACGGTGGAGATATCGCGCAAGCAAGCGGAGGATGAAGTCAGGGCACGACGCAGGTACAAAATGGCGAGGCGGGCTCGGGAATCAAGGCGAGGCCCGGCCATGCCTCGCATGGTTCTTGACGGACGCCACTAGCAGACCGCGGTTGCAGCCGCCTGGATCGACCTCTCTATCTAAGAGATGTGGCACCCTCGGCACCCGCGACCCGGCAGATCGGCACGACCTTTCACTTGGCAATATTCAATTCCCCAACTGCGATGCCGAACCTCCGAGCACCATAGGTTTCAGGGGATGCGCATGCCGCCGTGGGGCGTGCCAGGGTAGAGGTTGGTAGCCGCGGGGACGAACTGGGCTCGCGTTGCGGAACCGGGGTTCGTGTTCCCGAGACGACATGCTGAGTGCAAGTTCCGGGGATGCTGCCGACTTTCTCGGCCCCCCAGAAGGCGAAGACCGCAGCCTTCGCGTGGTTCCTGCTGTCGGATGCTGCTGCAGATGTGACCGGCAGGCAATACGTGGTCGATGGCGAGTTAACGATGCTGTAAACCGCGATCGCCGTTGGAGCTCTGGTAGCGTGGGCTGATCGACGGGCGGCGAGAACCGTGCCTACGCTGCCCGTTCAGATCCGAGCACTTCCGTTGCCGACTTGCCGAAATCGATCATGTGATGCTCGTTGGCATGAGGGGCACTCAGATGGGCTGTTGATGAGGCAAACCGACCCGATCCGATCAGGTCCGCGCGGGTCGTCGCAGACGAGCGGAAACTGTTCCCTCGTTAAGCATGCAGCTGGCGCTCTCTTCCGAGCTTGCAGAACTACTGCCAGGCGAGCGGTCGGCAACTGCCTGCATCATCATCAACTCAGTTCGAGCAACCTACACCTTCCCTCAGACCCCGCCGCTGTCTCCGCGATTATAGGCTTCGCGAACTGGCACATCGTCCGCCGACCTCAGATTGACGCACGGCCCTTTCGCTGCAAAGATATTAAGCATTTGTTTACCAAGCATCAGCAAGCGCTGACGATCGGAGGGGGTGTGGAATCGTTTCTGGGTACGAACCGCCTTAATTGGGATGATCGGGCCGAACTGCATTCGACTGACACAACGGGCAGCTACCAGATCGAAAACGTGCTGGCAGGGGGATCCAATCTCTATGAGCTTGAGACGAGCGAGCTCGGTAATATTGTCGGCAAGGATATCATCCATCTACAATGTCACATTGGGCTCGACACGATCAGCTTGAAAAATCTCGGCGCGCGCAGCGTGACCGGCCTCGACTTTTCACCGACTGCCATCGCCGCTGCGCGGGATTTCGCTTCCAAGGCAGGCACTGATGTGCGCTTCGTGGAAGCGCCGCTATTCGAGGCAGTCGAAGCGCTTGGCCGGACCTTTGACGTCGCTTACGTGACTTGGGGTTCGGTAAACTGGCTCGACGACGTGGGCCGGTGGGCGCGAGTGGTTGCCGATCTCCTGCGACCCGGCGGTCGGCTCTATATGGCTGAGGGCCATCCGTTAATGTTCCAGTGTGATCGCAAGGCCGCGGCACTCGAGTTGAAGCACGACTGGCGAACACCCATAGCTCAGCCGCTCGCCTGGAACGAGGAACTTACCTATACCGGCGACGACCGGCGCTTGAAGCATCCTCGCTACTATGAGTGGATTCATCCCATCAGCGATGTCGTGAACGCCCTGATTTCAGCTGGGCTCACGCTCGATTTTCTGAATGAGCATGACACGGTTTCGTGGCAGCACTTTTCATTTGCGGTGAGGGCCGGCAAGAATATGTACGGCTTGCCAAAGAACTCTCCCAGGATTCCGATGGCCTATTCCATCGGCGCGACGAAGCGGAGCGTCGGTATGATCCCATATCTCGCTGCTCCTAAATCCATGTGACGGTATGATCCCGCTTAAACGACTGTCGCCTGCGATCAGGATTCTTTCCGAGCACAGGGCTCTTGCTACGACGCGCAGTCGAAGGCACCCGCCTGCCGAGCACCGGCTGGTCGGGCTTTCGACGGCGATCTGGTTTGCTAGGCGAACGCCCTCAGCTTGAGCGTAGCCGTTTCTAAATCTTGCGTATAGGCCAGCCGCGCCGTGTAGCGCGGCTTGTAAGGGGTTGGCAGCAGCCCAGGTTCGTGCCGTTTGTAGCCGTTTCGCCTGTCTTCTCTGATTGCGGTCAGGGCAGGTGACGAAGTCGCTTGTCGACGATTCCCATCAATATCAGTGTTGTCATCGGTGTCGTCGGCAGCGTGAAAACGTCGAGGGGACCGGCGTCGACCCGAGATGACATCACCGTCGGAAGTGCAAAGTTTTCAGAAGTGTGAAGTCTAAAATTAAGCAATCAACGCTAGTATTGTAGCACGAGTCCATCCGAACACCGGAACCACACAGGGAGTTCGACCCCATTGCCCCTTTTCGGCGCTAGGTTCGGCGGGATGAAGGATGCCGTTTTTTCTTCGGTGAATATTCCGGCCGCCATGGCGGTCTTGGTTATTGCCATCAGCGCAGCGTATGCGGACCATCAAAACAAAATCGTTTCGGACCAAGCCGCCCGCGCGGATGTCCTGGTCAAGGTAAATCTAATTCGCGCCAAGCTAGAAGGTAACATCAGCGGAAACCTCCAACTTGTGCATGGACTGGTCGCGACGGTCGTGACGGAACCCTATATGGGACAGCAACGCTTTGCTTCTCTCGCGAGAAACCTGTTCAGCGAAAACTCACAATTGAACAACATTGCCGGCGCGCCCGATCTGGTCGTTTCCTTGTTGTATCCGCTGAAGGGCAACGAGAAGGCGATGGGCCTCGACTACCGCAAGGATGATTGGCAACGCAAGGCCGCGCTAAGGGCGCGAGACGAGCGCAAGTTGATTCTTGCCGGCCCCGTCGACCTGAAGCAAGGAGGCCAGGGCTTCATCGGCCGTTTTCCGGTTTTCGTGTCGAGTGCGGGCAACAGTGAAAGATTTTGGGGCATCATATCCGCGGTCGTCGATGTGCAGCGCCTTTACAAGGCGAGCGGCCTGTTTGACGATGATCTCGGGATTGATATCGCGCTCATAGGGAAAGATGCCCTTGGCCCAAGCGGAGTTCAATTTTTTGGCTCTGCAGACATCCGCAAAAGCAATCCGGTGACGGCCGAAGTTCTGCTTCCGTCCGGTTCGTGGCAGATCGCAGCCGTCCCCAAAAACGGCTGGCCTTCGACCCCCAGCAACGCTTGGCTCTTGCGTACCATCATGGCCGCGGCCGGGGCGCTGATCCTGATCCCATTCCTGGTAGCAGGTCGGCTGCTTAGTGAAAGGCAGCGCAATTATACGGAACTGCGTCGATTGTCCCGACGCCTAGAACTTGCTCTGGAGGCGTCAGCCATTGGCGTTTGGGAACATGATCTCGCGACCAATGACCTGTCGTGGGATGATCGCGTGAACGAAATATATGGCAAGCCCAGCGATGGAGGTCCTCGCGGCTATTCGGATTGGGCGGGCGCAATTCACCCCCTGGATCTGGCCCGCGCCAACGCAGATTTCAACAGTGCTGTGGCCAGCGGCGGAACATATTCGTCGGAGTACCGGATTGTCCGTCCAGGTGGTGAAATTCGTTACGTCCGATCCAAGGCCACCATATACCAAGCCCCAAACGAGACGCCCAAGATGATTGGCGCGGAATGGGATGTAACGGCCGACGTCCTGCTCAACAGCGACCTGGTTCGCGCAAAACAGCTGTCGGAGACGAAAAATGCAGAACTCGAGTCTGCCAAGGCGCGCATAGAGCATATCGCACTTCACGACTCTCTGACGGGTTTGCCCAACCGTCGTTACCTCGACCAGGTACTGAAAGACTTCGTAGCAAAAGCTAGGCGAGACTGCGGTCATGTGGGCCTGCTTCACATCGACCTCGATCGGTTCAAGCACATCAATGATACACTTGGCCACGCCGCGGGTGACGCGATGCTGGTTCACGCATCTACCGTGCTGCGATCCAAGGTAGGGGAGGGCGGCTTCGTCGCTCGTATTGGCGGCGACGAATTCGTGGTCCTGTGCACTGTGCAGCATACTAAGCAACTGGGGCTGCTGGCTGACGACATCATCAGCAAGATGAGCGAACCTGTTTACTACCACGGCCACCGCTGCCGCTTTGGTGCTAGCGTGGGGATTGCAGTCGAGAACGACAATGACATCGAAGGCAAGCATCTGCTGGTGAATGCCGACATCGCGCTTTACCAGGCAAAGACGCGTGGGCGCAACCGATATGATTTCTTCACCGAGGTGATGCAAAGCGAGATCGTCGACACGAAGCGGATTGCCGACGAAGTTCTCGGCGGCCTGGAGCGCAATGAGTTCATAGCCTTCTACCAGCCTCAATTTAATGCAAAAACCCTCGAAATCGTCGGCGTCGAGGCGCTTGCGCGATGGAGACACCCAAAGCGGGGAATTTTAGCGCCGGATGCCTTCCTAAGGATTGCCGACGAGTTAAATGTCGTCTCGATGATCGATCGATCCATACTGAATCAATCACTTTCAGATTTTGCAAAGTGGTCCAATGCAAATCTCCATATACCACGGGTATCGGTCAACGTTTCCGCGCGACGTCTTCATGACGAAGAACTCATAAAGAGCTTAAGGAAATTAGATATCAAAAAGGGAACGGTTTCGTTCGAGCTTGTTGAGTCTATTTTCCTGGATGGCAGCGATGATTTGATTGCATGGAACGTCAATCAAATAAAGGAACTCGGCATCGATATAGAGATAGATGATTTCGGCACGGGCTATGCCTCTATAGTCAGCCTGCTCAAGCTACAGCCCCGCCGGTTGAAAATAGATCGGCAGCTGATCATTCCAATCGTCAAATCTCCGCAACGAAGGCAGGTTGTGTCGTCGATCATTGAGATCGGCAAGTCCCTGGGTATCGAGATTATAGCAGAAGGTGTCGAGACGATGCAGCACGCACGGATGCTTGGAGATTTGGGCTGCGACATACTGCAAGGCTATGCCTTCGGCCATGCGTTGGATTCCGAGGGACTACAACTCTTTGTTCGGTCTCGGCGCCTGCGCGCAGTCAGCTAAGTGTCAGACGCGGCCCGGGTTAAATCGGCGGGCGATATCCAACAATGCTGCGCCATAGCTTTAACCCTATCGACCAGTTTGCCGGCAATTGGGATCACCGGATCCAGCGCGGGTGGCGGTTTTCCTCAGTGGACCCACGACAGGCTGAACAGGGCCGGGCTGTGGCAATGCGGGCGTCCCCCGCGTCTATAAAAGAGCTTCTGGCATCTCCAGACGGGGACGCTGGGCCCTTTTCAATGCCTTTCCCGATATCCGCCAGCAAATTGCCGAAAACCCGGAACTCTAGCCGCATCCGAGTGTGCGGGTTCGCGCCACCCCGCTTGCGCCGTGATGTAATCGGCGTCGACCAGATTGCAGGGCTCCTCAGTTTGCGTAGGCGGCAGCCTTTCGCCTCTTTTGCAACGAGCAGGTTCTGGCGGTCATTGCTTCTGATCCGACAATAATCCGCGTAGTTCGATAGTTAATCCGCGGGCATCGATGGCACGCCGTCCATGTTCTGGCGTCAGGTCGGGTGATGCGCGGCGATAGAGCTTCGTGTTGGCCGCGCTACTTCTCATCGGGGGATGCCTTCGCTGCCAGCGAGCGCGGCTCCTTCGGCCATTCCCAATCAGTTCCAGGAGTATGTCCTTGCCGTTCTCCAAACGGATTCCAGACGGCCAGGACGCGCGGTCAAACGGCCTCCTACCTCGCCCTTTATTCACGCCGCTTCATTGAGCTTTGGGCTTAATCAGGTCGCGAAAAACATCAAACCAGAAAAGAAAATCGGCCGTCCGCCCAGCGAAATGTGCTTCCATGGCGCAGTAGACCACTGCCGTTGCCGCGTCTGGGCCATAGAGTTCCCGGGCCGCACTTGCAGCAGCAACTAGGTCGGCGGTATCCGAAAGCATTAGGTCGCGAGTTGCGTCGATCCTTGAAGTCATTTGGTAGTTCTGTGGCGGTGATGCGTCTCGTCAAGAAGGGCGGCCCAAATTCGTCAATACAATCCGCCCGCTTGCTCCGGCCGGCGGTTTTTTTTGCCTGGCGAAACCAAACCAGCGCTGCCACGTTCGGCCGTAGGAGGTTTCGATGGAAGATGACGGCAGCGAACGCGAAGACGAGGGCATGCGGCTTCTTGCTCGGCGGCTGGCTAAAGAAGTCGGCATCTCGGAACGCCAGGCGCGTGACCTGATCAAGCTCATCGGCCCCGATTGGAATTCATTGCTGCGGGAGGCGAGGTTTTTGAGAGACCGCAACTAGGGACGTCAGGTGTTCAAGCAATACGCGGTTCGCGGCCAGAAATCGCCGGTATGCCGACGCGAGCAAATCGCCAGGCGTGCTGTTCTCACTGACCCGGCCTTAGCACCTCCTGCAGGTCGGAGCCGAAGGCTGAAAAAGGCGGTTCTTTCGCTGGAGTGAAAAATTGAATGTGTGGCAGCCATGGCAAGTTATTTTCCGCGAAACGGGATTAGCGGAACCTAAGATCTCCCCGCAGCTTGTTGCGGAATGGACGATCGAACCAAGCCTGAAAAGGTGGTGCCTCCGCCGCCGCCCGGATGGCAGAACGGCAGGGGCATTTTGATAGCGGTCTCAGCGGTTGTGGTTGGGGCTTGCGCGCTGTTCATCTGGTGGTTGTTTTCTCGATGAGCACGCGTGGAACCAACTTCCTTCACAAATGGATATCAAGCAACGTCCCGGAAACAGTCGGGGCGGATGTCACCTCGGTTGCCCAACTCACCCAGAAGCTTTTTTCGGATGCGAAAGCGGCTGGCATCAGCAGCACAGAAATCGAGGAAGATACCGTCAGTTTGTACAACGCAATCCTCGACGCAATAGTACCCCATGAGGCCGGCATGGCGGATTGAGGGGAACGTCCGAATCTCTCCGCCTCATCGCCTGATCAGCCGTCCTTGCCGCTCGCGGTTCAAGCACCTGTGACCGGGCTTCTCATGCCAAAAGAGAGCTGCCGCAGGCCGCGCATGGCCACCTCCCGCCGCAGGTCAGGTGAACAAATGGTCCTCTTCGCGGCCATGTTCCCGGGACTTGGCGGGCCGAGACCGGACAGCTTTGGCGCCCGCGCAATTTTTCTGCCTCAAGCGTGTCGCGATTAATCGGCCTCATATCCGGCCGCTTTGAAGAAGTTTCTGCATTCGGCTGGCTCGAACAGGTGGCAGATATCGCCGAGAGCCTCGCAAAGCGTGTCGAAGGTTCTGGCCGCCTTCTTTCGCAGGTGCGCCTTGAGTTTTGAGTAGGCCATCTCGATCGGGTTGAGGTCGGGCGAGTATGGCGGCCAGGAACAGGAGCCAGGCGCCCCTTTGGGCGCTACTGCATGTCTCCACCTCCACGACCCTGTGAGAAGGATTGAATCTCCTCGAGGTCAATCCTGCCATCGCCGTTCTCGTCGACGGCGTCAAATATCCGCCCGATCACATCCTGGATCTCGCTGTGCGAAAGGGCTCCATCGCCGTCGGCGTCCATTATCGCAAACATTATTTGCATACGGGCAAAGTACATCATGCGGGGCCCCATGCGATCAGCCTTTCGAGATATCCTGCCCGCCTCGCGAGGCCCTTGTGCGATGTCCCGGTGCCAACCTTTGCGGTGCGGAGGTCCTCCTTCGGGACCGCCATCTCCCTGCAGCTTTTCCTGCAACATCTCGTCTATCATCTGGCGCATCATTTCACGCGTCTGGTCGTCGATATGTCCGGTGGGGCCGGGGGGCGGCGTGGATCCAGACTGCTGCGTTGGCAGCTTAAGGTCCGGTGTCCCGCTCGTCTGGGCCATCGCCGGCAAGCTCAACAAAACCAAAGCAGCGGCAAACTGCCGCCGGCCCGCATTGCGCTTTCATCGGCTTCTCCTTCCTTGGATGGTTGTGCCAAACTTCGGCGTTCACGGCCAAACTTGCTCCTCAAACTTTGGTTCCGATTCGCACGCTCGGCTAGCAGCCGAGCCGGATGCGTCGGTCCTTTCCGACTGACGGTCCGCGACGTTCAGGTCGGGCAGCGGGAGCACCTTCGCTTGCGTCTGGAAAGCGGTCGTCGATGGCATCCGTTCAAGAAGAGCGGCTCCGTGCCGAACGGCCCCGAGCTCTAACTGCCGACCGAAAAAGCGCCGGTCAGGAAGAGGGCGAGCAGTCCTGGAGCAGACATCGCCGAGAGACGGGCAGGACATCGAACGCGCATAGCCGGTGTGCAGCCTCTCCAGCGATCTATGGTAGTCGCGCCACCACGGGCCGATATTGACGGTCGGGAGATTGGCTAACCCACTCTGCGACGTCCATCGTAAGGTGTCCTTCCATGCGGGCGTGTTTGCGTGCACGATGTCGAGACAGCGTTTGGCGGCTTCGCCGAAGAAGCTCACATCGGAAATCCCTGCGACATACTCCGAGTAGCCAATCGCGCTGCCGTGGTGTGCCGATGCCCTTCGGCAGTTCCATGGCCACGGCCCGAAGCCGGACTTCGGTCGAAGTGACGGAGAGATTTGTCGGCACTATGGTATCTAACCAAACCCGGTATGATTGCAGGCCCATGCTATTGGCCTGATACCAGGCCTCCTGGGTTGTCAGGCCAGGCAAAATGGATCCGGTGGTCTGTATGCGTACAGTCGCAATCGATCAGCCGGCCAGCTTGGAGCGTACCAATTCGCGATAGCAACGAAGATTACGTCCGTTAATTTCAAAGCCAGGGCTTCGCCAGCACTGGCTGCCGGCTGTGACGCTCAGCCTTTGTTGTCGAGCTCCTGCAAACCGTTTTGGATGGCTTCGATGAGCATCGCCGTAGAGTAGGGTTTCTGAACCCAGCCGAGTGGTCTTGCCGCTTCGGCTCGAAGCTTTACGTCGCGGTCAGCGTGCGCGGTTGCGAAGATGCACCGTATGCCGAAGTCCCGGTAGAGTTCCAACGCTGCGTCAATTCCGTCCCGCTTGCCAAGCAAGCGGATATCCATCAGGGCAATCGCAGGCTGAGCCGAGCGCGCAATTATGATCGCCTCCTCGGCTGTGCTGGCTATCCCAGCCAACACAAAACCGGCATCGCTAAGACTAGCCTCGACATCGAGGGCTATGAGGTAGTCGTCTTCGACGATCATGATGCATGGTTTGCCGGAAATTCTCGCTTCTGCTCCAATCCCATCATCTCTGGAGAAAACCAACTGAGGTCTGAATGGCTGGTTCGACTCCCCCGTTCGGCCTGTCTCAAACATTGCCGTTTTTAAGGTCAAAGCCGTTCTCCCCGGGAGCCTGAGAAAAAATCACGATGCAACGAGACGGATCTCGCTCAACTTCGAAAATCCCACCAATCTGTCGCGCCAACCCCTCAACCAACCGCAAACCTGACGAGGAAGGACGCACCGCCCTCAGATCGAAACCTGAACCTTCATCCTCTACCGTCAACACCTGCTTTTGACCGTGCTGCTTGATCCCAACCCGAATGATGCTTGCCTTGCCCGCAGATCCATGTTTGACGGCATTGACCAAAAGCTCATTGAGTATGAGCGCAAGCGGCATCGCGATATCGTTGGGCAACTGGATGGGATCGGCGTCGCAAATGAGTTGGACGTTCGCTGGAAACACCTGCTTTGTCGTTTCGCAAATGGCCCCGAGAAAAAGTGGCGCGCTGAAATTGGATGCGTCTGGGGTGTCGTAGAGAACACGTTGAGCCGCAGCCATGGTTGCCACTCGCTTGCTCGCCTCGTCGAGCGTCTTGCGAGCCTCCGAATTTTGACTGGTCCTGGCCGCTACCGAAAGCAAGGACTTCAACATCATCATGTTGTTCTTAACGCGATGGTTGAGTTCGTTAAGCAGGATCCGCTGTTGTGTCTCAGCTTGCTTGCGCTCGCTGACGTCGACCAGCATGTTGATGCCGCCGACAATTGCTCCAGCTGCATCCCGCATCGGCGTCGGATAGGGAATGAATGGAATCCGCGTGCCGTCCGGCCGCTCGGCAATCGCCTCAACTCCCCGGACCGGCCGCCCTTCACGAAGGGAAACAGCCATTGGACACTGGTCGTGAGGAAGTGGCGTTCCATCTGGCCAATAGAGCTTCCAGGTGACGCACCATTCATCACTGCCGATCACCGGCGTGCGGCCGGCGAGTTCGACCGCTGCCTCATTGAAATAGGTGATCTTGCCTTGCTCATCGGTCGTGTAGATTGCAGCAGGGATGGCCGCGAGAAGATCCTGAAGGTGACGTTCACTGTCGCGCACCTTTGCTTCCGCAATTTTCTGCGCAGTTATATCCCGGGCAATTTTGGAGGCGCCAACGATACGGCCCGCTGCGTCTCGGACAGGCGATATAGTCAGAGAAATGTCCACTAGCGACCCATCCTTGTGGCGCCGGACTGTTTCGAAATGATCGACAATTTCGCCCTTGCGTATTCGACCCAGGATGAGCGGCTCCTCTTGCAGCCGATCCGGAGGGATGATGATCGTGATCGGCTTGCCGAGCACTTCCGAGGCCGAATAGCCGAACAGGCGCTCAGCCCCGCGATTCCATGTCAAAATGATCCCATTCAAATCCTTGCTGACGATCGCGTCATGGGAAGACTCCACGATTGCTGCCAGCCTTTGAGCAGCAATTTCGCCCTTTATGCGTTCGATACCGAAACCGAGCTGACGAGCGATGGTCCGACCCGTTTCAATCTGCTGTTCCGAGTGCTCTTGAGGCTGGTCGAAGTAGGCCATGAATTTGCCCAGAAGCCGTCCACCTTGTGTGATCGGAATGAAGTAGACCGCACCAATGCCCTCAGTCTGGATCGCTTGTTTCAATTCTTCCGGCAAATCCGCTTGGTGTGCATCGTCAACACAGATCGGCTGCGGATCTTGGCTCTCCGCTGACCAAGGCGAGTGTCCTTCCACCGCTACGCGGTAAGTGTCGGACAGGCCACGCCAAGCCACAAACTTCATGCGCCCGTTTTTATCCAACAGCAATATCGAAGCACGCTGGCATTGGAGCGCACGTTGGATTGCATCGAGCGCCGGCGCATACACATCCTCTTGCGTGCGCGCATGCTGCAGCATTTCGGTGAATCGATGTATCGCACCCTGTTCCTCGGCACGTTTGGCAAGCGCCGCCTCAACCCGCTTGCGCTCGCTGATATCGTGCTGGACACGTACAGCGTATCGAAATGACCCGTCGCAGTCATGAACGCTCGACGAATTCACAACAGCCCAAAAAACTGATCCATTCTTGCGAACAAATCGCTTTTCAAGTGTGTAGCTGTCGATCTCGCCAGCCACTTGCCGTCGATACTGCTCGCGATCTGCTTCAGCATCGGCGGGAAAGGTGCGGTCAAAAATCGATCGTCCAATCAGCTCATCCTGCGTGTAGCCCAAAAGGTCACACAGATGGGAATTTACCCGCAGCAGTTGGCCTTCGGCGTTTGCTTCCACAATACCAGCGGCAGCGTTCTCATAGGTGATGGCAAGGCGCCGCTCCTGTTCGCGGATAAGCTCCTGCGCCTTGACCGTTTCAGTCACATCGATGGTGATGCAGCGGGTATTGAGGAAGCGGTCACCCAATGCGCGAACGTTGGAGGTTATCTCCACCCAGCGGGTCGAGCCATCTTTGGCACGCAGCCGGGCGCGGTGGTTTTTAAGTTCCTCCCGCCGGGACAGGCGGTCCAATATGTCTCCAATAGCAACCTGATCTGCGTGGAAATCGCGAATGTTGCGGCCTACATATTCGTCGGCCGTGAATCCCAACATTTGCAATTCCGCGCGATTGGCACGCAGGATGGTGCCATCTTTCCCGACGAAGTGAAGTGCGATGGCGGCATTCTCGAAGAAATCCTCAAACTCATTGGTGAGTATCGGATCGGGAACCTCCGAGAGAGAGGCTACCTCGTCGACTTGAGCAGGAAGAATCCCTTGCTTCATTTGGCACCCCGTCCCCACAAGCCCCTTCGAACGCTTGTGGGGATGAAAAGTTCCAAACTGACCGCTTTAATCGGCGCCAGACGCATCAGATCCCTTAGCCCAAGATGCATGAACACCGCGGATCGCGTGCTTGAGGGCCGCCCGGATAGGTTCAATTGCAGCAGAGGAGCCTGAAGAAAATCGCCTGCCGTGCGGCCGAAGCACTATCCGTTAGCACGATTGTGCACGGGCCGAGGTGGTTGAGGAGTGCGTCGGCAATTTGCCCGTTGGGGTCCTCCACCTGCCTCTCAAGCCGAGCGTGCCGTGCGCCATTGCTTGGGCCATCATTGCTGCTGGGAGGTGACGAAGCACGCGAGTAAAAGTCTCTATCGCGGCTCTTTGCGAAGGTTGAGATAAGTCGCGTCGAACTCGGCGGCTCGCACCAAGCGATCCCAGTTCGTGATGGTCACGACCTTACGCTGCCAGGTGATAAGGCCAGCACGGCGCAATGCCATAAGCGTCCGATTGAGATGGACAATCGACAGCCCCACCGTATCCGCCAGCATGCTTTGCGTGACAGGAAATTCGAATGACCATTCCCGGGTCAAGCCGACGACCTCCATACGCAGGAACATCTCGCAAATGATGTGCGCCAGGTGGGCCTCTGCGGACCGGCGCCCGAGGCACGCGATCCAAACCCTCTGAATGGCGGCATCCACCGCCAATACCGTTGTCAGCACGCGGAACAGATGCTGGTGGGTCTCAGTGATCCGATGCAGCGTATCATGCCCGATGAACGCCATGCGAGTTGGCGCCAAAGCAACGACGTTGTGGTCCATAACGTGCAACAGGAATGCATGCAGATCAACGAAGTCGCCTGGAATGTGGAGGGCCGTTATCTGACGCCTGCCGTCGGCGAAGGTGACATTTCTTCCCGTGATCCCCGAGACGATAACGCAGCTCTCCTTGGGTTCGGAGTGCTCCACGACGATTTCGTCGTCGACTTCGTAGTCACGCACGCGCCAGGGGCCGTCCTTAAGTACTGCCCGGTCTTGGGCCGTGAGATCGTCCCGTCGTTCCAGCACCTTGAACAACACGGAGAGATCGAAACCTGATCTGTTCGGCAGTATCGTCTCACCTGGCAAGGGGTTACCTCCTTAATATCGAGCGGGCTCAAAAGCTCAGGTCAGGTTGTATCGCGTGCCATACCTCGCCCCATCACTTGGAAGTAGTCACGTTCCGAGAATCGCCGAGTGTCGGACCATTAGGATGGTACGACTGTCCGCGGGTCGAAGGCGGCAAGCTAGCGATCCATTTCTTCGCGCGGACATCAGAGTGGTGTCACCGCGCGCTCGCCCGCGTGCTGCACACCACCACGCCAGCGAAGACGAGCTACATCTCCCCTCATGATCTCCACCTAAAGAACGTAAAGCTGCACGACGCCGAAGGTTCCGCCACACATGAAGAAGGCTTCATATCTGCCGTGGAACGACACCTTCACGCCAGCGCATCCGACCATCGTCGCCAAGTTCCGGCTTCGTCCAAAACTGTGGCCGCCCAAGATGTCGGATCAGCTTGCGGCAAAACCCTTCAAGCACGTTCGCGAGCTTGGCCCAAGAATGGGAACCCGCGTTGCAGTCGAAAGTTCTTGATGATGGCAAATCACCCGATCACGAGCGTGCTCACCTCAATTGGCACGTTGACCTCTCGGCCGGCAGCATTCCTGGTGCTGCTGGCTTACACGGCCCTTTGGCTATTTCTCGACAGGGCGAGTTTGAACTGGCACGGCGCGGCGACCCTGTTCACCTGGGCCATGACACTGTTCATTCAACGCGCAGAACATCGCGACACGCAGGCGATCCATGCCAAGCTGGATGAGATGTTGCGAACGAATAGCTCGGCATCGAACATCACCAGAATCGATGATGAGGAACCAGAGGAAATCGAAAAGCATCGCACTCGTAAACAGCAGGGCGATTGAGATGTGCCATGCGGACTCGCGGCGCTACGGGCGGGTGCGGACCCAGTGAGGTTTGGCGTAAACCGGGGAAGGCTGCTTAACAGCCTCAAATACGTGGCCGTTGCCGTCATCGCCAGCCTGATCACGTTGCTCAGCATAAACTTGGCACCAGAGCCACGCATTTTGCGAGCGCTTGTCCCGCACCGTTTCGACGCGTCGGATCCCGATTTTGCAAGGAGCATGAGCAGTTATTCGCAAGGACAGCTGTTCGATTCAAACGCGGTACAAACCCTTGTCAACGGAGATGAGATCTTTCCTTCAATGCTGCAGGCAATCCATGCGGCTCGGTCTACAATTGATTTCGAGACCTATATCTATTGGTCGGGGGCCGTCGGTTATGAGTTCGCGACCGCGTTGGCAACCAAAGCCCGGGAGGGTGTCGAGGTCCGTGTGCTCGTTGACTGGGTCGGCAGCCTGCCGTTCGATGAAGACCTGATCGAGATCATGACAAGCGCCGGCGTGCGGTTCCAGCGCTATAGACCTATTCATTGGTATACGTTGGATCGTGTAAACAACCGGACCCATCGCAAGCTGCTCATCGTTGACGGGCTGGTCGCGTTCACCGGCGGCGTCGGTATTGCCGACAACTGGCTCGGAAACGCCCGCAATCCAGATGAGTGGCGCGACACGCACTATCAAGTCAAAGGACCCGCAGTGTCTGCCTTCCAGGCGGCATTCGCGGAAAACTGGTTGGAGACGGCCGGCGAGACATTGCAAGGTGAGAAGTTC
Organism: Mesorhizobium sp. B264B1B; assembly: GCF_020165765.1. Classification (NCBI taxonomy): domain Bacteria; kingdom Pseudomonadati; phylum Pseudomonadota; class Alphaproteobacteria; order Hyphomicrobiales; family Phyllobacteriaceae; genus Mesorhizobium; species Mesorhizobium sp. B264B1B. The sequence continues at coordinate 207,350 of NZ_JAIUIS010000011.1, forward strand.
TACCCACCCTCCGAACCTGCGGGGTCGCTTAGCGCTCAGCTGATCCTGTCATCGCAGCCAAATGGCTCGGAGAACATGGAACTGATGATCCCTGGCGGCGATCGCTGCCGCCAGGGATCATCTTCGCATCGGAATGGCCTATTTCGTGCCTGACGATATTGCCCTGCAGCAGATCTTGGACGCCAGGAAACGAGGGGTAGCAGTCGACGTGATCGTGCCCAACTGGCTCACAGACGTGCCCCTGGTCCGAAAGGGCTCGCGGTACTTCTGGGGCGACTTGCTCAAAGCTGGGGTCCGGATCTTCGAGTTCCAGCCAACGATGTATCATCCCAAACTCCTGATCGTCGACGACGTCTGGACGAGCTTTGGCTCTGCCAACCTGGACGAGCGCTCTTTGCGGCTGAACGACGAAGCCACGCTGAATGTCTACGGCCGGGATTTTGCCAAAACGCAGATCGACCTGTTCAGCCAGGATCTTGCGCGATCAAGGCAGATCAGTTTGGGCGAATGGGAAGCGCGCCCCCTGACCGAAAAAGTATCGGACTGGCTGGCCAGCAGACTACACTCGCAACTCTAGAGCCTCTTGGTGGGCGAGTCCCCGCAAACGGCATCTGCGCCCGTCAAATGGCTAATATGGTGCGCCACGCGCAAGAATGGGAGCAACCCCGCAATAACACCGAGCGGATTGCTCAACACGCGCCCTGCAACTTCATCGGTCGATGCATCCCCACCTCGTCGGTCACGCGGCCCCTTTGCGATCATGACAGTGAGACCCGAAAGTGCTCTCAACGATGGTGTATTAAGGTCCGCGCATGGGCGGCTGGAAGCCTGAGCGATCAGAGGCACCGGCATGTCTTAATGAGGACGAATACGCCCACTTGCGTAAGGCAGCGCCAAAAGCCCCAAGGCGATCCAGAAGCCGGGCTCAGCCATTGCGGCGAGATCTGACAGAAGTCGCTTCATGTTGCCCCACCCGTGCCCTGACGAATCCGCGGCCGATCATAAACTCGAGACAAGAGTCCGCTCTTGTGGGAGGAGAAGCGGGCTCTTAGCTGCGACCTAAGACCCAGCGGCCGGCGCAAGAGCCGCCCGCGGACCCGATCGTCAGAAAAAAAGTCCGCCCGCGCCATTTGGGCGTCACCGTTTCGCGGCATCGCTGTCGGCCGCGGCGCGAGACAGGAACATCTGCGTCGTCTCGGCGAGGTGGCTCTTGAGCCAATCCGCCATCGCTTCCTCTTCGCGCAGATTCTGCTCACAGACACGCGCCACCTCGGCCTCCCCTTCGGCGTGGGCCGCGGCGATGAGCATCATGTAGGAGGCAATCTCCATATGCTCGAAAGTATAGCTGGCGAGCGACCCCTTCATCACCTCGTCGCCGGCGAACACGCCGCTGATCGACTGGGCCATGGCGGTGAGCTTGCCACCTGCGTCTTTCATCGCGGAAGATCCCTCTCCGATCCGGTCAAGGCAGGTTCTCAGCCGTGAGGCCTGCTGTCGCGTCTCGTCGAGATGCTGACGGATGCGGTCGCCGAGCTCCGGATAGCTCTCGAGGCGTGACAGTTGCCCGGAGAGCATCGTCTCCGCCTGCTCCTCCATAGCGTGAGCGTCCCTCAGCCATTGTATCAACCAATCGCGCGATTGTGTCATGAAGGTCTCCCTTGGGTTGCCTGCCCAAACCGCGAGTGGAGAGGATGGTTCCGCCCGGGCTATGGCAGGCTCGGCCAGAGGCTGTCGACGCGCGGATTGACCGCCGACGCGACGGTCACTTCTTGCTCTGGCCCGAGGCATCGGCCAATGCCGGGTTCACCAGCTTGCTGCGGACGTCCCGCGCCATTCGCAGGTGCTCCAGTACGGCCGGCAGGATATCGGAGGCGAAATGCTGGACATCCGGATCCCGGCCGGAGCCGATCTCCCATTCAAGGAGTTGCACAGTCTTCTGATGGTCGACGATCTGGCCGCTGATGTAAGCCAGATCGAATTCGACCAATGCCAGCTTCTGCCGGCAATGGCAGCGGCGAAGGGAGGCCGCTGATAAAGGTGCAGTGTGGGATACCGAATGGATCCGACGAGACACATGTCGTGCCAGGTATAGCGGCTGCGACGCAGGGAGCCATGTCGGAGGGGGCAAGTGTGCGAAGGGATCGTCTTTGTCTGCGGCTACTTTGTACCCGCCAGCCCTGCTGACAGCAAACGAGCGTTCATCGACACGGTTTCGCCTATCGGTGAGATACTGGCGACACCTCCTCTACTCCTCTGCCTCCATAATCTTGTCGAGAACAGCTTCAGGTGCCACGTCGCGCTTCAGTTCCTTCAATTCATCGTCCGCTTCCGTGGCAACATTCATGCGCTTGGCAATCTCCTCGACCATCTTGATGAGCTTGGTCGTCTCGTGTTCGTTGAGCAGGCTGACCTGAAGATCGAGGTCTGCTCTCGCATCGTCCTCAGCGGCCATCCGGTTCTGGTTGATGAGCACGAAGGTGGACAAAAAGATCGCCTCCACGGATGCAATCATCGCCAGGATAACCAAGGATGGGTCCCAAGGCTGAACAAAGCCGACGGGCTTGATATTGAGGACGATCCAGCCCCCAAAGAAAACAAGATGGATATAGACGAACATCATGCTGCCTGCGAACTGGCTAATTGCTCCCGCGGCGCGTTGCTCCGCAGTGGCAGCGTTCGCATCGCGCTTCCGTCGTTGAACGATTGCTTCGATGTTGCGGGCCAAGGCAGGAGCGAGGCCGTCCGCGGGTGGTGTGGTTGGGGTGGCGGATCCCATGTCATTGCCTGAGGTGTTTGGGCGCATAGCTCTCTCCGTGTCTCCACCTGACCCACTTAACTGGTCGGTTGGCGTTTCGATCCATGCAGCCTCAGGAGCGCTGACGGACCTTCATCACGAATGGCTCACCCAATGAGACATACCTATCAGAGGTGTTCGGTAAGCGAGACGGTCAACGCCGCAAATGGGCCTGGCGACTTGCCGGTCGAAGGCCGCGATAGGATACGCGGATGAGGAGTCGCTAGCGAAACGGGAGGTTCTGATGGTAGTGGAGGCTGATGCAGTTGTGCAATCCGAAACGACATGGAGCGCTTCAGGACACTCTCCGACCAGACAAGGATCGCCTGCCGAGAGCGTCGCCAGATCGATGGATTTCAGCCCGGGGAGCGCTTTAAAGCGGGCGAAGTTCGAACCGTATAACTGCCTCTGCTATTGGTCGCTCCTCGTCGCGTATGATGAAAGCGAGTTCGCACTCATTGCCGTCATGGGGGAGTGTCTCTCTCGCTATTTCGGTCAAAGCCTTTACAGCTTCATCTGTAGCGGTCTCCGTATCGGGAAGTTCGCTCCCCTCGTTGTCTTCAGTAACGTTTCCATTTTCAGTAAGATCAAAAAAGAAGCGTGCCATGTTCGTGTATCCGTTCGGGGCCTTTCTGTCCGAACCTTGGCGATTTCAGAAGGTTCCAAGCTGGATTTTGTTGTGAGGCAGGATTTTTTTATCGCGTACGATCGCAATCGAGTTTCTGGTCCAAATCGTGCGTTGGCCTGACGTTCAGTCCGCGGTGGCATGAGCGCCTCATTTCCTTGGAGCATGTGTCGTTGGATCAGGCCCACTCAACCCAGGCACAGTCGCCGGCGGCAATCCAAGTCAGGCGGGCGGAACATAACGATCTGGCTGACGTTTGTGCCGAGGATCGGCCCGACAGGAGGACTGCATGGCAGCCCCACGAGCAGTTTGGAAAGGGATTTTAAAAGTCGGGTCCGTGTCGTGCGGAGTGAAGCTTGTGGGTGCAACCAGCGAGGCATCGAAAATCCACTTCAAGATTTTGAATCGGAAAGATGGATTGCCTGTCAAGGCTGCCTATGTTGACGAAGAGACGGGCGATGTCGTCGATAGCGAAAACCAAGTCAAAGGCTACGAGGCAGACGCGGGCGATTTCATCAAGGTCGAACCGGACGAGATCAAAAAGCTAAAGATGACGTCTGAGCACACGCTTGAGGTCGACGAGTTTGTCGCCATCAAGGATATCGACACGCGCTACCTGGAAAAGCCTTATTACCTGATCCCTGCCGACGGTGCTTCCACCGAGGCCTTCTCCGTGCTGCGCGAAGCGATGGCCAAGGGTGTGGCGGCGCGGTCCTGCGTGGTGCTGTACCAACGCGGGCGCGAAGTCGTGATACAGCCCTATGGCAAGGGAATGCTGCTTACCGAGTTGCGGACCCATGACGAGATGATCTCGGAAGAGACTATATTCAAAGACCCGAAAAGCTTTCTTCGAATTATGACAAAACGACTCTGTGCCTGGATCAGAAAAGATCGATTGGCCGCCCGGGCTCGGGGCTACCGCCCGAGTCATTCGCGCGGTGCAGGAGCATAGTAAGCAGCTTCTTCAGGTGAGAGCGATCCGGCTGCCGCGATGCTGTCCACCATCTCGAGCACAAGGTGCGGCGCAGCATGATGAACCATGTGACCGGCACCCGCGACGATGCGCATCATCGAGCCCGGTAGGACCGCGTGCAAATGTTGGGAATGATAGTTGGTGTCGAGCAGGCTGTCCGCGTCCCCGGCCATGATACCTATCGGCGCGTTTGTCCTCCCTGCGGTCTTGGGAGCCAACGCGGCAACGGGGATCAGCAGACCAGATTCCGCGGCAGTCGTTCGCAAGTGCGACGGTGCGCTGACCAGATCTCGCAAAGCATTTGAAAACTCTGGCGGGACAGGTTGCGGCCCAAACAGGCGGCGCATCAAAACGGGCCAGATCAGCCTGACGACAGGCGGCAGGATGGTGTGGCAAATGATGGTTCCCACGATTGGCAGTGCCGGCAGGGCGGCAAGCATGGCATCGAACCTTGCGGAGGGGAAATGATAGCCGGAGAGGAGAACCGCGCCACCAATCTCGTCCGGATACCGGGCCGCCCACTGGAGGGCGATCGATGCCCCCCAAGAACGATGGGATTGTCTGCCCCGATCCTCTGCGTGGCGCTCTGGAGCAGATCTGCCTGGGCCGCGGCGGTCCATAGGCGACCGCGCGGCCGAGTACTTCCGCCAAACCCGGGGCGGTCGAATACAATAACGCGATAACGCTTGGCTGCTTTGTCGACTAGACCGCTGGTTTGGAAGTCCTCAGCGGCGGAACCGTTCCCATGCAGGAGAACCAGGTCCCTGCCGCTTCCAGCCTCGACATATCGAAGGCGGACACCGTCGACCTCTATGGTCCTTCCTTTCGCGCGGACGGAAAGCGCTTGCTTGGTCGCTGCTCGATTGTTCAACGCTAGCAAGGCCACCGCCGCAACCAGGCCGCCGACCCAGACGCGTGATGATCGTTTCAGTGAGAATTGAAACCGGAAAGACAAGCTGCCGTGCTCCTTGCGTAGGTTGCGGCGACTGGCGAATCGCCGCTGGGACGTCGCACCCAAAAGGCTCACCGTTTTCGCCATCCGAACTGAGACGCCACAAGGTTGTTCCGGCGCCTGATCGCCTGACCTTCGAACGAGGCTACGGGCTTAGCTCGGCCTAGGGCTCCTCGAGATTGAGCCCGCGGAAGGTCGAATGACAGCCGGGGGAGGCGTTAGTCTTGCCAGCCGTTTCCACAGACTGGATAGCCAAAAGAGCACCGGTGACGAGTAACCCTTGGGCTCCAAACATGGCGACGTGCTCGCGTTCAACTCGCACGATCAACCCACGCAGGGGGTCTTTAAATCTAAGGGAGCTAAAAAAGTTTTGGCTGATGGAACATCGCGCGGTTCAGCGTGTTTGCTTTCGACGAAAATGGAGAAATCAGGCCGTGAACAGCGTCATTTATCTCATAGGTCTCGTTGTCGTCGTGCTGGCAATTCTCTCCTTCCTCGGTTTTCACTAGGAGCCATTATGCAACGCGAAGGCGATCCAGGACGTCCAGCATCCGATTTCGATACGGCAAAGAGCGAGCTCTCCGACCGGCTCCAGGAAGAAACCCAAAATGCCACCCGGTTGATTCACGACGCCAGTGACGAAGTCGTCAGCAAAGCTGGCGAGTACGCGTCGGAAGCGCAGGAGGCTTTGTCAGGGAAGGCGCAGGAAACGCAGCGCGACATGAGCGCGAGCTTAGCCGCTTTTGGGGGCGCGTTGCGGGCAGCAAGTGAGCATCTGGCCAACAGCGATCAAGCCACCGTTTCGAAGTTCGTGCTTACTGCCGCTGGCGGGCTGGAGCGCCTCTCGTCCTCTTTGCGGGACAAACCAGTCGAACAAGTCTTAGGCGAGGTCAGGTCCTTCGGGCGCGAAAACTCTGGAGTGCTTATCGCCGGGTCGGTTTTCGCCGGTTTGGCTCTGGGACGCTTCATCAAAAGCTCGCAACCCGCTGATTCGAGCGAAGCGGACGGTCGGCTGAAAAGCAGTGGCGCCCCAAAGACTGTAACGCGCCCGAAGACCACAGGCAGCTCTCCACGGGACGACCTCACGTCATAACGAATGCAGCCACTTTCTTGGCCGAGCACGGAGCATGACCGATGAACAACGATCAGGACGGCCGCAGTCTCGCGAGCCTTGTGAGCGACCTTACACAGCAAGTGACGACCCTGCTACAGACCGAAACAAGGCTTCTGCGGGCCGAAATATCCGAAAACGTCAGCAAAGCCGGGCACGGCGTGGTCGAAGTCGTAGGCGGTGCCGTGTGCTTGCTGGCATCGCTGGTGGTACTGCTCCAAGCGCTCGTGATCGCTTTGGCTAAGGCGGGTCTGGGGGCCGGGTGGGCCTCGCTGCTCGTCGGTGTCGTCGTGGCGATCCTGGGGGTGATTCTCCTTCGCACGGGAATGGCCGGCATTGCGCCTTCCGGATTGGCTCCTGACCGCACACAAGAACAACTCAACAGCGATGCGCGTGTGATCAAAGGACAAATGAGATGAGCGAGAAATCGGCAGCCGAACTCGAACGCGAAGCCGAGATTGCCCGCGCAGCGGTCGTCGATACCGCCGAATCCATCCGCAGCAAAATGACACCCGGTCAGTTGATCGACGAATTCACCGGGTTGTTTTCTGGCGGCGCAGGGACCGCCGCCCTCAGCAGATTCCAGACCCAAGTCAGCGACAACCCTTTGGCCCTGATGCTGGTTGGGACCGGCCTGGCTTGGCTGATGCTTGGCAGCGGTGCTTCGGCGGGTGGCTCTCCTGCAACCCAGGCTGTCAACAATCAGGCCGACACGGATGGGGGGACGTTCGGGGTCAGCGATGTGACGGGGGCTGCGGAAGGGCCGAGTTCCGGACAAGAGATCCCCAATGGTGGACCATCGGCGGTCGCAGAGATGCTCTCGGATGCCGGCGCGACCGCTGGCTCGATTGCGAGCAATGCAAGCGAAGCGGCCGCAACTGCGGCTGGCGAGACCAAGGATAAGGTTGTAAACACCGTGGGGCAGCTTGGCTCCAGTGCGAGTGATATGGCTGTGCAGGCGAGTCGAACCGCGCAGGAACTATTTGAGCGCGAACCACTGGCACTTGCCGTCCTCGGCCTGGCGGCGGGTACGGCTATAGGCGTGCTTCTGCCTCGCACAACCATGGAAGACGAGCAACTCGGCGGCTACCGCGACAAACTACTTGGCAGCGCCAACAGTGCTTTAGAGGACGGCGTGGAGCAAGCGAAAGAGATCGCTGCCGAAGCTTACGAGACAGTCAAGAGCGAGGCGGACCGGCAGGGCTCGAGCGGCACCGCCGACACGTTAGCCGGTAAGGTCGGTGAGGTCGTCAAGGCCACCGCAAAAACTACCGAAAAGGCGGTTCGAGATCGACTTCCCGAATCGGATCAGTCCTCCACGGCCAAGCCCTAAGCCATCTGCAGGGTGCCAGGGCAGCGGTCAAATTGAACTTAGAGACACCCGTCGTGAACAAAACCGCGCGCCGACGGTTTGATTGCATGGAAACTGAGACACTGGTCGGCTATCTCGCGGCACTATGTTCGATGGTGAGCTTTACGCCGCAAGCCTGGAAGATCATAAAGACGCGAGACACGGGCAGTATCTCCGCGCCTATGTATGCGATTACGGCAGCAGGGTTCGCCCTCTGGCTCATCTTCGGGTCCATGAAAGGCGAGTGGCCGATCATCATCACAAACGCCGCCTGTCTCGTTCTCTCGGCATTCATTCTTCTGATGACGCTCCTTCCTCGCGCGAAGAAGGACGCGGTCGCGGACGTGCTGGATCCCGCTGCCTCAAGGACTGAGCGATGATCTTCGTTTGGTTGCGTTCTGAGGTTTACGAGGCGCTCAGCGGTGGCAGCCAGGAATGACGCGCTCATGTCGGGAGTTCTCTTGTGGTTTCAGACGATGAAATCCGTCCTGGCGAATCATACGACTGCCTGGTCATCGGCGGCGGACCGGCCGGCCTGACCGCCGCGACCTACCTGGGGCGTTTTCGGCGCCGGATCGTCCTTGTGGATGCCGGCCAAAGCCGCGCAAAGTGGATACCGGTAACCCACAACTGTCCCGGGTTTCCTGACGGTATTGCCGGTGTTGAGCTGCTTGATCGTCTGCGGCAGCAGGCACTGCTGAGCGGAGTCGATCTCGTGGACGATACGATCCACGACATTAAGCGGGGTGGGACCGATTTCATCGCCACGGCATCGGTTCCCATTCGGGCTCGCGCGGTGCTCATGGCCACCGGTATTGTCGATACGCTTCCAGACACGCCCGACGCCGCCGATATGATCAAGGCCGGCACGTTGCGGCTGTGTCCGATCTGTGACGCCTACGAGGTCATCGACGGACGGGTTGCGGTGATGGGCCCGGCAGATCACGCAATGAAGATGGCGTTGTTTATGCGAAGCTACACAAGTGACGTCACCATGTTGGTCGAGACGACAACTCGATTCGACCCCGCCGCCGACGCCTTGCTCAAAAAGGCTGGAATCAAGGTGCACGCGTGCCTCCCGGGCTCGATCCGCTCTGCCGGCCATCAGGCGACCATCAGGCTCGTTGCCGGAAACACGCTGTCTTTCGATACCATCTATCCCGCATTGGGCTGCACGATGCGATCGAAGCTGGCCACCAACCTCGGCGCGGAATGTGACGAAATCGGCAATCTTGTCGTGGATTCGCGCCAGCGAACCGCAATTGCGGGCCTCTACGCCGCAGGCGATGTGGTTGACGAAATCAACCAGGTCGCGGTCGCCTTCGGACACGCGGCGATCGCCGCAACCGATATGCACAGCTATCTTGCGCAAAACGAGTGAACAGGTCCGCCCTCGTTCAGTCGTTCAGTCGTTCAGTCGTTCAGTCGTACAGGATGGCGCGTGGCGCAGCCCTCGCGGGGATATTCGTCGCTTCCCCGGCATCCTGGTGCCCCCCATTGGCGCCGTAAGAGCCTCAATGCGGCATTGGCGAGACAACACCTATTGTGTGCGCATTCAGGCACTGCCGTCGATGCCGCTTATTCGCAACCGACGGGGTGCCGGCGTCTGCTGGGGAAAAACGGCGGAACAAACAAGGAGCCGCCTCGTTTGAACGGGGTGCCGCCCGGCGCGCTTTCAAGCAGGAGATGAGGATGGCAACCAAGAAAGCTTCGCAGACAAAGGGACTTGAGGATCTCTTCCACGACGGCTTGAAGGATATCTACTACGCCGAGCGCAAAATCCTTCCGCCTTGAAGAAGATGGCGAAGGGAGCTGAATCCGAAAAGGTGATTGCTGCCTTTGAGAAGCATCGAGGTGAGACGGAAGGCCAGATCGAGCGCCTGCAGCAGGTGTTCGAGATCTTCGGCAAGCGGGCACAGGGAAAGACCTGCCCGGCAATCGACGGCATCATAGAAGAAGGGCAGGAGATCCTGGAGGACTTTCAACAGGCTCCAGCCCTGGATGCCGGGCTCGTGGCCGCCGCGCAAGCCGTCGAGCATTATGAGATCGATCGCCCGATATGGAACGCTGATCACCTGGGCCGGTTTGCTTGGGCTGAAAAAGGCCGTTCCGCTGCTTGAACAGTCGCTCAAGGAGGAGAAGGCGACCGATGAAGCACTGACGCAACTCGGGGAGGCCGGTGTGAACGAGAGAGCGATGCAAAAGGCGGCCTAGATATCCGCACTGGATCACGCCGAGGAGGTCCGTCATGGATGTCCGGCAACCCATGCCGCTTGACCAAGCATCGGTCGCGCCTATGTCCGCGGAACCGGCGTCGAGCAAAAGACAGCTCCTGTTCGAACGTCGCACCAAAGCTGTTGAGATCGATGAGATCGACCCAGGCGACGGCCGGGTGATCAACCATGATGGCGAGCAACTCGCTATCAGCGAGGCGGCAGACGGTTCGAGTGCCGGCTGCATCGACGGTTGGAACCCGGTCGACCGGATATGGTACTGGTCCTGCCACAGATGGGGATTCGACGAACAAGGCGTGCTGCCGGCAAACAGGCCGCCGGCGGCTCGAGCGACGCCGCAGGCCGGGCTCACGGGATGAAGATCCTCGTCACCGGCGCTACAGGTTTGATAGGCGCCTCACTATGCGCGCGCCTGGAGGCGGAGGGACACGAAGTACGGCGCGTGCTCCGCCGCTCCCGACCTGCCGGCTCTTCGAAAAGTTCGGACGTCATTTTGGACATGACGGAGGCGGTCCGACCGGAGGACTGGAGTTCGCCTCTTTCAGGCGTCGATGCCGTCGTCAACTGCGCCGGCGTTCTGCAGGACAACGCGCGGGAAAAGGTTCAGGAGGTCCATGCCATCGCCGCTTCCGCTCTCTTCAGGACCTGCGAACGGGCCGGCATCAAGACGGTCATCCATTTCTCGGCGATCGGTGTCGACCGCGATCAGCTGTCCGCCTTCTCCGCCAGCAAGCTGGCCGGCGACAAGGTATTGATGGCGCTCGATGTCGGCTGGGTGATCCTGCGTCCCTCGGTGGCGCGGCGCGGCGTCTTTGGCGCAAGCGCATTGTTGCGTGGGCTAGCCGCGCTGCCATTGTTGCCGGCCATGCCCAATACCGGTCGCCTGCAAGTCGTTCAGCTCGATGACATTGTCTCCACCGTTCTTTTCTTCCTCCTGCCCACGAGTCCTTCTCGCTTGACGCTGGAGCTTGCGGGGCCGGAGGCGCTCACCATGACAGAGCTCGTCAGTCGTTACCGCCAGTGGTTTGGATGGAAGAAGGCAGCCATATTCACCTTGCCCGGCTGGGTGGCGAGAGGCCTCTATCGTCTGGGCGATCTGGCTGGATGGCTCGGCTGGCGACCGCCGATCCGCAGCAATGCGCAAAAAAGAAATCACGCGAGGCGCTGTCGGTGATCCGCAGCCCTGGATTGTGACGACAGGCATTCACCCGGCAAGCCTCGCATCAGCACTTGCGGCCGATCCGGCAACGGTCCAGGAGCGATGGTTTGCCGGGCTCTATCTCATCAAGCCCGCGATCTTCGTTGTGCTGCCATTCTTCTGGATCATGACCGGCATCATCTCGCTCACGACAGGCTGGCGTAATGGCGTCGAACTGCTGATCGGCACTGCGGTGGCGCCCCACGCCGAGGCCGCGGTCGTGGCCGGTGCAATCGCCGACGCGGCTGTCGGCGCTCTGATCGCGTTCCGGCCGACAAGCCGCCCGGGTCTTTGGGGTGCGATCGCGATCTCGCTGTCCTACGCCATCGCCGGCACCATCCTGCGCCCGGATCTCTGGAACGAGCCACTCGGCCCGCTGATGAAAATCCTGCCGATCCTCGCCTTGCACTTCGTTGCGCTGGCGATCTTGGACGAGCGCTGATGCTTTATTTCGTGGTCAAATATCTGCACGTCATCGGCGCAGCCGTGCTGCTTGGGACAGGGGCGGGGATTGCCTTCTTCATGCTTCTCGCTCACCGGACCGGCAATGCCGCAACAATCGCGGCAGTTGCCCACATCGTGGTTGTCGATGATTTCCTCTTTACCGCGACTGCCGTCGTCGCGCAGCCGATCACCGGCGTGGCCCTCGCCTGGCAGGCTGGCTATTCATTGAGGGAAGGATGGATCGTGCTGTCGATTGTGCTCTATGTCGTGACCGGCCTGTTCTGGCTGCCGGTCGTTTGGATGCAGATGGAGATGCGCAATCTGGCGACGCGCGCCGCCACATCTGGCGACCCGCCGCCGGAGCGGTACAACAAGCTGTTTCGGTTGTGGTTTGTCTTCGGTTTTCCTGCCTTCGCCGCCGTGCTCGCCATCTTCTGGCTCATGATCACGCGTCCCCTCATCGTTTTGTTCGATTGACGGTGACAAGAGCTTCGCTGGCCACTGATGGGCAGCAGGTCCTTTGGCCAGGTGGTGAGTTCGGGAACCAACACGGCTTCTCACCCTGAACAGAAGGCGCGACGCCATAGGTGCTTTCCGACGATTGGAGGGAGAAAGCGTTGCCATCAGCCTAAGCTGGAGAATGACACTAGCCGCGAGCGCCGTTACCGTCTGACCCCCTGGCGCGACTGGAGCCCCGGGTAGAACCGATCTGTTCGCTCTGTGCTCCGCTGTCCACGCGGGGGGAGCCAAGCATGGGTTCCTCACCCATCGGCTCGCCCGCGACCGTCGTGAACTCTCCGTTGCCGTCAATGGATTTGCCGCTCGACCAACGGCCCTCGGGCGGCGGCACGCCGTCGACGAAACAGTTGACGAAAGCATAGCTGACGTCGCGAAGTTCCTGTTCCTGGGGGAAGGAATTGGGAACCGGCAGTGAAGCCGCGAGCCCGCCCATGTCCTCGATGGCTGCTAACCATTGCTGCTGGTGCATCGTGTCGCGGGCGATCAGGAACGACAGCATCTCCTTCATGCCGGGATCGTCGGTCATATTGTAGAGGCGTGTGGCAAGCACTCTGCCACTGCTTTCCGCCGTGACATTGGCGATCATGTCGGCGGCGAGATTGCCGCTGGCGTAGACGTGTGAAGCATTGAAGGGCACGCCGTTTGAATTTTCCGGCAATGCCGCGAGTCCGGTGGAAAGGATGTGGCGGAAGTTCATGCCGTTCAACACGGAGCCGCCGATCGTATCGGCTGAAATGTCTTCTTGCAAAGACAGCGGCGCCCCTTCCAGATTCAACGCCACGGCCGTCGCGAGCATCTCGATGTGGGCGAGTTCCTCAGTGGCGGTGTTCAGCAGCAGGTCCCGATACTTGCTTGGGCCGCGCGCGCCCCAGGCCTGGAAGAAGTACTGCAGCGCAACTCGTATCTCGCCTTCGACGCCACCGATCGCCTGCTGCAAAGCACGAGCAAAGATCGGGCTGGGCGTTTCCACGCGCACAGGGAATTGCAATTTCTTGTCGGTGTAAAACATCTCATATTATCTCCGTTGATCTCGCCCAACCGACCGCAGAACCAGATGTTCCTTCTGTTCGACAGTATTTATCCTGACCATGTCGAGTTGGACGCGCGTGCGCGAAACGTGTGCAATCCGCTTCGGCAGGGCGCGGTTGTTTGGCGCAAGACCAAGATGAAGCGACCCGCGGGGTGATCGCCTTCACCCCGCCCTCAAGGCGGCCCTGGTGCCCGGTTCGTCCCCCCTCATGGACCCCTCATGGCGTCAAGCAGCTTGGAAAGAAACGCTGCTAACGCTTGTTCAGGCTGAGCCGCCTCTTCGCTCAACATTTCGATGCCCCATCGACCCAGCACCGCCTCCTGGACGACGCTCGGGCTAGGCATGAATACGAACGATCTGGGGCGGTCGGTCTCATAGCCGGACAGCCTCCAGGTCTGCCACAGGCGGTGCAAAAGCAGGCGAATGTTCATATCCGACATGCTGTAGCCGATGAAAAGGATCGTCCGCCCCAATGCATCCGCGCGGAATTTCACATCCAGCGGTGAATCGAAGGACAGCCGGTCGAAATAGTCGGTCTCGGCCAGAATGAGGGAGGAGTCGTCGTCGAAGTCGCCGTGGTATTTGACGATCTGGGTGACCCCGTTGCTGGCTTTGGCGATGTCTTTTGCGTTTGCCACCTTCACGTAGTCGCGGCTATGGACTTCGAAGGCGACCTCGAGGTTGCGATCGTAGTTGGTCGTGTAGATGATCGGGAAGTCCAGTGCCACGATCAGGCGGTGGATCTCCGAACGTCTCACTTTCTCATGCGAGACACTCCAGTTCCGATCCATCCAGCTTCGCAGCGGTCCGATGGTGCCCCGCTTCAACCGGTAGAACTCCGCCAGGGTCTGGTAGCTGACGTCCGACGGCGCGATGATGCCGTCATCGATGCCCAGGTCCTCGACCAGATGATCGATGAGCTTACGCCAGGAGGGCAGGCCGACACTCATTGACACGCCAGCCCCAACGAACAGGATCGCGCGCCGCTCCCTGACGGAACGCGCGAGTTCCTCGATGGGGAAAGCATGGACAAACCTCCGACCGATAATCATCCCAACTACCGGGACGGTCGCCGGTTCCATTCTCGTGCAGGCGGTGACCCGCCGTGGGGTTTGCGACGCGCCGGGGAACAATCATCCGCATGGGGTTCGTAACGGGCGCAGCCGGAACAAAGCATTGTGCTCGCGGTTTAGCTCCGGCGCCGATCGCCAGCGGAGAAATGCATCAATGACAATCAAGGAGCCGGCACACTCGGGTAGGCTAGCCTGGCCGCACACAGCCAAGCGCGGCATGGACGAGCAGGACAGAAGCCAAGCAGAGGCTCGCGCCAGTCGGCATCCTGAAGCCGATCCTGTCGACGAATCGCGTAGCACCGTGAACTGTAACGAGCTACGGGCAAATCGCCAGACCCGCGAGAGAGCATGATGGCCAGGCCGGCCCCCACCGAACGATCCGGCCCGGTCCAGGATGTGGTAGACGATGGTCAACACCGAGCGGTCGGCCGAACCTTCGAAAGCTTCTTCATGGCCGGCTTTGAATGTTCCTCCCACAGGCGGAGCGACGGTGTCCGGCTCGATCTTGTTCGCGCTACCTCGCACAACATCCATGCCTTGGCGGACTACCGGAGCTGTGCCGAGCTCGGGCTTCGAACGATCCGAGACGGGTTGCGCTGGCACCTGATCGAAACGGCGCCGGGCATCTATGACTGGTCGAGTTGGGCGGCCATGATCGAAGCGGCTCGTGCCGTTGGCGTGCAGGTGATCTGGGATGTTTTTCATTACGGGTCGCCCGATCACATCGATCAGGGATCGCAGGAATTCATCGACGCCTACGCCGCTTTTGCCGCGGAGGCCGTGCGGTTCCATCGCTCCTTCACGGGCACCTCTCCGCTGCTTTGTCCAATCAACGAAATCTCGTTCTTTGCCTGGGCCGTCGAAGTCGGCTACTTCCCGCGTGTCGGCCCAAAGAAGCGCGGATGGTTCAAACGGCATCTCGTTAAGGCAGCGGTCGCGGGCATCCGTGCAATGCGACAGGCCGACCCCGACTGTCGATTCGTCTGGGCTGAGCCGCTGATCCATATCGCGCCTCGCGACGGCAGCCGAGCGGAACGGCAACGCGCGCAGAACGCCCGGCGAGGTCAGTTCGAGGCGTATGAGATGCTGATGGGACAGGTCGAGCCTGAACTGGGCGGCAGCCAAGATCTTGTCGACGTGATTGGCCTGAACTTTTATCCTCACAACCAATGGTATCTAAACGGTCCGACCATTCCCATGGGCCACCATGAATATCAGGCGCTGTCCGAGATGTTGCTCGAGGTCGCTCACAGGTTCCGCAAGCCGATGTTCATTGCTGAAACCGGGTCCGAAGGATCCGCCGGGCCAGCATGGCTGCATTATGTCTGCGATGAGGTCCGCGCCGCGATGAAGCTGGGCGTCCCCATCCAAGGCATTTGCATTTATCCCGTGACAGCCTATCCGGGTTGGGACAATTCCCGCCACGCCGAAGTCGGCTTGTTTTCTACCGTGCACGCGGATGGTTCGCGCAGCATCCGGCAGCCAGTTGCGGACGAGCTGGCGCGCCAGCGCCTTCTGTTCGCGTAAGCCCGGCCATCACGCGTGCAGCATGGGCCTGTCGGGTAGAACGGCATCGCGTTCGGCTTCGTCCGGCAAATGGTTACGGCGCGAGCACAGCAAATGTCGGCGCCTCCAACGAAGCCGAGGCCGGCAGGGTCTTCTGTATCCTCGCGAATGTGGCCAAGGCCTGACCCACCACTTGATCCATGTTGTAATAACGGTAGGTCGCTAGCCGTCCAACGAACCAGACGTTTGGGCAGGCGTCCGCCATTGCCTCGTAGCGTTTGTACAGCTCCTCGTTTTCGGCTCTCGGAACAGGATAATAGGGATCGCCTATATCGGTCGGGTATTCGTAGGTGAGGCTGGTTTTCGGATGCCGTTGGCCTGTCAGATGCTTATACTCCGTGACGCGGGTGTAGTTTTCCGTCTGCGGATAGTTCACCACCGCCACTGGCTGGAATTGTTCGCAATCCACTGTCACATGGTCGAACCGCAAGGAACGGTAAGGCAGACGGCCGAGCCTCCAATCAAAATATTCATCAATCGGCCCAGTATAGATCAGCTGCCGAAAGCCGATCTTGTCGCGTATCTCGCCATAGTCGGTCTGCAGCATCACCTTGATTTCAGGCCTGTCCAGCATCCGCTCGAACATCCGCGTATAGCCGCCGGCGGGCATGTTCTGGAACGTATCGCCAAAATAGCGGTCGTCGCGGGTGGTGCGGGTCGGCACCCGTGCCGTTACGGATTTACTCAGTTGGGACGGATCCACGCCCCATTGTTTGCGAGTATAGCCGCGAAAGAATTTTTCGTAGAGTTCCCTGCCCACGGTGCTGACCACCACGTCTTCGGCGGTTCGGACCTCCTCCACCGTTTCTCGTCGCGAAGCGAAAAATTCTTCCAGTTGTTCGGAGGTGAGATCAAGTCCGTAGAGACGATTGATCGTGTCGAGATTGATCGGGATGGGCAGCAGTTTGCCGTCTACCGAAGAGAGGACGCGATGTTCGTAGGGCCGCCACGCCGTGAACTGCGACAGATAGTCGACGATGGATTGCGCGTTGGTGTGGAAGATGTGGGGACCATAGCGATGGATCAGGAGTCCCGCTTCGTCGTAGCAGTCATAGGCGTTGCCGCCGACATGATTTCTGCGGTCTATGAGCAGGACACTTTCGCGGCGTTGCGATGCAATGCGCTCGGCAAGCACGCTGCCGGCAAAGCCGGCTCCGACGATCAGCCAGTCGAACATCGTCAGGCTCTCCTGCGCAGCGGAACGACAGTTTTCATCGCCTGGACACCGTGGATGTGTGAGGTCATGGCATCCCAAGTGCGTTCCCACGACTTGTCGGCGAGATAGGCATCAACTGCCCTCACCTGCAGGTCTCTGGGGCGGGCAAGCATGCAGCGAAGCTTGGTCGCAATGTCGTCGGCGTCGACGATCTCGACGAGACCAGCCGCACCGTAGGTGCGAACGACATCAACGATCGCGGTGGAGATCACGGGCAGTCCGGCCGCAAGAAACTCGGGTGTCTTGGTTGGGCTGATGTATCGCGTTGCCTCGTTGAGCGCGAACGGCATCCAACCGACTGCCCAATGACGAAGATAGCTCGGCAGGTCGGCATAGTTCTTGGGCCCGAGCCAATGCAAATTGTCTGCCCGTGGCAGGGTCGCCGGATCGATCTTGACCACCGGCCCAAGCATGACGAACTGGATGTCGGGCATCGCGGCAGCCGTCTGGCCAACAAGGGCGATGTCGAGCCGTTCGTCGATCACGCCGAAATAGCCAACCCTTGGATGGGGAATGGCTGCCTGGTCGGATGGTTCCTCGCCCCCCTCTCTCGCCATGTTGAAATGAGCAGCGTCGATGCTGCTTGGAAACGCAAAGATCGAACGATGCTGACTGCGCTTTGCCTCATAGAGGCTTTGCCCGCCCGTGAAGACCAGATCGGCACGGCGGAACAGCGCTCTTTCCAGCTGTGCCAGTTCCGCGGGCGCGTCGCGGAAGGCGGACAACTCATCCATGCAATCGTAGACACACACATTGCAGCGCAGATGACTGCTGAAGCGCAGCGCCATTGGCGTGTAATACCACGCAATCAGCCGGTCATGAGGAACGGGTGCGACGAGTTCATTGACGAAGCTTCGCTGGATGGCGTCCACCTTTGTCGCGGATGTTCCAAGCGGGACGACCGGCGTGACAACCCTGATTGCCGGAGCTACGTCGTTCACGCGCATGAAGGGACCGCGGACATCTTCGAAGGCTGGTTCTTCGAAGTAAATTACCTGTTGCTGCCGGGCGGCGAGGGTCAGGAGGTGCTGTGGCCTTTGAAATACAAAATTCCATCGGAGATGTGAAAAGCAGATAACTACTGCATTGTACGCAATAGACGTGATTTTTTTTGTTTTTGCCGGCGCGATTTCCATATATTTTCCCTTTTAATACGAGTCAAGTCTCGAAGAATTAACCTAGGTTAATTTTCGACACTCCTGCCTGATGCTTTCAGTTCCATCTAACTTTCGATTTAGTAAGTTGTTCCCGCGGTATTAATTGATTTGCGTGGCCGATCATCGGCCTCAACGATCAGAGGTAGGGCCGCTCGACTGCTTCGCGGGCGGTCCGAATGCGGCACGAGATCCGCTGGAATTGGGACCACGGCGCCCTAACGTGGCGCTTTGTCACTCCTCGAGCTGTTGAAGGCCTGTGGGAAAATCGACACGTGTTAGCCGACGCTGCTAGAATAAGAGCGCCTCGAATCAGTTTGTTTGGACCTGGGTGTCGGAAGCTGAGAGAGGCTGTCGAGGTTTATGGACATGCAGATCAATTTTGAAACGCACGTCTTTCCGTTGTTTCACCCGCAGCAGGTGGACGACCTGAAAGATCCTTGTCCCGTATTCGACGGAACGCTCTGGCACATGTTCGGATCGAGCGGCACCGTCACGAGCGAGGAATGGAAGATACTGCACGCCACAGCGCCGGATCCGCGTGGCCCCTGGACCGAGCATGAACCGATCGCCTTGCCGATCACCGGCTCGGGTGTGGCGGCGCCCGGTGTCATCCACGAAGGCGGGGTTTTCCACATGTTCATCCAGACCGAATTCATGAAGTCGGGTGGGCGGTGCGAGCATGCGGTGTCTAATGATGGTTTCCACTGGGTTGTTTTGACGTCGGCGATATTATCCCTGCCGGACACCGATGAAGATGGCATCTACGATCCCCATCCGGCGGTCATCGGCGGCAAGCGCTACATCGTCTACTCGGGAATGCCGAAATTCAGCAGGGTCCCGCAACCCGACGTCTATCTCGCACGCAGCCAGTCCGACTCCTGGTTCGGACCATGGAAGCGCGCTGGCAAGATCCTGGACCACCTGGACGTTCCGCATCACAACGCACGCGAGCATCCCGACTATGAATGGGGCATCGAAGGCGCTCAACTGGTCGAGTTGCCGGATGGACGCGTGCTGCTCAATGCAACCTGCTTCCTGCCCGAGGGGCCGCGCGGCAGCCGCCAGCGTGTATTCTTCGCAATTGCCGATCGCGTCGAAGGACCTTACGTGTCCGTCGGCCCAGTGCTGGATCCGGGCGAGCCGGGAGAGAACGGGCACTCGACTGTGATGATAGAGGGCCGGCAACTGACGCTGTTCTATCAGAGCCGGCGCGAGGCAACGAATCACAGGTGGCGCTATGGGCTGGCCACGTGCGACCTGGATCAGCAGATTTTTTCAAACGTCGCTTAACCCAGCGCGCCCGGAAAGGCGCCATCACCGCGACGGACAACCGTCCCTACGCAGTGCTCGTTTCGATCGAGAGTCGCCCTCGGGGCCGACGGCCGATGCATTGCGCGCGATAGGACGGCTCAACTTATTCGCTGAATCCAAGTGAGCCCGAGGGCGGGATTCGGCACCTGACGCTGTCGGATCGGACGTGGAAGATCTGGCGGCGGTCGCAGCAATAGTGAGCATCCATCCCGAGAGTCCGGCTACTGTCGTGATGGACCGGACGAGGCGACGGGCGCCACTGGAAGCGCGCGCTTGTGTGCGGTGCCGGCGTGCGCTTGAAATATGCGCGTGCGCGCTGCTTCGTCGATCTCCCGACCTTCAAGGAAATCGTCGATTTGATCGTAAGTTACGCCATAGGCATCTTCGTCCGGGCGAAGCGGAATTAGGTTCTCCAGGTCGGCAGTCGGAATCTTGGCAACTAATTGAGGCGGAGCGCCCAGATGCGCCGCCAAGGCGCGAACCCTACGCTTGTTCAACCCGGAAAGAGGAAGGATGTCGGCAGCACCGTCGCCGAACTTGGTGAAGAAACCCATCAGTGCTTCGGCCGCATGATCGGTACCGATGACCAGCCCTCGGGTGGCGCCGGCAAGCGCAAACTGGGCAATCATCCGCTCACGAGCCTTGATGTTGCCAAGCAAAAAGTCCTCTCCGCCGGCATCGCCGAGGTCGGTGCCCGCAAGCTTGATCGAATCCAGCATCGCGTCGGCGGCGGGCTTGATGTCGACCCGGCGCACTTCGTCTGCTTGTATTGTATCCAGTGCCCGCTGCGCGTCGCTCTCGTCGGCCTGTAAGCCGTATGGAAGCCGAACGGCCAGGAATCTGGCCTCATATCCTGCCGTTCGCAGTTCCTCCACGGCCCGTTGCGCAAGAAGAGCGGCAGCAAGCGAATCTACGCCACCGCTTACGCCCAGAACGTAGGTGTTGAGATTCGAGGCACGCAGATAGGTGCCGAGAAAATCGATGCGTCGGCGCGTTTCAAGCGCGACGTCAAAACTGGACGAGACTCCCAATGCTCCTATAATCAGTTGTTGGTCGGTCATGCGAAGTTGCTCCTGACATCATAGCGTTCTGTCCAGTCGCATACCACAAGGTCGGTGGCGGTCACCGTCTCGGTCTGCCAGCTGAAGCGGTTCTCAAAAAGCGATGATGACGCGCCGGTAGCGCAAAAACGGTGATGTACATTGGCGGGCTCGACGTTGGGTCCCCTTAGGAGAAAAAGGAACAGCGACGAAGAGCCTCACAGGTTCCCGACCTCGGCCGGAATCCTGCTCGGGCTCAGGCTGGTTCTTCGAGGGAATCGTTCTGCATCAGTTGCTCCAGTGGCATCATATGGCGACCAGCCGGCTATCCCGCCGCAATCTTGAGAACCTTCGGTTCAACACGTCCCTCGATGGCTGGTTCCACGCCGGCACATACGTGTTCGTCGCATTAGGTCTCATTGTGCTATGGCGTGCGGCGCGCCAACCTCATCTCGGGTGGTCAGGAAAGTTGCTACTTGCAACGATGCTCATGGGCTTTGGCATATTCAACCTGGTCGAGGGAGTGGACGATCACCAGCTTCTCGGCACACGCCATGTCAACGAAACCGTCCCGCGGTCCCAGTGGGTCTATTGGGACCGCGGGTTGTTTGATTTGGGGTGCGCTGATGCTGCTCGGCGGGTGGGCCTTGTCAAACGGCAAGCGGAAATCCTGGCTGTGGCAGCTATGAAGCGTTGGACTCTAGCGCTTATTTCAGGATGCCTTGGAACCGGATTGTAGCAGCGATGTTGTAGGCCTCTCGAGAACGCGGGGAACTGAAGGCGAACGGGCTCGGTATGAACGGCTCTCGGGCGAGCACGTGAAGGAGTGTGAGACGGGGGACAGGGCGGCCGCCATTGAGGAGGTGCAATCCCGCTCTCATGTCCGGCTTTCCTGGTTCAGGTCCTGGCCTTCCACAATCAACCCGCAAGGGGTTCGCTACGCAAGCGTGCGACCTCTGCGGCTGCGCCTTCAAGGTGACCGCGGCCATGCCCTGAACACGTCGGGCGCCTGTCGAGCGGGGATGGACCCCGCCCAAAGACGGGAGCCAAACGATGTCGCACAATTTCACCCTTGCTCAGCACCATGCCTTCAATCTCGCGCAGACCTTGATGGTCCCGGTCACGCTCTTCCAAGTCGATGGCGAGTTCGGCGTCATGGTGTCGAGCGAATATGACGGTGACAAGGGCACGGTGGTCCACGAATACGATCCTTACGAGTACCGCCCGGCTCACTAAGAGGGGATCGTTGCCTGCCACTTGCGCCCGACAGGGCGCAAGTGAGGCTTCGCCGCGTACACGCCCCGGCAATGACGACGAGGTCAACGGCCTCTATAGCACCACGCTGATGCGCACCGGTGCCGATTCCGAAATCGAGCTTGCCATGACGGTCACGCCGCTCGGAGCGATTTCGCGCCTCAAGCACGCGCTCGACGATTTCGAAGGAGAGCGCGAGCGCTATCGCCAGCGCCTCGCCGACGCCCGCCGCCGGCTTGCGTCGTACCAGTCCCGGGATGATAGTGCCGAGTTCGCCTTCGCGGGTGAATTGGCCGACAAGCGGCGGCAGCTTGCTGAGGTGGAGGCGGCACTGGCGACGGATATTGAAGGTGCCGGGGCGACCGACGCAATTGCCGCCTGATCGAATGTGCTGGCCGGTCACGCCTCGCGGCGTGGCCGGCCTTTCTTCTTGTTAACCATAACCGGCTGTCCTCGATCGCCGCTATCGCGACAGGCGGTTTTCATCGTCGATCAGGGTGAGACGGCAGGGCGCCACATCGCTCCATGTCCAGAGGACGAGATTAAGGCCGTCCTCCGTCGCTCCGGGGGCGAAGCTTCTGACGAGCAATCCATGATAGCCAGCCGCGACAAGTCTTCGTGCGAAGGCTTGCGTCTTCGCCTCTCCGGTTGCTTTCATCTGATCGCGCCAAGTCGTACCGGCGAGCCCCGCCGCATCCATCCCCTCCGCACGCAGGCGCTCATGGTCGCGGCTGTCAAAAACCGCCTCGATATCCGCATCATAAGACACGAGTGTCGTCGGCTGCAAACTGCCGGCCCGATTGGCTTCGCGCAACGCCGTCATGACCGACAAGGACATATAGAGCGCTTGCGTTCCTTTCCGGTTGAAACGGCCACCGTAAAGCTCCGCGCCACGGCCAGACATCCGCTCGCGTGCATAGATCGGATTCAGCGCCCGATAGAGTTCCCCCTTGAAATGCATCGACCGGATCAGGCGTGAACGCCGGCGTCGACCGCGTCGATATAGTCGAGCACGTCATCGGCGCGCCCATCACGGACCAGTTGCATCGCGGTCAGGCCGGAAAAGCCGGGCAGGGGCTCGGAGCGATACCAGGCATAGGCCATCAGCGCCGAGCCGAAGCGGGGCTCGACCTTGTTGACGATCTCCGACATCTCGCGCAGCCGTCGCTGCGTCTTGTCCGAGCCAATGCGGTCCTTGCGCTGGATGGCATCCTTTCCGAGACCGGCGGTTCGGGCGATCTCCTCGCTGGTAGTACGCAAGGCGTCTGCGATTTTGCGCGGTGAAAAAAGTCCGCCGTCAGCATATTGGGCAAGTCCCATGACGCTTACCTCCATTCCTGTATGTCAATAATTATGACGCAATATAGCGTCAGAATAGCGGGGTTCAATCCAAATTTGGGAAGAAGGCTGAGAAGGAAGGGGAGGGGAAAACCTGCTCGCAGATCGAGCGGACCGCTGACGCTTGCGCTCAACCGCGCCGCTCGCGATCCCGGCCACGTCGTCCTTCGCAGGGCTGTTAGCCCCGCTTGTCCTGCCGGGCAGGGATGCTCGGCCGCAGTTGCACCGGCCCGCTCGCTCCGCGGGCCGGGGGGTGTCTTCGAGAAGAAGACGAGAAAGGACGCAGCGACGGGCTGTGTCCGGCAACCCCGTAAGGAGCATTTCCATGGAACTGAAATTTGTCGATCCGCGCGCGCTGAAGGGCAACCCCCGACAAGGCGCGACGTTCCAAGTCCAGCCCGCAAAAACCAGCGCGCTGAAAGCGGCACGGGAGGCTTGGGAACGCGAAGGTTTTCGCGTCGTTGGTGGGGCGCTCGCCGGCAAGGCGGCCGAAGGCCTGGAAAAGGAAGCGGCAATCGCGGCGCGCACATTGGCGTCATGGGAGCTTCGGTGGGGGAGGGGTACTGACCTCCTCGACGGCAAGACCGTTTTCGTGATGGACGAGGCCGGAATGGTTGCGTCGAGGCAGATGGCGTTGCACAGGATCTGGGCCAGTTGTTGCGGATCTGCGGCGACAAAGGCGCTGTCCTCGACCGCGGCCGGCCTGGCGAAGCGGGCATTGTGAGCTGGTAGGTAGGTCTG